>JAJYKX010000050.1 GCA_021788175.1 Chloroflexota bacterium
GGAGCGCGAGACGGCGCTCGCGCGGACGGCGGCCGCCGAGGCCGAGGCGGCGGCGCGGCGAGGGCGATCGCGGGTGCAGGCTGCGGCGCTCGCGGCCGGCACCGTCGTGCTGGCAAGCGCCGCCGCGGGCGCGATGGCAGCGGTCGCGGGCCCCATGGCCGCGGTGCTCGTCGGCGTGGTGCTCCTGGTCGTCGGCGGCGCCGCGGCCCGTGCCGCCTGGGCGGGCGCGGGCGTCCCGTGGCGAGGCGGGCCCCAGGGAGAACCCGGCGCCCGGGGAGAACCCGACGCCCGTGGAGCGACCGACGCCGCGGGGGACGCCGATCCCTCCTCCCGGAACGACCCCGGCCGCGGCAGGGGCGACGGCCGGCCGCAGGACGACGACGGGACGGACCCGTGGGGCGCGGCCGAGCGTGTCCGTGCGGCGCGGGCCGCGCTGGACGCCGCCCTCGCCGCGCTGGGCCTGCCGTCCGACAGCGGGGCCGTTCCGCTCGCGCTGCGAGAACAGGTGGGTGAGCTGGCCCGGCAGGAACGGGATCGCGCGGCGCTCGAGCGGCAGCACGATGCCGCCGTCACGCAGGCGCTCCTCCGCCGCCGCGCGGCCGACGACGCCGCGACACGCCTGGCCGATGCCGAGGGGCGGGTGACCGCGGCCCGCGCCGAATGGGAGCGCGTCCTCGCCTCGACCGGGCTGCCACCGCAGGACCCGGAGGCGGTCGCCCGGATGCTGGAACGGGCGGAGTCGGCGCGAATCACCCTGCGGGCCCATGACGACCTGGCGGTCGCCGTGGCCACCGGCATCGAACGCCGCGGCGCATGGGAGCGCGGCGTGCGTGCCGTGCTGGAGCCGCTCGGCTGCACGGGAACGGATCTCCATGCGCTCGTACGGGCCGCCGTGGCCGACCTGCAGGAGGCCACCCGCCTGGACGCCGAGCGTCGCGCCGCCTCGCGGGCCCTCGAGGCCGCGGAGCGCGAGGCGGAGGGCGCGCGCGGGGCCCTTGCGGCGGCGCGGGAGGCCTACCGGGCGTTCCTCGCCCGCCACGGCCTGGCCGATCGCGCCGACCTGGAGGCCCGGCACACCCGCGCCGCCCGGCGGGCGGCGCTCGAGGCCGACCGCGATCGCAACGTGGCCACGCTCGCGGCGATCGCCGGCGACGCGGAAGCCACCCTCACGCTGCGACAACGGCTCGGGGCGGCCGCGTCGGGGGTCGGCGGCGCCGCCGGCCCGTCCGTGGCCGCCGGCGCCGCCTTGGCGGCCGCGGCGTCCGACGCGGGGCCGGATGCGGTCGCTGCGCGGCGGGCCTCGCTCGACGCGGAGCTGGAATCGCTCCGCCAGCGCAGGCACCAGCTCGCCACCCAGCTCGGCGCGGCGGAGCAGGAGATCCGGCGCATCGAATCCGAGACCGACACCTCCGAGCTCCGGCAGCGCCGCGAGAACACGCTGGCGGCGCTCTGCGAGCTGGCCGACCGGTACCTCGTGGCCCGCCTCGCCGCCGAGCTGATCGCGGCCGCCCGCGCGCGCTTCGAACGACTGCACCGACCTGCCGTGATCGCCGCCGCCGAGCGCCACTTCGTCGACTGGACGGGCGGCGAGTTCGCCGGGCTGGTGGTGCCCTTCGGCGAACGCGTCCGCGGGGCGCTCCGCGCCGACGACGGCTCGCTGGTCCGGCCCGCGGAGCTGTCGCGGGGGACCCGTGAGCAGCTCTACCTGGCCTTCCGCTTCGGCCTCATCGAGCACTACGCGAGCCAGGCCGAGCCGCTACCCATCGTCATGGACGAGGTGCTGGTGAACTTCGACCCGGCGCGGGCCGGGCGGGTGGCACGCACGATCCGCGCGCTCGGCCAGCGCCACCAGGTGCTCTACCTGACCTGCCACGACACCGTGCCGCTGGAGCCGGACCGGGAGATCGTCCTCGGGAGCGACCTGGCACCCCGGATCGTCCGCGACAGCGTCAGCCCCGGCGGGCCACCACGTTGAGCCGCACGTAGTCCAGGAACGGTCCCGGCAGGCGGGAGGCCACCGCGTGGACGAACGCGGCCCGGTCCTGCTCGGGCAGCAGCGCCACGTGCTCCCGCAGCACGACCGTGGCGAGGAACGTCTCGAACGATTCCCCCGCCTCGAAGCTCGTCGGCTCCGGGTGGAGCCAGGCCTGCACGTCCACGAAGCCGGCATCCGCCAGGCACCGGCGCTCGTCCTCCGGCTCCGCGTAGGTCCATCGCCCGGGTATCGGGTCACCCAGCTCGGCAACGGCCCGCACCACCGACGCGATGTTGCCCCTGCCGCCGTACTGCGCCACCAGCTGACCCCCGGGCCGCAGCACCGCCGCCAACCGCCGGAACAGCCCGGCGTGGTCGGGCACCCAGTGGAAGGTCGCCGTGGAGACGATGGCATCGACCGGCTCGTCCAGCAGCACGGGCTCCCGCAGATCCGCGCAGACGAACGAGACGCGCGACCCGAAGGGGGCGAGGCGTCGCGCGGCCTCCTCCAGCATCCGCCCGGAGCCGTCAAGCGCCACCACGTGCGCCTCCGGCAGGCGCTCCAGCAGCTGCTCGGTCACCCGCCCGCTGCCGCAGCCCGCGTCCAGCACGCGCCCGACCCCGCGCGGATCGAGGCGCGCGATGACGTCCGCGCCCCAGCGCGCCTGGGGATCGGCGACCCGGTCGTACGTCGCGGCGTCCCACTCCCTGCTCATCGCGCTACCCGCCGTGCGTGGGACCCGCCCGACGACCGGACCAGGCCGGTGCCCACTGCTCGCGGCGGATCCGCTCCACCTCCGCGGGGGCGATCTGCGGCACCGGCCGGAAGGCGAACGCCCGGAGGTACGCGTCGGCCGCGCCTTCCACCACCGACGCCGCGTTGTAGGCGTGGTCCACGGTGGGCCCGATCGCGAGCACGCCGTGGTTGCGGAGCAGGCAGGCGCTCCGGTCGCGCAGCGCCCCGGCGGTCAGCTCGGCGAGCTCGGCCGTCCCTCCCCTGGCGTACGGCGCGGTCACGATCCCGCCCCCGCATGCGGAGACCAGCCCGTGGAGGATGGGCGGGATGCCGATCCCCATGGCCGCCACGGCCATCGCGGCCGCGCTGTGCGTGTGGACGATCCCGCCCACGTCGGGCCGGCGCACGTAGGTGAGCGTGTGCAGCGGCAGCTCGCTGGTCGGGCGCAGCATGCCGTCCACCACGCGGCCGTCCGTCCGGACGATCACCACGTCCTCCGGCCGCATCGTGTCATACGGCGTGCTCGCGGGCGTGACCGCCACCAGGTCGGGATCGTCCGGGATCCGCATGCTGATGTTGCCGGCGGTGAAGTAGACCAACCGCTCGGCCAGCAGGCGCCGCGAGAAGAGCAGGACGTGCTCCCGGGCGGCCTGCCAGCTCGCGGGACCGCTCATCGGCCGCGTTGCTCCGCGGGTCCCGTCGCGTCGTCCGGCGCCCCCGTGACGCGCCGGGTCCCCGGGCTTTCCCTGCCGGCCGCCGGCGCGCCGAACGGCGGGAACGGCGGATGCAGGACCCCGCGCTCGGTGATGAAGCCCGTGATCAGGTCGTGCGGCGTCACGTCGAAGGCGGGGTTCCAGGCCGGGACGTCCTTCGGCGCCGAGGCCCCGCCCTGCCAGGTCCGCACCTCGTCGGCGGGCCGCTCCTCGATCACGATCGCGTCGCCCGACGGCGTCGCCGGGTCGACGGTCGACGTGGGGGCGGCGACGTAGAACGGCACCCCGGCGTGGCGGGCCGCCAGTGCGAGCGAGAAGGTTCCCACCTTGTTGGCCGTGTCGCCGTTGGCCGCGATCCGGTCGGCACCCACCACCACCGCGTCGACCCGCCCCGAGTGCAGAAGCGAGGCGGCCGCGCTGTCCACGATGAGCGTGACATCGATGCCGGCCTGCGTCAGCTCCCAGGCCGTCAGGCGGGCGCCCTGCAGGAGCGGGCGTGCCTCGCAGGCGAAGACGCGCACGGGCTCACCGGCCGCGGCCTTGGCGTACACCACGCCCAGCGCGGTCCCCCACCCGAGCGTGGCCAGGCGCCCGGTGTTGCAGTGGGTGAGGATCGTGCTCGCCGCCGGCAGCTCGACCCGGCCATGCTCGCCGATCAGGCGGCAGGCCTCGCGGTCCTCGTCGACGATGCGCTGCGCCTCCCTAAGCGCCCGCTCGCGGATCCCTTCCGGCGTGGCCTCCGCGGTGGCGGCGTCACGAACGCGCCGCACCGCCCAGGAGAGGTTCACAGCCGTGGGCCGCGCGGCACCGATCCGCTCGACAAGCGCGTCGAGCTCGGTACGCGCGGCCCCGACCGTGGCCGGGTGCGCCTCGTCGAGCCCGACCACCATCGCCAGCGCCCCGCAGCCGCCGATCGCCGGCGCGCCGCGCACGGCCAGCCGGCGGATCGCGTCGATCGCCGCCTCCACCGTGGAGAGCCGGACGACCTCGAGCCCGGCGGGCAGCCTGGTCTGGTCGATGATCTCGATCGCGCCCTCGACCCAGGCGACAGTGGGAGGGATGTGGAGATCCTGGTTCACTGCGTCGCTTGCCTCGCATCGGATGCCCGGCCCGTCGGATCAGTATGCCGCGCGCCACACCGCGCCGCTGGCCACCGGAAGGGCCGCCCCGGCGCGACCCGCGTGTTCGTTCAGGCCAGGTATCGCGCCCACAGGTAGACGGTGGAGATCACCATCGACTCCCCGACGACCACCGCGCCGTACCGGAGGAACTCGGTGAACCGGATGGGGTGTCCCGCGCGGGCGGCCATGCCGGCCACGACCACGTTCGCCGACGCCCCCACGATCGTCAGGTTGCCCCCCAGGCAGGCGCCCAGCGCCAGCGCCCACCAGAGCGGCCCGGCCGGGAGCCCGTCCGACGTGAGCCGCTGGACCACCGGGATCGCCGTGGCCGCGTAGGGGATGTTGTCGACCACGGCGGAGGCGATCGCGGAGAACCACAGCAGCGCGATCGCCGCCACGGTGACCTGCCCGGCCGTCGCCCGCGCCAGCGCATCGGCGACGCCTCCCACGATCCCGACGTGCACCACCGCTTCGACGAGCATGAAGAGCCCGACGAAGAAGAAGAGCGTGGACCACTCGACCTGCCGGAGCGCCTCGTGCGGGTCGATGCGGGCCACCAGCAACAGGACGGTCGCACCGAGCAGCGCGATCGTGGCGGCCTCCAGGCCGAGCGCGGCGTGCAGCAGGAACCCGGCCATGGTCGCGGCGATCACGATCAGCGAGATGGCGAGCAGTCGGCGGTCGTGGATCGCCTCGCTCTCGCGGAGCTCGAGGATCGCCTCCCGCTGCTCGTCCGGCACCCGGAGGTCGCCCCGGAACAGCCGCCGCAGCGTCACGATCACGACCGCCAGCACCACCAGCGTCACCGGAGCCAGGTTGACCAGGAACGCGGCGAAGTCCAGCCGTGCCGCCGACCCGATCAGGATGTTCGGCGGGTCCCCGATGAGCGTGGCCGTCCCCCCGATGTTGGAGGCGAGGATCTCGCCGACGAGGTACGGACCCGGCGGGATGCCGAGCCGCCGCGAGACGGAGAGGATCACCGGCGTGATGAGCACGACGGTGGTCACGTTGTCCAGCAGCGCGGAGAGCCCCGCCGTGATCACGGCGAAGACCACCAGCAGCCGGAAGGGATCGCCCCGCGAGAGCTTGGCCGCCCGGATCGCCAGCCACTCGAAGAAGCCGGTCCGACCGAGTGTGCCGGCGAGGACCATCATGCCGGCCAGCAGGAAGATGACGTTGAGGTCGATCGCGGCGAAGGCCTCGTGCTGGTCGATGATGCCGAGCGCGACCACCGCCAGGCCGCCGAGCAGCGCGACCAGCGTCCGGTCGACCCGCTCGCTCGCGATGAGCGCGTATGCCGCGATGAAGATGGCGGCGGCGAGCCAGGTGTGCATCAGGGGACCTCCGGGTCAGGCAGGCGCCCCGCCCGCGACCGGGTCCGCGTGAGCCTCTCCCCGATCACCCGCCCGGCCCGTCGCCGGCCGCCACCACCGGCGACGCGGGCCGCATGACCAGCGCGTTCATCGTCTCCGTGCCTCCGCGTGTGGACCCAGCGTATCGGGGGCGCGGGCCGCCGGACACGGGCCGAACGGGCCGAACGGGCGAACGAGCCGAACGGTCAGCTGGCCAACGGTCGGATCGCCAGGACGGCGTCCACCGGCAGGCCCCAGAGGGACCCTGCCGTGACGCTGCGCAGCTCCAGGCCCGCCTCTCGGATCGCCGCCTGCAGCGGGATCGCGCGGCAGTCGACCAGCGCCGGGAACAGCTCGTGGCTCGCCTCGTACAGGCGGGCCCATGCGCCCAGCGGCTCCCGGCGCGCCAGCGAGGTGACGACCAGGCGGCCGCCCGGCCGCAGCACGCGCCGGCACTCGGCCAGCACCTGCGGGATCTCCGGCGTGTCGAAGAGCTCGAGCGTGAAGCTCATCATCACCACGTCCACCGTGCCGTCCGCGTACGGCATCGCCACGGCGTCGCCCGTCTGCAGCTCGACGCGGCCGGACACCCCGGCGCTCCGCAGGCGCCGCTCGGCCTCCCGCCGCATCCCCTCCGACAGGTCGAGCCCGAGGACGTGCCCGGATGGCCCGACCGCGCGCGCCAGGGCCACCAGGTCGTGCCCGGTGCCGAACCCGACCTCCAGGACCGTCTCGCCCGACGCGATCGCCGCCATCCCGAGGGCCCGGCGTCGCGGACCGCGCTCGAACGGTTCCTCGAACACGTCGTACCAGCGGCTCAGCCGGTCGTAGCTCGCCCGTGCCTGCGCCCGGGTGCGGCGGACGCGGCTCACACTGGTCCAGGGACCGGGGCCGGCCTGCGGGATCGCGGGGCGGAACGCCAGCAGGGGGATCTGGCCGGCCGCCCGCCGGCGCGCCTCCGGGGTCCCGTCGTAACGCCAGCCGAGCAGCCGGCCCAGCACGGCGCGGACGAGCGGCGCGGGCAGGCCGCTGTGGCGCTCATAGTGCTCGATGACGGCCACTGCCTCGTCCGGCTCGAGCCGCCGCCAGGCCGGGACGTATCGCGCCCGCCCGATCCGGATCTCCAGGGCGAGCCCTGCCTCGACGTTGTGGAGCCAGCCGGTCCGGCGGCCCCACCCGGCCGCCACGACCGCCTCGCCGGACGCGCCGTCGTAGTGCATGACCTCGAGCGGCGTCTCCCGCCGCCGTCCCGTGCGCCGCCCCTCGTGCACCAGCACCAGGAACCGGTGCCCCAGCAGGAATCCGAGCCTCGCCCGGTAGAGGTACGCCGGGGACGCGAGGATCCGGCGCAGCACGCCACCCGGGGGTGCGGGCTGCCGGATGGTGTCGCCGCTCGCGTCGGCCTCCGGGCTGCTCCCCTCACGGGGGCGGGCATCCTGCATCAGCCGGCCCGCACATCCCGTCGCGCGAATCCCAGGCCCCCCACGGCGGCGAGCGCCACGGCGGGCAGGAGCAGCGCCATGTAGCGCCAGGCGGCGGCGGCGTGGACCAGCGGGTCCCCGCCGAAGGCCCAGTCCCAGGGCGACACGTGGCGCCAGGGCGCGAGCGTCGCGTTCAGCGGGAAGAGCGCGACCACGAGGTATCCGGCGACGCCCGCGGCGACGGCCGCTCCGAGGGTCCACGAGGGCCGCGGGAACCAGCCCGCGATCGCGAAGGCGAGGCCCGCGTGCAGGAACGCGAGGAGCGCGCAGAGGAGCAGGGTCGCCGCCAGGTGGGACGCCGGGAGCTGGAGCCCGACCACCGCATCGAAGCCCAGCTGCGCGACCAGGATCACGATGACCACGACCGCGAGCGCCACCGCCAGGGCCGCCACGCGCGCGACCCAGAGTCGAACGCGCGAGACCGGCTGCGCCAGGTAGATCTCGAGACGCCCGGCATCCTCCTCCCCGGCGGTCTGGCCACTCGCCATGGCGACGGCGGCACCGACGAGGAGGAGCGGGATCAGGAAGTCGTACAGGTTCCCGCGCAGGAAGCCGGCCGGCGTGCCGATGTCCTGCATGCCGAGCGCCTCCACGAGGCCGTTCGGCAGCTGGTCGAGTGCCTGGCTGAGCGCCGACGAGCCCTGGAACGCCGGCCAGAAGGCGACGGTCGCGCCGATGAACAGGGCCAGGACGATCCCCCAGGCGGCGCTGGCGCGTCGCAACGAGCGCAGCGGGATCAGCACGAGCTCGAACAGCGCGGCGCTCACGATGCCTCCGCGTACAGGTCGAGGAACGTCTCCTCCAGGTCCGGCTCCTCGACGAGCAGGCTCGCCACCCGGTGGCGCGCGAGGACCGCCAGGAGTGGCTGGATGGGTCCCGACAGGACCGCGGTCAGCCGATGATCGTCGATCGTCATGTCGTCCAGACCGGAGACCCCGGCGAGCTCCGATGCCGGTGGGTCGTCGGCGAACCAGACCTCGACGCGCTGGCGCGCCCGCCCGCGCAGGTCGTCGACCGTGCCGAGCGCCACGATCCTGCCGGCGCGAAGGACTGCCACCCGGTCGGCCGCCCGCTGGACCTCGCTCAGCACGTGCGAGGAGAGGAACACGGTGGTCCCCTCGTCCCGCGCCTCGCGCACCAGGCGCAGGAACTCGTGCTGCATGAGCGGATCGAGGCCGTTGGTGGGCTCGTCGAGGACGAGCAGATCCGCCCGCGCGAGGAACGCCAGGAGCAGGGCCACCTTGCGGCGATTGCCGCTCGACAGGTCGCGCATCCGGCGCCCGAGGTCCAGGTCCAGGCGCGCCGCCAGTTCGTCGCGACGGCGGGGATCGTGCCCGCCCCGCAACCGCCCGATGCTGGCCACGAGCTCGGCGCCGGTCAGGCGCTCGGGAAGCCGCAGCTCGCCGGGCACGTATGCCACCCGCGAGCGGACAGCCACCCCGTCTGCGTGCGGGTCGAGCCCCAGCACCTCGATGCTGCCGGCCGTGGGTCGCAGGAGGTCCAGGACGCACCGGATCGTCGTGGTCTTGCCGGCGCCGTTGGGCCCGAGGAAACCGAAGACCTCGCCGCGACGCACCTCGAGATCGATCCCCCGCACGGCATGCACCGGGCCGTAGTCCTTGACGAGCCCGGCGATGCGCAGCGCCGCCCCGGCCCCCGTCCCGGCCGATGTCGCTGCGGCGCCGGCGGTGCTCGTCTGCATCGTCATCGCGAGGTCGCCTCCACGGGCTCGGCTCCCCCGGGGCCGGGCCTTCGGGACGCAGGTTCACCGGCAGGATACCCGTTCCGTCCGGCGCGATCGTCTGGACCGTCAACCAGCACCTCGATGTCGCCCCGCCGGTCGATCACGGAGACGTCCGCCCGGCTGGAGCCCGCTCGTCGCTCGAAGCGCAGGTCGACCCGCCCCCCGGCGACGGCCAGGCCGGTGACCTCGACCGCGCGGACCGACGCCGGCAGCACGGGCCGGGTCACCCGCATGGGGATCGCCGGGCGCGAGCGTGTGCGCCGCAACTTCCTCTCGACCCGCAACCTGCGCGACTACCTGCGCCTGTTCAACGCCCTGCGGACCGGCGACAGCTCGCTCGTCCCGACCGGCGAGCTCGCCTGACGCGCTGCCGGGAGGGCCGGCGTTCAGCAAGGTCGCCCGCGCCGGATCCGAACGGGGCCCGGCGCCCGGCGGGCGAGGACCCGCACCACGCCGTGCGGAACGGGGCCTCGCGGAGCCGTCTCGGCGAGGTGGCGATCCAGCTCTGTGAGGTGCGTGACCGCCGCGCCGCACGCGCTCCGCCGGGGCGCCCGAGCCCGACTCGGCCGGGACCACCTTCAGTACCCGCGGCCGCGCTCCCAGGTCGTCCAGGCGAGCGAGCAGCCACCGGACGTCGTCGATCGTGAGGGGCGACACCGTGCACGGAGACGACGACGCAGCTCCCACCCCGCGGCTCCCAACCCGCGGCTCCCAACCCGCGGCTCCCAACCCGCGGCTCCCAACCCGCGGCTCCCAACCCGCGGCTCCCAACCCGCGGCTCCCAACCCGCAGCTTCCACCCCGCGGCTCCCAACGCGCAGCTCCCACCCCGCGGCTCGGGCCGTCGCGCCGTCTTGTGCCAAGGATGCCCGCGGGTGCGCCATCGCGGCGGCCGCCGCCGCACCTCCGGCGTACCTGGACCCCCAGCGTAGTCAGAAACCCGGCCCAGCCGCCGCGCGCCCGACAATCCTGCAGGATGTTCGCTGTGCAGAACCCAAAGCCAGCCGATCGGTCCGCATTCCTGCAGGATGTTCGCCCGGTAGAACGCTATGTCCGGTCGAAGCGCCATCGGCACCTGCGGTGGCGGGCAGGGACCCGGCCGTCGTGCGGCGCCGCCGTTCGGACGGGCACCTCCGTGATCCTCGGCCGCGACCAAGCCACTGCAACTGCAATCGCCGCCCGACATACGGTTCCACGGGTGCACGTCCTGCATGATCGGCGGTTCAGCCGCCACGTCCTGCATGATCGGCGGTTCAGCCGCGACGTCCTGCATGATCAGCGGTTCCCGCCAGCGCGGACGGCCTCATCGAGGCACAGTGGTGGGCGCCGCGCGCCGGCGGTGCGACCATGGACGGTGTCAGGCCGCACAACACCACCCGCAAGCTGCCGGCGACCGGAACGCTGCCGGCGAACCGGAACGCTGCCGGCACCCGCAAGCTGCCGGCGAACCGGAACGCGGAGGCGACCGATCGTCGGCACCAGGGCCAGGGCAAACCTCGTGTGGAGCACAGCCATGAACAGCCATCAGCCGGAACATCGCACGCCGCTCGCGCAGCGCGCCGCCTGGCGGCAGCTGCTCGCCCACGGGGACCACCTCCGCGGCCGGCACCTGCGCGACCTCTTCGCCGACGACCCGGATCGCGGGACCCGCCTGACGGCCGAGGCCGCCGGCCTGTACCTCGACTACTCCAAGCAGCGGGTGACCGACGAGACCCTGCGCCGGCTGATCGCGGTTGCCGAGAGCGCCGGCCTGCAGGCACGGATCGAGGAGATGTTCGCCGGCGAGCACATCAACATCACCGAGGACCGCGCCGTCCTCCACGTGGCCCTTCGCGCGCCGCGGGACGTGTCCATCGTGGTCGACGGCGAGGACGTCGTGCCCGGCGTCCACGAGGTCCTCGACCGGATGGCCGACCTGGCCGACCGGGTGCGCTCCGGCGCCTGGCTGGGCCACACGGGCCGCCCCATCCGAAACGTCGTCAACATCGGCATCGGCGGCAGCGACCTCGGTCCCGTCATGGCCTACGAGGCGCTGCGCGCCTACACCCGGCGGGACCTGGCGATGCGGTTTGTGTCGAACGTCGACGCGACCGACTTCGTCGAGGCGACCCGCGACCTCGACCCGGCCGAGACGCTCTTCATCGTCTCCTCGAAGACCTTCACCACCCTCGAGACGATGCGCAACGCGCGCTCGGCACGGGCCTGGATCGTGGGCTCCCTGGGAGACGAGGCGGCCGTGGCCCGCCACTTCGTCGCGGTGTCCACGAACGCCAGGGAGGTCGCCGCGTTCGGGATCGACACCGACCACATGTTCGGCTTCTGGGACTGGGTCGGCGGGCGCTACTCCATGGACTCGGCGATCGGGCTCTCGACGATGATCGCCATCGGACCGGGGCGGTTCCGGGAGCTGCTGGCCGGGTTCCGGACCATGGACGAGCACTTCCGGAGGGCGCCGTTCGAGCGCAACCTGCCGGTGCTGATGGGCCTCCTGGCGATCTGGAACACCGACGTCCTGGGGGCCGAGACGCTCGCGGTGCTGCCGTACGACCAGTATCTGAAGCGCTTCCCGGCGTACCTGCAGCAGCTCACCATGGAGTCGAACGGCAAGCACGTGACCCTCGACGGCCGGCCGGTGGACGTCCAGACCGGGCCGATCGTCTGGGGCGAGCCGGGCACCAACGGCCAGCACTCCTTCTACCAGCTGATCCACCAGGGGACGCGGCTCGTCCCGGTCGACGTCATCGGCTTCGCCCGGAGCCTGAACCCGCTCGAGGACCACCACGACCTGCTCATGGCGAACGTCTTCGCCCAGACGGAGGCGCTCGCGTTCGGCAGGACCGCCCAGGAGGTGCGGGCGGAGGGCACGCCGGAGTGGCTCGTGCCGCATCGCGTCTTCGAGGGGAACCGGCCGTCGAACACCATCCTCGCCGATGAGCTGACGCCGGCCACGCTCGGCGCCCTCGTCGCGCTCTACGAGCACAGCGTCTTCACCCAGGGCGTGGTCTGGGAGATCGATTCGTTCGACCAGTGGGGCGTCGAGCTCGGCAAGGTCCTGGCGACGCGCGTGACCCGCGAGCTGCGCAGCGCCGACGAGCCGGAGCTGACCCACGACTCGTCGACCAACGCGCTCATCCGGCGCTACCGCGCGTCCCGGTAGCCGCATGGTCTGTCCGCGCCGACACGGCGCCGCGTCGGTCCATCGTAAGCCCCGGCCCCGTCCGACGGCGCCGGCGGGCGCCCGCGACACGCACCCTCGCAACCGGAGGTTCGCATGAAGCAGATCACCGTCTACGGCGCACCCTGGTGTCCCGACTGTCGCCGCTCGAAGGCCTTCCTGATGGAGCAGCGGATCCCGTATGCCTGGGTCGACATCGACCGCGACGAGGCGGGACTGCGGTTCGTGGAGGAGCTGCAGCACGGCGGGCGCACGATCCCGACGATCATCTTCCCGGACGGTTCGTACCTCCTCGAGCCGTCCAACGCGGCGCTGGCGGAGAAGCTGGGACTCCAGCTCCGGGCCGGCCGGACGGCGTACGACGTGCTGATCGTGGGCGGGGGCCCGGCGGGGCTCTCGGCCGCGATCTACGCCGCCCGCGAGGGGATGGACGCACTGGTGATCGAGCGGGGCGCCCTGGGCGGTCAGGCCGGGGCGACCGAGGAGATCGACAACTACCCGGGCTTCCCCGAAGGAGTGCGCGGCGCGGAGCTGGCCGAGCGCCTCGTGGCGCATGCCCGCCGTTACGGCG
Source organism: Chloroflexota bacterium (assembly GCA_021788175.1). GTDB lineage: Bacteria > Chloroflexota > Limnocylindria > Limnocylindrales > CSP1-4 > JAJYNJ01. The sequence goes on from JAJYKX010000050.1 coordinate 12,867, forward strand.
TGGAGCTCCTCTCCGCGGTGGAGATCACCGGGATCATTCGCGAGCCGGACTGCGTCACGGTCACCACGGGAACCGGCGACACGTACGGGGCCGACGCCGTGATCGTGGCCACCGGATCGCGGTACCGGCGCCTGGGGATCCCCGGCGAGGACGGGCTGGTCGGGCTCGGCGTGCACTACTGCGCCACCTGCGACGGTCCCTTCTACCGCGGCGCGAAGGAGCTCGTGGTGATCGGCGGGGGCAACTCGGCGCTCGAGGAATCGCTCTTCCTGGCTGGCCTCGCCGAGCACGTCACGATCCTGACCCGGGGCGAGCTGCGGGCGAGCGAGCTGGTCCGCGACAAGGTGCTGGGCCATCAGCGGATCACCGTGCGGACGCAGATCGACCTGGTGTCGTTCGAGGAGCGCGACGGCCGGCTCGGTGCCGTCCTGGCCCGCGAGCGGAACGGCGGCCGGGAGCTGCGCCTCGAGCCCGCGGCGGCCTTCGTCTTCGTCGGCCTGGACCCGAACACGGGCTTCCTGCGCGGGGCCGTCGACCTCGACGAACGCGGCTTCGTCCGCGCCGACGACGGCTACCGCACCTCGATGGACGGCGTCTTCGTGGCCGGCGACGCGCGCTCGGGATCCACGAAGCAGGTGGGGAGCGCCGCCGGCGAGGGGATCGCGGCACTCCTCTCGGTGCGGCGCTGGCTCGAAGACCGGCATCTCAAGGCGATCGCCACGGTCGAGAACGGCGCCTGACCGCGCGGTGGCCGGCGCCGGGTGGCCGTCACCGCGACGGCACGAACCTGATCGCCGACGCGAGCCCCACCGGCTGGTCGCACGTTCCCGACAGCCCTGCATCGTTCGCATGCCCGCCCACCAGCAGCGCCGTGCCGTCGGGCAGGCCGACCGCGGCGCCGCCCGCCCTCGGCCCGGGCAGCGACGCCACCGTCGACCAGCCGTGTGTGCGCGGGTCGTACAGGTAGGCGACGCGGGACACGACGAGTCCCCTGGCCCCCCAGTAGTCGCCGCCGGCCACCAGGACCCGCCCGTCGGCGAGGCGCGCCACCAGGCTGTCCGCGAGACCCGCCTGGCCACCGGTGTGCGTCGTCTGGCCCGTCTTGTAGTCCCAGCTGTCGATGAGCGCGTTGCCCACCTGCGACCAGGTACCGGTGCGCACGTCGTAGCGGAACGAGCGCACGTCGGTCGGGCCGTGCTTCCAGGATCGCACGTTGGCCACGAGCAGGGCGCCGCCGTCGGGGAGCGCGACGAGCGTGCCGGCCGTGCCGGCGTAGACGCCCGACTCGCGTCCGGCGGCCGGCAGCGAGCCCGTCAGGGTGAAGCGTCCGGTGCGCGGATCGTAGAGCTCGGCGCTGTTGGCGGCCGCGTCGCCGACGGCGAGCGCGCCGCCGCCCCCGATCCAGGTGCCCTGGCCTGAGCCCACCACGAGCACCCGGCCGTCGGCGAGCGTGGCGGCAGCCGCCCCGTAGCGGGCGTAGTGCATGGGCCCGGTCGGCGCCCAGGTCCCGGTCGCGGGATCGAAGAGCTCGGCCGTGGCGAGGGCGGGGATCGTGAAGTTGGGGCCGATGTCGGCGGGCGGCCCGGCGTCGGGGGCGGGCGCCGGGGGCCGGTAGGCGGCCAGCGCGGCATCGGGTGCGAGGCCGGTGCGCGGGGTCTCGTAGTAGCCGCCCACGAGGAGCACCCGGCCGTCGGGCAGCGCCGCGATGCTGGGTTGCGTGCGGGCCGTCCCGAGCAGCCCCGCGCGCGTCCAGGTCCCCGTCGTCGGTGCCCACAGGTAGGTGCTCGAGTAGGAAAGCGAGTCGCCGTTCAGGCACGCGTACGCGGGATCGGTCATCGAGGGTCGGCCCAGGTCGAGGCCGCCGGTCACGAGCGCACCGCCGGTCCGCAACCCGATGGCGGCGAACCCGGAGCGGGGACGGTTGAGGCTGCCCGTGGTCTGCCAGGTGTTCGTCGCCGGGTCCCAGACTTCCGCGGCGGCGCTGTCGGCGCGCACCGTCCCCGAACCGGCGTAGGTGTTGTCGTTGCCCACCACCAGGACCCGCCCGTCGGCGAGCAGGATCGCGTGGGGGTCGAGGCGCGAGACCGCCAGCGAGCCTGCCGGCCGCCAGGGACCCGCCGCAGCGGTGCCCGCCGACGCGGACGGGACCGCCGACGAGGGCGGGACGGTCGACGCGGATGGCGGCGCGGCGGACGCGGGGACCGATGCCGGGGCCGACGGCGCGCTGACGGACGGCGCCACCGACGCGGCGGGGGTGGACGTGGTGGATCGACTGGGCGCCGGCGTCGCGCTCGCGGTGCAGCCGGCCAGGAGTGCGAGCGCCGTGACCAGCGCCAGGGCACCCCGCGCAGGATCAGTCGCCGTGCGCTTCGGGCGGGATCTCCGGATCATCGCTCCACTCCCTCCGTGCCCCCGCATCAGACGGGGGCGTGCCTCGATCGGTTCCGTCTCAGAAGAGGCCGGGCCACAGGAACCTGCCCACGAGCAGGCCCACGAGATACGAGGCGACGTTGGCGACCAGCGAGGCCGCGACGGCGCGCCACGGGCCGACACCCCGCAGGGCGAGGATGTACAGGACCGCCTCCACGCACACCGCCCAGGCCTCCGTGGCCAGGGTGAACGACACCGTGCCGACGAGGAACAGCTGCGTGAAGATGAACCACACGGCCGGATGGGAGGCGAGGTTGGCCAGCAGGACGGCCGCACCGACACGGAGGACGCTGGTCTCCCGGCCCCGCGCGAACCACCAGACGATCGGCCCCTCGATCACCACGGTGACCACGAAGGCCGGGAACCAGGCGGAGACCGGGAAGAACATCGTCGGCGCCCACGGTCGCGCGCCGCCGGTGGGGCGTCAAGGGTGCTTGGGCCCCTGGCTCCCGGGATCGGCCCTGCAACTGGCCCACGGCCTCGCCGGCGCCGGCGCGGCGCCGGACCCTGCGCCGTTCCTCACCCGCGGGTGGGTCGGCTACCCCACCCGCTTCAACCGTCCAGTGCGCTTGGCGTAGCGCTCGGCCCTGGCGAAGACGAGGAGCCCGAGCGGGATCAGGACGGCGCCCATCACGACCAGCGGCCATGCGTCGCCCAGCAGCGCGGTGGTGGACGTGGAATCGAGCAGCCCCCGGCGCACCGCGTCCAGCACGTAGGTAGCCGGCGAGAAGCGCGAGATCACCTGCATCCAGCCCGGCAGGATGTCCACGCTGTAGTAGACGCCGCTGACCAGCAGGAGCAGCGACTGCAGCACGAAGGTCATCTGGGAGCCGCGCTCGACGAAGAGGAGCGGCAGCACCGCGGCCATGATCCCGATCCCGATGAACGAGAAGGAGCCCAGCACCATGAACGCGGCCGCGGTCCCGATGTTGGCGCGCGACATGTCCAGCCCGAAGAAGAGCGCCAGGATCGTCAGCACCACGGCGGTGTGGACCAGCCCGTACAGGATCGCGTAGAGCGTGGATCCGAGCAGCTGGGTGTGGCGCCTGATGGGCGCCATCATGGTGTACTCGAGGGTCCCCTCCCAGCGCTCCCAGGCGATCGTGTCGGCGATGAAGCTGAACACGATCGAGAGGTAGTTCCAGAAGGTCGCGCCGATCATCAGCGAGAGGATCAGGCGGCGGTCGTTCAGCTGCGCGCCGATCAGCGAGATCGCGAGGGCGCCGGCGATGGCGTAGACGAGGTACGCGATCTCCCAGCCCCAGTAGCGGCGCGAGAGGTTGAAGTTGCGTTCGACGAAGGCGTAGCTGGCCTTCAGCTCGTGGCCGAGGACGGTCACGTGGCACTCCTTTCGGGGGAGGGCCGGCCCGGACGATCAGATCGGCCGGGCCGGCCAGGGGTCGCCGGCGAGTCGGGCTCCAGCGCGCATGAGCTGCCGGCCCAGGGCTCGACGCAGGGAGCGGCGGGGCGCGTGCCCGGCACGGTCGGTGGCCGCTCCGGGGCCCACGCGGCGCCGGAGGTCGGCTGGGGCCTGCCGGTCGGCGTGAGGCCGGCGGGCGGCCCGCGCG
>JAJYKX010000051.1 GCA_021788175.1 Chloroflexota bacterium
GGCGCTCGCGGCCGGTGCCGCGGCCAGGGGCGCGGGTTCCGCCGACGCGGCGGCGGGCAGCGCGGCGGCGCCGGTCGCCAGCCGCTCCACCGTCTGCGGTTGTACGGGGCGGTTCGCGAGACCCGGGATCCCCGCCGGAGACGTGATCGCCGCCATGACGAGACCGATGGCGACCGTCGCCGCGGCGAGCCGCTGCAGCGGGACGAGCCCGCCACCGCGGCCCTCGGCGCCGCCTGCCAGCCGGGCCAGGAGGCCGCGCAGTCCCGCCCGCCGCGCTCGCGCCGCCTCCTCGGGGGAGAGGCGGAAGTCCCGGATGCGAGGTGCCGGCGGCAGCGACGCGGTCGCGCGCGCGATCGCCCGCAGGTCGGATTCGAGGCGCCGGCAGGCCGCGCACGTCGCGAGCAGGCCGTGGACGGCGCTGGCCTCCGCCTCGGACACGTCGCGGCCGACGTACCGGGCGATCAGCAGTTCGTCGTGCCCGGCATGCGGGCCGTCCGGCTCGACCGCGCTCCGTCCGACCGCGGCCCAGTCGTCCTGCCCGCGCCCGGGCGGAGCGTCACCGGATCGATCGGTCTTCACGGCTCTCCTGACGCCCTCATTCGCGGAAGAGTTCCATGGAGTCGGCCAGCAGCTCGCGCATCGCCAGGCGGCCGCGGTGGATGCGCGACTTCACGGTGCCCAGCGAGACCCCCGTGATCCGGGCGATCTCCGGGTAGTCGTAGCCCTCCACGTCGTAGAGGATGATCGCCGCGCGCTGCCCGTCGGAGAGGGAGCCGAGTGCCGTCGACAGGACGCGCGACCGGGCCCGGCGGACCGCCTCCGCCTCCGGGTCGGCCGATGCGCCGGCGGGCGGCTCCCATGCCTCGTCCTCCCGCTCGGGATACGGCTCGCTGGGTCGGCGCTTGCGCAGGCGCAGCACGTCGGTCGAGGTGTTCACCGCGATCCGCACCAGCCATGCGCGGAACGAGTCGCCACGGAAGGCGGGCAGGTTCCGGTAGGCCCGGATGAACGCCTCCTGGACCGCGTCGTGCGCCGCCTCGACGTCCCCGGTGATGCGCATGGCGAGGCCGACCAGGTGGTCCTGGTAGTGGACGACCAGCTCGTTGAACGCGTCGAGGTCCCCGGCGCGGGCCCGGCCGACCAGGCGCAGGTCGCGCTCGCGATGGGGATCGACCGTCCGGTCGACGGCCGGCGCGAGCTCATCCTCCACGGGTCGTGCCACTGCGCGTCAGGTCGCGGCCGGAGGCCGGTTCCAGGCGGGGGCGCCGGCCCCGATGACGGCCCCCAGCTCCCGTGCGCGCACGGCCCCTCCTCCCTCCTGCCGACCGTTGACGAGGTGATGAACGCCGACGCCTATGGTCGGCCACCTGCGGTGCCGGGCACAAGACCAGACGGCAGGTCAGGCGGCCACGACCGTGTTGCGCCCCGATCGCTTGGCCATGAGCAGCGCCAGGTCCGCCACGCGAACCAGCGCCTCCCCGGTGGCGTCGGACTCCTCCGCCCCGGCACATCCGGCCGAGACCGTCACCCGGAGCGGCCCTCCGTCGATGCCGGTCAGCGCGGTCTCCGCGAGCTGCCGGCGGATCGCGTCCGCCACCCGGTGCGCATCCTCGCGCGTGGCACCCGAGAGGACGGCCACGAACTCCTCGCCGCCGTACCGCGCGACCAGGTCCGCGCCGCGCAGGCGTCCGTGGAGGATCGCCCCGAAGGCACGCAGCACATCGTCCCCGACCTGGTGGCCGTGGCGCAGGTTGAGGTCGCCGAAGTGATCCAGGTCGAAGAGGATCGCGGCCAGCGGAGGCCGGCGCTCAACGGGCATTCGCGACCGGACCGCGAGCAGCTGGGGCAGCGCGGCGTCGAAGTACCGCCGGTTGTGGAGGCCGGTCAGGGCGTCGTGGATGGCAAGCTCCGCCACCTCGCCGTGCAGCAGCGCGTTCGCCACGGCGAGCGCGATCTCGTCGGCGAGCACGGCCAGCGCCTCGAGCTCGAGATCGCTGAACGGCGCCGCGGGATCGATCCGGGCAACCGTGAGCGAGCCGACGACCGCATTCTCGCGCAGCAGCGGGACCCCGACCGCCTCGCCGTAGAGGTCCGCCGCGTTCCGGTCACGCACGGCCGCCGGGAACGCCTCACGTGGGTACGGCGCGACGCGGGCCAGCGCCCGATCCCGGATGGCCCGGCCGGCCGGCCCCTCGCCGGGCCGGATCGCCTGGCCGACGGCGCCGGAACTGCCCTTCTCGGCGCGAACGACGTAGTTACCGGACGCGCGGTCTCGCACGACCAGTCCGACAAGGTCCGCCCGGACGACGCCGTCCAGCGCGGCCACGCAGAGCGGGTACAGCTCCGCCTCGCCGAGCACCGCGCCGATGCGCTCCGAGTAGCGCACCAGCCGCTCGAAGATCGCCGCACGCGCCGCCAGCACCTCGCGCTCCCGGGCCAGTGCCAGCGCCGCGGCCAGACGGTCCGCCACGACCGTGAGCGACGCGAGGTCCCGTTCGTCGAGCCGCCGAGGGCTCTCGACGTCGAGCACGCCGAGGAACTCGCCCCCGGCGAGGAGCGGCACGCTGATCTCGCTGTGGACGCTGGGGTGGTCGCGCACGAAGTCCGGGTCGACGCTCACATCCGAGAGGTGGACGGGCGCGTGGGTGCGCATGACCCGCCCCACGATCCCCTGTTCACGCCCGATCTCCGCAGCCGGGCTGGCGTAGCCGCGCTGGGCACCGAGGCGGACGCGCTGGTCGTCTCCGACGTAGATGGTGGGCAGTGCGTCGGCGATGCTGTCGCAGAGCAGCGACAGGACCGCGTCGAACGTCTCCGGCGTCGGGCCGACGGCGGCCAGCCGACGGCCGATCGCCTCGAGGCCCTGCAGCCGGGCCAGGGCATCCGCCGCGTCGTCCGTTGCGGCGCGGAGGGCCGCCGCCTTTGCCTCGCGCTCGGCCACCACCGCCGCCACCGCGGCACTGCTGGTGGCCGTGAGCGCGATGAAGACCGCGACGTAGAAGAGGCTGTCGGTATGCGTCGCGCCCACGAACGGACCCCGTCCCTGCTGGGTGGCCAGGACCGCGATCGCCGAGAAGAGGAGTGATGCCAGCGCGGTCCCGCGCGGTCCCACGCGGAAGGCGACCCACACCATGAGCGGGATCACCGGGAAGGCCACCGACTCCCCCACCGCACGCAGGTCGAAGACGTCGAAGAAGAGGACGATCGACGTGCCGATCACCGAGGCGACCGCGAGCGCCGTCTCCAGCGGGCGCGCACGCAGCGCGTCGATGGCCGGCGGGGTCGCCCAGGCGAGCAGGAAACCGCCGACCACGAAGATCGAGAGCGCGTCGCCGGCGGCCCATGCCGCCCATGCCAGCGGCACGTCGGTGGCCCGCAGGGCGCCCGTCGCCGATAGCCCCAGCAGGCCCAGCGAGGCCCCGACGACCGACGACAGCGCGGATCCCAGCACCAGGCGCGGCACGTCGACCAGCCGGTCGAGCTGCGGCCGCAGCCCGGTTCGGCCGAGGATCGCCGCGGCGACGAGCGCCTCCGCCGTGTTGCCGACCCCGACGAGCAGTGCGCCGGCCGGGGAGACCCCGTGGGCCAGGTTCGTCGCGACTGCACCCGCGAAGATGCCCGGCCAGAGCGCGACGCCGCCGAGCAGGATCGCGGCGACCCCGATACCGGCCGGCGGCCAGATGGGTGATGCATTGCCGCGCACCAGCGCGAAGACGTAGCCGACCTGCGCGGACGCGACGTACGCGACGGCGACGGCGAGCATGCCCGCGACGGCGCCCAGGGCCGCCCGGTTCCGGCCGGCCTCGGCGAGCCCCTGCACGCGCGACCGGGCGGTCTCCGCGGACCCGGTCATCGCGGGATCCGCCGCAGGAGGGCCGCGGGCACGGGCGGCGCGCTGGTCAGGGTCGTGGGCATGGCGTTCATCTCGAGCGTGGCGGAGCACCTGGACGTGGCGACGACGATGCTCGGGTGACGGCCCGCCCGGCCCCTGCCGACCGGAGAGGACGTGGTACCCAACCCCCCGCCGCGCATCCTAGCGTGTCGAGCGCCGCCCGGGCGATGCCACGCGGCGACCGCACGCACGACCGGTGCGCCGCCGACCACCCTCCGGACCGGCGACCATCCCCTTCCTCGCGGGGCTCGGACGCGTCAGACCCGGCGCGGCACGGTCCCGGTCAGCCTGCCGACCCACGCCATGCAGCGGTGTCCCAGGTCGGCGGTGGGCCCGAACATGAGCGGGCAGCCCCCGGCGATCACGGTCATCCCCTGGCGGCGGCAGAAGTCGGCCGCGGCGTCCGACACGCTGCCCCCGCCGAACGCGCGGTGCATCCAGATCCGCGTGATGCCCAGCGCCGCGGCATCCCGCGCCACCGACTCGGCGGCCGCCGGGGGCGTGGCGATGACCACGACGTCGACGCCGCCCGGGATCGCCGCGAGGCTCGGGTAGCAGGGGTCCCCCTCCACGGTCTCCGCGTTGGGGTTCACCGCGAAGACGGTGTAGCCGCGACTGCGGAGCCGCTGGTACACCACGTTGCCGCCGTGCCCGGCGGGGTGGCGGGACACGCCGGCGACGGCGAAGCGCCGGTGCGAGAGGAACTCGTGGGCCGCGTCGGAGACCGTGGTCATGGCACTCCCCCTGGGCAGGCGCGGCCGCCGGCCCGAGACTGCGCCGGGGCGACCGCGGCGAGTGAGGCGGCTCGCGTGCCGCCGCCAGCGAAGCTAGCGCGCGGGTTCACGCCCCGCGAGGGCCATTGATCCCGCGGGGCGATCGGTCGGCGGGAAGGCGGCGGGGTTGGCTGGTTGGCGGCGTCCTGCCAGGTGCGTGGCCCGCTGGACGGCGCGGTCCCGGGTGCACAGGATTGACACTCAATCCGAGACTCAGTATCGTTCCGGACGTGAATGGATCCGATGCCGTCCTGCAGGCGCTCGACCACGCCGGCTATCACCTGACCGGGCCCAGGCGGGCGATGGCCCAGTTGATCGCCGGCCGCCAGGGCCGCTTCTCCGCCGAAGACCTGGTCCATGCGGCGCAGCGAGAGGGCCGCCCCGTCGGGCGTGCCACCGTCTTCCGCTCGCTCGAGATCTTCGAGGCGCTCGGTCTCGTCGAACGCGTGCACCTGGCGCGCGGCGAGCATGCGTACGTGGTGTGCGATCCGGCGCGCCATCACCATCACGTGGTCTGCACGCGCTGCGGCCGCAGCACCGACGTGGGCGACATCGGCATCGATCCGATCACACGGTCCATCGAGGCCCGCACCGGGTTCCGCGTCGAGTCGCACCGGATCGAGTTCTTCGGGCTCTGCCCGGAGTGCCGGGGCGAGCCCGCCGCTCGCGCCTGATCGCCCGGCTCCGTCCGCCCGGAACCGATGAGGGCTCGCCGATGGCAGCGCTGAGACACGATCTGCGACTCGGACCGCGCATCGGGACCCTGCTGGCCGTCCTGGCGGTCGTCGCAGCGTGCACCACCGGCGGCGCCACGCCCGGCGCGCCCGGCTCCGGGGCCGTCGCGACCTCCGGCCCCTCGTCGGCCGGGGGGCCGACCCCCGCCGTTGGCGGCGCGCCGATCCCCGTCCTCGGCACGGAGAACTTCTACGCCGACCTGCTGGCCGAGATCGGCGGCGTGCGGGTCAGGGCGTCGAGCCTGCTCAACAACCCGAACACCGACCCGCACACGTTCGAGGCGAGCCCACAGGCGGCGATGGTCGTCGCCGACGCCCGGCTCGTCGTGGTCAACGGGCTCGGCTACGACGACTTCATGGCGCACCTGCTCGCCGCCTCGCCCGACGCGAGCCGCGTGGTGCTCACCGTGCAGCAGCTGCTCGGTCTGCCCGACACGGCCAACGCCCACGTCTGGTACGACCCGGCCACCATGCCCGCCGTGGCGCGCGCGGCCGAGGCCGCCCTCGCCAGGATCGAGCCCGGCAATGCGGCCTACTTCGAGGCTCGCCTGGCCACCTATCTCGCGTCCCTGCAGCCGCTGACCGCGAGGATCGCGCAGCTCAGGGCGACCTATGCGGGCGCCCCGGTGGCCTTCACGGAACCCGTGGCGGGCTACCTGGCGCAGGCGATCGGCCTACGCGTCCTGACGCCCGAGGGCTTCCAGATGGCGATCGAGAACGGCACCGACCCGGCCCCGGCGGACGTCGCGGCGGAGCACGATCTCCTGACCGGCCGCGCGGTCCGGGTGCTCCTCTACAACAGCCAGGCCGTGTCCCCGCTCACCACCCAGATCGAGCAGCTGGCGACGGCGAACGCGATCCCGGTGGTCGGGGTCACGGAGACCATGCCGCCCGCCTACCGCACCTACGCGGCCTGGCAGCTCGCGCAGCTCGACGAGCTCGCGCAGGCCCTGGAGAAGGGGGCCTGAGTGATGGCGCCCGCCGCGGTCCGTTTCGAGCACGCCACCCTGGCCTTCCAGGGGCGCGCCGTCTGGCGCGACCTGTCGGTCGCGTTCGACGACGGCAGCTTCATCGCGATCCTGGGGCCGAACGGCGCCGGGAAGACGTCGCTCCTGCGGGTGGTGCTCGGCACGGCCAGGCTCGACGCCGGCCGGGTCGAGGTGCTCGGCGGGCGGCCCCGGCGCGGCAACAGCGCCATCGGCTACGTGCCCCAGCGGCACGGCTTCGACCGGGACCTCCCCCTGCGGGGACGCGACCTGGTGCGGCTCGGCCTCGACGGCCACCGCTGGGGCATGGGGCGCCCGGACCGCGCCGCGGATCACCTCGTCGAGGACGCCATCGAGGCGGTGGAGGCGCAGGACTACGCGGACGCGCCGGTGGGGCGCCTCTCGGGCGGCGAGCAGCAGCGGCTGCGCATCGCCCAGGCCCTGGTCGGGGATCCGCGCCTCCTGCTGTGCGACGAGCCGCTCGCGCACCTGGACCTGCGCCACCAGCGCGAGATCGCCGACCTCGTGGGGAGCTGGCAGCGACGCACCGGCCGGACCGTCCTCTTCGTGACCCATGACGTCAACCCGGTCCTGCCGCTGGTGGACCAGGTCCTCTTCGTGGTGCGCGGCCGCTGGGCCGCCGGCACCCCCGGGGCGATCCTCACCTCCGAGCGGCTCTCGGAGCTCTACGCGTCGCACGTGGACGTGCTGCGCGTCCACGAGCGGATCATCGTGGTCGGCGACACGGCCGACGCCGGCTTCGAGATCGAGGAACCGCACCCTCTGCCCGATGCCGCCGCGGGTGACCTCGACGCGATCGAGACGCCAGGATGATCGACCAGTTCTTCCACCTCCTGGGCTACCCGTTCGTCCAGAACGCCATCGCCGCCGGGGCGGTCATCGCCATCGTGAGCGGGCTGGTCAGCCGCTTCGTGGTGGCGCGCAACATGGCGTTCGCGGTGCACGCCCTGGCCGAGCTCGGGTTCACCGGCTCGGCCGGCGCGATCCTGGTCGGCGCGTCCCCCCTGGCCGGGCTCCTGGCCGGGACGATCGTCACCGCGCTCTTCATCGGCGCCCTCGGCGTGCGGGTGCGGGAGCGGGATGCCGTGGTGGGGGTCGTCATGGCGTTCGGGCTCGGGCTGGGCGTTCTCTTCCTGACCCTGTACCAGGCCTACGGAACGCAGGCCTACGCGATCCTCTTCGGAACGATCACGGGGGTGAGCCACGGGGACGTGGTGCTGCTGGTGGTCCTGGGGCTGGTGACGCTGGTCGCCCTGGCGACGGTGTACCGGCCGCTCACCTTCGCCACCGTCGACCCCGAGGTCGCCGAGGCCCGCGGCGTGCCGGTCCGCCGGCTCGGCATCGTCTTCCTGCTCATCCTGGCGGTGGCGGTTGCCGAGGCGGTCCAGGTGGTGGGAGTGCTCCTGATCCTGACGCTCCTCATCGCCCCGGGCGCCAGCGCCGAGCGCCTGACGGCGCGGCCGGGACGTGCCGCCCTCGCCAGCGTCCTGGTCGCCCTCCTCTCGGTGCTCGGCGGCATCGCGCTGGCACTGCTGACCAACCTGCCGGCCAGCGTCTTCGTGACGTCTCTGAGCTTCGCGTGCTACCTCGGGGCCCGCTTCGTCGCGGGGCCTCGGTTCGTCGGCGGCGGACGGACGGGGGCACGCACCGCGGCGGGCGACACGCTCCGCGCGTAGCCGCCCTGCACGCGCGGGCGCACTGCACGCGGCGGGTCCGCCGGCCGGACCTCAGGCTCGCTGCAGACCGCTCAGGTCGGCGGCGAGATGCCAGAAGCGGCGTGCGAGCTCCGGATCGCGGGACTCGGGACTCGATTCGACCGGGTGCCGCTCCCCGAAGAACTGCCCGCCCACGCCCTCGATCGACGGGTCCGTGGCCATGAAGACGAACGAGTCGGTGGCGTCCTCCACCGACGTCGCGAAACGCATGCGCGGGAGGACGTGACGCATGGCGAAGCGCATGGCGCCGTGCGTGCTGGCCGCGACCGTGGCCGGCACGAATCCGGGGCAGACCGCGTTCGCGGTGATCGGACGCGGCGGGAGCCGTCGCTGCAGCTCGTAGGTGAACCACAGGGCCGCCAGCTTCGAGTTCTTGTACGCCCGTTCCGGGTGGTAGCCGCGCTCCAGCTGAGGGTCGTCGAAGTCGAAATCGACGGGCACGCCGCGCGATCCCGGGAGGTGCAGGCGGGAGCTGACGACGACCACCCGGGCGGCGGACGAGCGCTCGAGCGACGGGAGCAGGAGATTCGTCAGCAGGAACGGCGCCAGGGCGTTCACCGCGAGCGTCTCCTCGAGGCCGTCGACCGTGAGCCGGCGGACGGGGCTCGTCTGCATGACCCCCGCGATGTGGAACAGGACGTCGAGCCGTTCCCCGTGATCCGCCTGCCGCACGGCGAACTCGCGCACGGCGGCCAGGGACGAGAGGTCGACGGCGCGCGGCTCGACGGACGCGCCGGGGTGGGTGGCCCGGATCCGGGCCACGGCCGCCTCGGCGGCAGCGGGGGTGCGCGCGGTGAGCAGGACGCGATGCCCGGACGCGGCGAGCTTCTCTGCCGTGATGCGGCCCAGCCCCCGTCCGCCGCCGGTGAGGAGGATGGTAGCCATGGCGTGACTCTACCGCTCCGGCGGCCGACGGCCCGATCGGCACTTGTCGTGCGCCATTCGACAGGGCTTCCTGATCGGGAGTGGCCGGGAAGCGCCGGGCCAGGGCCGGTCGCGTGCGCGGCCCCGGGCCGTGTGCGCGCACGAGAGGCCCGCCGGCGCGTGCCGCATGGATCGCGTGCCGCACGGGAGAGCGCAGGTGGCGAACGAGCAGGCGTCATCGGTCGAGCAGGCACGGGCGGGCCGGACCGTGTCGTCGACCGGGCAGGCGCTCCCCTACGGGCCACGCATGACGCGTCTGCTGCCGACGCTCCACCGCGCGTTCCTGGTCCTGAACCGCCGCCTCGCGCTGCCGGTGCTCCACGCCGGGCTGGGGCCCTTCTGGTCGTTGCCCGCCACCGGGTACATCGCGATCCTGCGCACGCGTGGCCGCACGAGCGGCGTGGTCCGCGAGGCACCACTGGGGTACGTGATCCGGGAGGGCGCCGTCTACGTGTGGGCCGGGTTCGGCCCGGCGACCCAGTGGCTGCGCAACATCGAGGCCGATCCGCGCGTCGAGGTCGTGCTTCCCGGGCGATCGTTCGGCGGCGTCGCCGAAGTCGTCACCGATCCGGACGAGCGCCTCTCGGCCTCGCGCGCGCTGGCGATCGCGCTCGGCGTCATCGGGAGGGCAACCCTGGGCACCGACGCGCGCACGGCGACGGACGAGGAACTGACCCGCCGGACGGCAGGGCTGCCCCTGGTGCGGATCCGCGCGACGGGGATCGCCGCGGGGCCCCTCGACCCGGGCGGCCGGGCATGGATCGCGTACCAGCTCGTCGCGCTCTGGGCCACGTGGCGCGTGCTCGCGGCCCTCGCCCGGCTCCTCGGGCGCGCGCGCCACTGACGCACGCGCAGGATCCCGGCGTCGGGGACCGCGTCCACTATCATCGGAGCCCTCGACGCCCAGTTCCTGCAGCGTCTCGCCTGTGCCACCGGGGGCCGGTGCCGGGCCGGGGCACGTGACAGGATCGGTCGGAGGAAAGACGGTGCGGTTCGTGTCCCTGCATCCGATGTCGGGCCGCCGGCGTTGACCGCGCCCGAGTCGCGCGTCTCACCCCGGACCCGGGTGCTCGTCGTCGACGACGAGCCGCCCATCGTGGACCTCGTCCGCGGCTATCTCGAGCGCGAGGGCTACGAGGTTCGGGCCGCCGCCGACGGCCACGCGGCACTCGGCCTCGCACGCTCGTTCGATCCCGACGTCGTGGTCCTCGACGTCCTGCTGCCCGGACTCGACGGGGTCGAGGTGTGCCGGGAGCTGCGCACCTTCTCCGACGCGTACGTCCTCATGCTCACCGCGCGGGGCGAGGAGATCGACCGGGTCGTGGGGCTCTCGGTCGGTGCGGACGACTACCTGGTCAAGCCGGCCGGACCGCGCGAGCTGGTGGCCCGGGTCAAGGCGCTCCTGCGCCGGCCGCGACGCACCGCCCGCGCCGCCCTGCCGGCCGCGCTGGTCGTGGACGAGGCGCGCCACGAGGTGCTCGTCGATGGCGTGCCGGTCGAGGTCACCGCGACCGAGTTCGGCATCCTCGCCGCGCTCGCCCGCGACCCGGGCGTCGTCGTCACCCGCGCCGCGCTGCTCGACCGGGTCTGGGGCGCCGAGTTCATGGGCGACGACCACCTCGTCGACGTGCACGTGGCGAACCTGCGCCGCAAGCTCGGCGAGGATCCCGAGCACCCGCGCTTCGTGGAGACTGTGCGCGGCGTCGGATACCGCCTCGCCGCTCCGCGCTGATGCGCCTGCCGCGCGGCCTGCGGGGCCGCCTGATCATCGCCAACCTCGTGGTCGCCGGTGCGACGCTGGGCACCGTGATCGTGGCCGTGAGCCTGGTGGGCCCCGGGTACTTCGCGCAGGCGATGGGCCACCAGTCGGCCGCGATGGGCGCGATGATGGACGCCGCGACCAAGGCCGCGTTCGACAACGCCGTGCGCAACGCCCTGCTCGCGGCCGGGATCATCTCCCTGGGGGCCTCGATCATGGTCAGCCTCGGCCTCGCTGCCGCGATCGTCGAGCCCGTCGCGCGCCTCGCCACGGCCGCCCACCGCATCGCGCGCGGTCACTACGCAGAGCGCGTGCCGGCCGGCGGCACCGACGAGATCGCCGCGCTCGCGGGATCCTTCAACGCGATGGCGGAGTCGCTCGAGGCGACCGAGCAGCGCCGCCTCCATCTGGTCGGGGATGTCGCGCACGAGCTGCGCACGCCCCTCACCACGATCGACGGGTATCTCGAGGGGCTCGAGGACGGCGTCGTGACGGCAGGCCCGGAGACGTGGGCGCTGCTGCGGGCCGAGACGGCCCGGCTCACGCGCCTGGTGGCCGACCTGCAGGAACTGTGGCGCGCGGAGGCACGCCAGCTCCCGCTCACGATCGAGCGCGTGGATGCGGCGACCGTGGTGCGAGAGGTGGCGGAGCGCTTCGCTCCCCAGGCCGCCTCGCGCGGCCTCACGCTGTCGGTGGAACTCCCGGCCGGCCTGGCGGTGCGCGCCGATCGGGACCGGCTGGCGCAGATCGTGGGCAACTTCCTCTCCAACGCGATCCGCTACACGGGCGACGGGACGACCGTGCGCCTCGCCGGCGTCCGGGAGTCCGGCAGGGTCGTGCTCAGCGTGCGGGACGAGGGCCCGGGGCTCACGCCGGAGCAGCGCGATGTCGTGTTCGAGCGCTTCTACCGGGTCGACCCGTCGCGGTCACGGGCGCTCGGCGGTTCCGGCATCGGGCTCGCGATCGCGCGTGCCCTCGCCCAGGCGATGGAGGGGCGCGTGTGGGCGGAGTCGGCCGGCCCGGGCACGGGCGCCACGTTCTGCCTGGAACTGCCGGCGGGCTTGACCCGAACTTGAGGGACCCCTGACCTGCCGCAGACCGACTCCTGAGCCTGTCCCCCTAGCCTCGTGTGGTCGGCGAGACTCGCCGATCACACCGGAACGGAGGCCCCGTGGTGATGACGGCGTGGGGGGAGATGACCCTCGGCGCCTGGCTCTGGATGGGCATCTGGGTCGTCGCGCTCGTCGCGATGGTCTGGCTGCTCGTCCGCGGCAACCCGCGCACCAGCCCGGCCGACGACGCCGCCGCGATCCTGCGCGCGCGCTTCGCCAGGGGTGAGATCGACGCGGTCCAGTACCGGCAGGCCTGCCGCCTGCTCGGCCTCGAGGAGGAGATGGACCGATGACGGCATCGCGAGGGGCAGCGCACCCGGCCTCGGCACGCCGTGGCCGCCACGGTCACGGCGTCCTCGCGGTGCGGCGGATGCACATGGAGGACCTGATCCCATGATGTACAGCTTCGGCGGCTACGGCGCCGGGCTCGGCGGTGGCCTCTGGATGCTGGGCGGGCTGCTGCTCGTGGCCGGCATCGTCGTCCTGGCCATCTGGCTGCTCGGACCTCGCCTGCGCCTCGATGGCCCGGGTGCCGACCCCGGCCCGCTCGACATCCTGCGCGAGCGGTACGCACGGGGCGAGATCTCCGAGGAGGAGTTCGAGCGCCGTCGGAAGGTGCTCGGCGCATGACCCGCTCGCACCGCAGGCTCGGCCTGATGGGCGGGGCGCTCGTCGTGGCCGGGGTCCTCGCCATCGCGGGCGGCACGCTCGCCGGCGGACAGCCGGTCGGTGCGGCCTGGATGGGCGGCTGGCTGAACGCCACGGCCGGCGGATCGCCGGTCCCGACGGCCCGGCAGGAGGCCCTCGAGTCGGCGGTCCCGGCCGGCGCGTCGGTCGACCGCGCCACCAACACCGTCCGCTTCGCCACCCGGCAGGTTGACCTCACGGTGCTGGCCGCGCCGCCCGACGGACCGGACCAGACGTTCCGAGTGGCCGGGCTGACGGATCCCGCCATCGCGGTGCCGCAGGGCGCGCACGTCACGCTCCGGCTGGTGAACGCCGACGCGGGCATGCCCCACAACTTCCTCCTCACCAGCGCGCAGCCGCCCTTCCCGGCGATGGGGATGATGATGGCCGCGCCGATCTTCGGCGCCGCCACGACCACCCTCCCCGAGGCGTCCGGCAGCGGGCTGCCCAGCACGACGCTGACGTTCACCGCGTCGAGCGCCGGGCACTTCACCTACCTCTGCACCGTCCCCGGGCACGCAGCCGAGGGGATGTACGGAAGCTT
Organism: Chloroflexota bacterium; assembly: GCA_021788175.1. Lineage (GTDB taxonomy): Bacteria > Chloroflexota > Limnocylindria > Limnocylindrales > CSP1-4 > JAJYNJ01. The sequence goes on from JAJYKX010000051.1 coordinate 13,148, forward strand.
CCTGGTGACCGCCGCGTCCTGAGGTGTTCCGGGCGCGCCCGGTCGCGGGTGAATCCTCCTCGCGTGCGCCTGCTCGGCAACGCGTCAGGTGGCGCGGATCGGCTGGGCCCGCCGCCGGTTACGCATGCGCGTGCGCCTCCCGAGGGCTGCGGTCCTCCCGCTCCAGCTGGAACGTCGAGTGCTCGATGTCGAAGTCGCCCGACAGGCAGCCGGCCAGCTCGTCGAGCACCTGCGTGGACTGCACCTCGGGCCCGATCACGACGTGCGCGGAGAGGACGTTGAGCCCGGACGTGATCGTCCAGGCGTGGAGGTCGTGCACGTCCCGCACGCCACGCGCGGCGCAGATGTGTGCGCGGACCTCGTCGAGATCCACGTCTTTCGGCGTCGCCTCCAGCAGCACGTTCGTGGCCTCCGTCAACAGCGACAGCGTGCGCGGCAGGATGAGGAGGCCGATGACGACCGAGGCGAGCGCGTCGGCGGGGGTCCAGCCGGTGAGCGCGATGACCGCCGCCGCGGCGAGCACGGCTGCCGAGCCCGCCATGTCGCCGAGTACCTCGAGGTACGCGCCGCGCAGGTTCAGGCTCTCGCGCTGCGCGGCGCGCAGCAGCCAGAACGAGACGGCGTTGGCGAGGAGCCCCACGAGCGCCACTGCCAGCATGAGCCCCGAGACGATGTCGGGCGGGCGCGAGAGCCGCTGCCACGCCTCGACGAGGACGATTGCGCCGATCCCGATGAGCAGGGTCGCGTTGGCGCCGGCGGCAAGCACCTCGAGGCGCAGGTAGCCGAAGGTGCGCCCGCTCGTGGCCGGCCGGCCGGCGAACCAGATCGCCAGCAGCGCCATCGCCACCCCCGCGACGTCGGTCAGCATGTGGCCGGCGTCCGCGAGGAGCGCCAGGCTGTTGGCCGCCCACGCCCCCGCGATCTCGACCGCGAGGATGACCAGGTCGAGGCACAGGACGGCGACGAGCCGGCCGCGGTGTGCGGCCGCCGCGGAACGGTGCGTGTGGGGCATCAGCGCGCCTCGGCCAGGTGCGCGAGAGCGTCGCGCAGGACGTGGCGCACGTGCTCGTCGGCGAGCGCGTAGAAGACCAGCCGGCCCGACCGGCGCCGCCGCACGACCGCACGCTCGAGCAGGAAGGCGAGCTGGTGCGAGAGGGCGGAGACCGACAGGCCCAGCGCCAGCGCGAGATCGCCCACGCACCACTCGGGCGCCAGCGTCAGCGCCTGAAGGATGCGGACCCGGGTGGGATCGGCGAGGGTGGCGAACCACTCCGCGGCGTCGCGCGCCGGCTCGGCCGCGAGCAGTCCCGGCAGGAGCGGCCGCACCGCCTCCCCGTGCAGGAACGCGCGCTCGGACGCAGACACTTGAGCCACCGCTCAAACGATACGCCGGGCGGATCGCGACAACAAGTCGTCCATCGGCCCGCGCCGGCCCATCGGCCGGCCCGCTGCAGCATCCCTCTGGTGGAGATTTCCTAACCCGTGAGAGCGCGGGCAGCGCTTGACACCTGGCGAACCAGAGATTGAGAATGAGTCTCGTTCGCACGCACCACAGTCCTGGAGTCTTCGTCCGTGACCCATGCGCTTCTGCCCCTCCTGGGCAGCGCCTTCCTCCTCGGAGCGCTGCACGGCATCACCCCCGACGAGCACACCTGGCCCATCACCATCTCGTATGCCATCGGCGGTGCCTCAGGGCGGCGGGGCCTCCAGGCCGGGATCCTCTTCAGCGCGGCCTTCACGCTGCAGCGCGCCTTCGCGTCCGAGCTCGCCTACCTTGCCCTGGCGCCGCTGCTCGCGTCCGGCACGTTCAACGCCGGGGTGGACCTCGTGGTGGGACTGGTCATGGCGGTCAGCGGGGCCTACATCCTGCGCCTCGGCCGGGAACTCCACCTCACCGAGTGGCTGGAGCGGCTGCTGCACCGCGGCCTGCACCTGCAGGGCGGGGAGGCTCCGTACACGGAGCTCGACACGAGCAACGTGGGCATTCCCATCCGCATGACCCTGGTGCACGGCTTCGTGGCCGGCTGGGGGACCGGCGCGTTCGCCATCATCATCTACACGGTCCTCGCCCCGGCCATGCCCAACGCCGCGCTGGCGTTCCTGCCCGGTCTCCTCTTCGGCCTCGGCACCATGCTCGTCCAGGGGCTCGCCGGCCTGCTCATCGGGGCCTGGATGCACCGGCGCGGCTTCGGCGAGGCGGTCATGAACTACGTGTCCCGCGAGGTCTCCGGGCGCACGCTCCTGGGCGGCGGCGCGCTCTTCGCCGCCTGGGGCGCCGTGCAGCTGGTCGCGCCGACGCTGGCCGGTCCGCTCGACAGCGGCCTGCCCACCGGGATCGGGATCCCCAACCTGGACACCATCAACGCCGGGCTCGTGCTGGTCGTGGTGATCGTGGCCGGCATCGCCGTCTCCAGCTTCGTGCGCGCCGTGCGCCGGGCGCGCTCGGTCTGCCCGCCGGAGTGCTTCCCCGACGGCGCCGTGGAGGCCTGACGCCAACGCCGCGATCGGGTCCCGTCGTCCCGGCGATCCCGGCGGTCGACGTCACCGGCAACAAGGACCGCTGACTCGGGTGCCGCGACGGTGCCGGAGGGGCCCGGAGGGGCGCTGGCGCCGGCAAGCCCGTCGCAGCGCTCCTGGGCCGCGACGCCTCCGCAGACGGCCCGCTGTCTGCTCACCGGGAGATGGCGGTATCGTTCGCGCCGATGGCCGCCCCGACGAGCGTCGACGCCTACTTCGCCTCGCTGCCCGAGCCCGCGCGCGCGGCGCTGCAGCACCTGCGCGAGGCCATCCGCGCGGCCGCGCCCGGGGCGAGCGAGACGATCAGCTACGCGATGCCGGCCTTCCGGGCGCATGGACGCATCCTCGTCTACTACGCGGCCTTCCGGGACCACTACAGCCTGTTTCCCGCCGGCGGCGCGGTGATCGAGGCACATCGCGACGCGCTCGGGAGTCTCGTCACGGGGAAGGGCACCATCCAGTTCCGCTACGACCAGCCCCTGCCGGTCGCCCTCGTGCAGACAATCGTGGAGGAGCGACTGGCCGAGAACGCGGGGCGATAGCCCTGCTGCCGCCGAGCCGCACGGCGGTGCAGTGCCCGGCCCGCGACGGGACTAGGCTTCGCCCCGACATGCTCCCGCTTTCCGACGCCCTGCGCCATCCGCGCCTCCACGGGTGGGCCCGCCGGTACCTGAACCCGTGGGTGGTGCGCCTCGGACTGGCGGGCGGGCGCCACTCCCCCATCGGCCTGGTCCTCCACGCCGGCCGCCGCAGCGGGCGTCCCTACGCCACCCCCCTGGCGATCCACCGGCATGGCGACGCGCTGTTCATTCCGCTCACCTACGGACCCGCCGCGCGCTGGTGCCTGAACGTCCAGGCCGCCGGCGCCTGCCGGGTCCGCCTCCGCGGGCGCGAGCTCGCGGCGACACACCCGCGCATCGTGGGGCGCGGGGCCCTGCCGCGGCGCCTGCGCACCGCCTACCGGCTGCTGGGGATGGCGCAGTTCCTCGAGCTCCGCGTCGGGGAGCCACGGGGATCCGACGAGCCATCCGGCCCCGGCCCGGCCCGTGCCGCCACCGACGGTCTCCCGCAGGGCCGCGTGACCGGCTCAGCCGAGCACGGCCCGCAGCGCGCCGTCGAGATCGGCCCACAGGTCCTCGACGTTCTCGATGCCGACGGAGAGGCGGCATAGGGTGGGACCGACGATGGCGGCGTCGCC
>JAJYKX010000052.1 GCA_021788175.1 Chloroflexota bacterium
GGTGAGCGGGTCCCGGGCGCCGGGTCCGCGCCGGGCAGCCGCGGCGCCGGCAGCCAGCGGGGCCCGGGCGGGGCCGCGACGCGGAGCACCCGCCAGCCGTCACGTTCCTCGCGCTCGGGGAGGCCGGGCGAGGCCCGCGCGATCCAGGTGACGGCACAGCCGGCGTCGACCAGGCTCCGCGTCATGCGCACCGCGCGGGAGTTGTGCTCTGCCGGATTGCCGAAGAGGAGCACCACCCGGGGCGGCGGACCGGCGCGGCCGTTCACGGTGCCCGGCCCTCGCCAGCCTGGCCGGGGATCGCCAGGCGCGTCCTCCGCCCCGGCCGCGTGCTGGTCCAGCCGCTCACGGCGGCCCGCCGTCGCCGACCAGGTCGGCGTAGAGCCCGGTCAGTCGCGCGACCTCGGTCTCCCAGTTGTAGCGCTCGTGCGCCGCCCGGAGGCAGCGCCGTCGCAGGTCCGCCATCCGGTCGGCCGGCAGCTCGAGGATCGAGCGGATCGCCCGCGCCAGCGCGGCCGGGTCCGCCGGGTCGCACACGGCGCCCAGGGGGCCGTCCGGGTCGTCCATCACGATGCGGTGCATCTCGGGGAAATCGCTGGCCACCACCGGCACGCCCGCCGCCAGGCACTCGAAGAGCTTGTTCGGCGTGGAGAGATAGTGGTTCAGGGTGGACCGCTGGATGGGCATCGCGCCGACGTCGGCGGACGCGACCCAGGGCGGCAGCTCGTGGGGCCGGACGGCGTCCAGGACGTGCAACCGGCCGCCGTATCGAGAATCGGCCGCGCGGCGGTCCAGGCTGGCACGTTCGCTGCCGTAGCCGAGGAAGACGGCGTGGACGCGATCCATGCCGGGCTGCAGGATCGCCTCGGCCAGCTCCTCCATCCCGCGGTGCGCGGAGAAGCCCCCGTGGTAGAGGGCGATCCGGGCGTCCCCGGGGATCCCGGCGGCGTGCCGCAGGAGCTGGTCCCGGGCGTCCGGCGGATCCCAGCGCGCGGGGCAGTTGCGGACCACCACCACCCGCGGCGGGTGGTAGCGCGCACCCAGGTCCTCGGCCAGCGACTGGTTGACGGTCACCAGCGCGTCGACCCGGTCCACCCACGCCTGCTCCTGGCGGGCCAGGATGGCGCGCACCCAGCGGGGGAGCCGTGCGATGCGCCCGGACTCGACGTAGATCTCGTGGCTGTCGTAGACGAGCGCCGGCCGCGAGCCGCGGCCGGTCCGCCCGTGGCGCTCGGCCGCCGCCACGGCTCCGGGGAGGCCGGAGAGGTCGTGGCCGTGGTACGCGTCCGCCTCGGGGGCCGCGGCCGCCGCCGCGCGCGCCCACCCGACGATCGAGAAGCGCCAGCGGGTCAGCCAGTCGAGGGTGTCGCCGCCCGCCTGGGTCCGTCCCCGGCGCAGCCACCGGAACCCGAGGTAGAACGGAGCCCGCACGAGCATCCAGCCGATCCAGGCCAGCGCCACCGGCGTCACCGCCACGGCCTCCGCCCAGCCCTTCGGGCCCCGCTTCGCGTCGTACGCATAGCGGAAGCGGATCCAGCCGCGGGCCCGCCAGGGATAGCGGGCCAGGACGTACCAGCGCTTCCAGCCCTGCGGCAGCGGGATCCGCACGATCTCGAAGCCGTCGCGCCGCTCCCGCTCCACCGCGGTGGACGCCACGTCCCTGGGGCGCGCCATGATCGTCACCCGGTGGCCCGCCTCGACCAGGCTGGCCGCCTCCCGCAGCACCCGAGCATCGTTGGTGCAGTCGTTGAAGACGAACATGACGATGCGGCTCACGGTCGCTGCTCCGCCTCCAGGTGTGGATCGCGCAGGTCGGGGGCCTGCGGTCCCTCTGCGTCCCATCCCGGCCAGGGGGCCGGCGAGGCGCCCCGTGCGACCGCCACGGCCAGGCGCCGGTAGGCACCCACCAGTCCGGCCTGCTGGCGCTCCCAGGTGTAGCGTTCGAGCGCCACCGAGCGGCAGTGCCGGCGCAGCGCGATCCGTTCATCCGGCGGGCGCGACAGGAGCCCGGCGGCGACGCGCGCCAGCGCCCGCGGCTCGATCGGTGCGCACGCCCCCAGCCCTTCCGCGGCGACCACCCGGCAGTGCTCCGTCCCTTCCGCGACCAGCACCGGGACGCCGGCCATGATGCTCTCGAAGAGCTTGTTGGCCAGGTTGAGCCGCTGGTTGAGCGTCCGCCCGGGCTGACCCACGTAGCCGAGATCGGCCGATGCGGTCCACTCGAGCAGCTCGGACGGCGGGACCGCGTCGAGCACCACGAGCGAGCCCGGCCGCCGCGCGGCCTCCTCCACCAGGCGCTCCCGGAGCCGGCCGTAGCCGAGGAGCACCACGGTCGCGCCGAGGTCGCGGAGCGGCGGCTCATCGAGCGCCAGGACCAGCTCCTCGATCCCGCGGTCCACGCTGAACCCACCCTGGTAGAGGATCACCGGGCGCTCCGGCGGGATCCCGGCCGCGGACCGGATCCGGTCCGACGACGGCAGGCCCGGTTCGTCCGATCGCCAGGCAGGTGGGCAGTTCAGGACCACCACCGGCTCCGGCACGCCGAACCGGCGCGCCGCCTCCCGGGCCACCCCCGGGCTGACCGCGCTCAGGAGCGCGGCGCGGCGGACCCAGCCCCGCTCACGTCGCCGGACGAGGGCCCGGACGACGGCCGGCATCCGGGCCAGGCGCGCGGCCTCCGTGTGCAGGTCGGCGAGGTCGTAGGCATGGCGGGCGCCCGCGCGTGCCGCCGCACCGGCCACGACAGGCAGGGCGATCAGCGCCTTGCAGTGGTAGGCGTCCGCGTGGGGGACGGCGGCCAGCACGGCGTCGCGCCACGGTCCCACCCGTCGCTGGTGGGCGGCGATCTCGACGGCGCGTCGCAGCGGCGCCCGCAGCCGGTCGAGGCCGCTGGCCGCGGCCGGCGGAAGTGACGTGGCGTCCGGCGGGAACCCGAGGAGGCGCGCGGCGGCGCGACGCAGCGGGGCGGGCAACGGGGCGAACGCCGCCGTGACGCGCCGATCGACCGCCAGGCGCCGCACCTCGAGGCCGCCGCCGAGATCCTCCCGGTCGGGGAGCCCCGGCGCGGCGAAGGCGAGCAGCGTCACCCGGTGGCCGTCGGCCGCGAGGGCACGGCCGGTGCGGAGCAGCCGGGAGTCGTGCTCGAAGGTGTTGGCGGCGACGATGGCGATGCGCAGGGACGGGGTGGTCGATGCGGGGACCGGGGTGGACGTCCCCGCGTCGGGCAGGTGGTCGGGAAGGCGTCCCATCAGCGGTGCAGTGTAGGGCACGGGGCCCTGCCGTTCGCCGCGCGGAACCACCGATGGCGGCCGGGCAGGGGCCCGACCGCCATCGGCGAGGAGGAGGAGTCGGCGGTGTCGCCGCCGCGTGGCCGTCGGCCCGGTCTGGCCCGTCGCGCGGGTGCTCCGCGATCGACCGGCCCGGCGCGCAGCGGCCCGGCGTTCAGCTGGCGGACCGGCTGCCAGTTCCGAAGAGCCGGCCGGGCTGCCAGGGCGTGCCGAGGGCCGGCAGGAGCCAGCGGTCCAGGCCGATCCAGCCCGCGTTCCGCCAGGCCAGCACCACGAAGATCGCCAGGAAGGCGAGGACCGGGTTCGTGCTCACCGTGCCGGCGAGGAGGTAGTTCGCGTTCATGAAGATCCCGAAGAAGGCCGCCACGCCGGTCAGGGCCCCCAGGAGCAGGGCCACGCCCACCAGCGTCTCGCCGAACGCCACGACGTACGAGAAGGCGTGGGCGTTGGGGATCACGAAGCCGGTCAGGAAATCCTTGTACCAGCCCTGCACGTTGGGGTGCGCGCCGCCGGCCTGCTTGACCGCGCCGGCCAGGAACCCGCTGAGGGCGGTGCCGGCCTGGGCACCGGTCCAGGCCGGCGAGTTCAGCTTCTCCCAGCCGGCGCTGATCCACTCATAGGCGAGGTACAGGCGCACCACCAGCCAGAGCCAGGACGCGCGTGTGTCGGCGAACAGGAACCGCGCGAGGGCGGGTTCCCGCAGCTCGGTGGGCCTGATGGATACGGTTGCTTCCACGGTGCTTCTCCTTGATCGGATCACTGTGCCCGGGACGCCGTCGCGGCGGTGGGCATCCGCTGCGACCTGGGACCGTCCGACAGCGGCCGTCGCGCGCACGGCGTGACGGCCGGGGTGCCGGCCAGCATGGCGAGCACGGCCGCACTGGCCGCGGCCCAGCCCTCGTGCAGCTCGCACGGCACGCCGGACGCCGCCGCGGTGCAGGCTGCGCCGTCCGGCAGGATGCACGCGGCATCGAGGGCGGGGCCCTCGATGGCCTCGATGACCTCGAGGAGCGACGGCTGCCTGGTGGCCGCGTACCGGTATCCGCCGGTCGGTCCGACCGACGACTGGATCCACCCGCGGTGCACGAGCGGGCTCAGCGCCTGCGTGAGGAACCCGGGCGTGGTTCCGATGGCTTTCGCCAGCTCGGGCGCCTTCCAGGTGCCCTCGCCGGCGGCGAGTGCACGCAGCGCGCGGAGCGCCAGGTCGCTCTTGCGGGTGATCTCAAGTTTCATAGTACGAGACTACAGAAGTCCCCTCCCGGGCGACAGGGAAGGACGGCCCCCGACAGGGGGCTCATGCGGGGGATTCCGTGGGCCGATGGTCCCGCGTGGGTCACGGCCGGGCGCAAGAGGCCGGCCCAGCGGGGCCGATGGTCCCGCGTCAGCGCGCGAGCCAGGCCCCCAGCGAGGCGGAGATCGCGTCGGCGGCGCCGGACTCCTGCACGCTGGCCCAGCGGGCGCGATCGCGTGCGGCACGTGCGGCGTCGGCCCGCGGTGCGAGGCGCGCGAGCGCCGCCAGGGCCCGTGCCGCGTCGCGGCCGACCAGCGCGCTGTGCCCCCCGGCCGCCTCGAGCGTCTCCGGCCACTCGGTGCTCTCGCGGAGGATCAGTGCGGGCGTTCCCAGCCAGGCGGCCTCCCGCTGCACGCCTCCGGAGTCCGTCACCACGGCGCCCGCGTGGAGCTGGAGCGCCAGGGTGGTGCGATATCCCTGCGGCGGCACCTCGTGCACGTTGCCGGGCAGGACGCAGTCGTGCTCGTCGATGACCCGCCGGGTCCCGGGGTGGAGCGCCAGGACCACCGGGCGGTCGAGCGATCCCAGCAGCGCCAGCCAGGCGCGCAGCGCATCGGGATCCCGGTTCTCGGCCCGGTGCACCGTGGCGAACAGGTACTCCCCCGGCACCAGCCCCAGGGACGCGATGCCCCCCGGGGCGTGCCGTCCGACCGAGGCCGGATCACGAACCGCGTCGAGCGTGGCCGCGCAGAGGTCCTGCATCAGGTCCCCCACGACCTCCACGCGGACGTCGCGGGACGTGCCGACGTCCGCGGCGGTACGAGCGCCATCCGCGGTGCGGGCGCCCCGGGAGGGACCGCCGATCGAGCGAGCCGGGCCCCCACCGATCCCCTCCGCGCGCAGGTTCGCCGCCGCGCCCTCGTTGGGGGCGAACAGGAGGCCGGCGAGGTGGTCCACCACCACCCGGTTGATCTCCTCGGGCATGCGGCGGTCGAAGGACCGGAGTCCCGCCTCGACGTGCGCCAGCGGCAGCTCCAGCTTCGCGGCGACGAGCGCCCCGGCCAGCGTGGAGTTCGTGTCCCCGAACACCACCACGGCGTCCGGCCGGTCGTCCAGCAGGAGGGGCTCGAGCCGATCGATCATGGCCGCCACCTGGCGGGCCGGGCTGCCGCTCCCCACCCCGAGCTGGTGGGCTGGCGGCGGGAGGCGGAGCTCCCCGAAGAAGTGCCCGGCGAGCTCCTCGTCGTAGTGCTGGCCGGTGTCGACCAGGAACGCGCGGTGGTCGCGGTGCAGTGCCGGCCACACGGCAGCGGCCTTGATGATCTGCGGCCGCGTCCCCACGACGCACGCCAGCTTCATGGCAGCCGCCCTCGCGGGATCGCGGTCACGGACGTGGCCGATGGCGCCGGGGAGCCAGCCACGCCGTCCATCTCAGCGGCGGCCGCCGCTCCCGGCGGCAGCGGTGCGGCGGACCCGGCGGGCCGCCCGGGGATCGGGCACCCCCACGCCGACGTACGCGACGCGCTCGGGGAGCGCCAGGTCGCGCACGGCGTTGCGCCCGTCGAAGACCACCGCCAGGTCGGGGAACCAGGCCGGGTCGAGCGAGCGGAACTGCCGCGCCCCGGTCTGGACCACCACGGCGCGGAACGGCGCCCGGTCGCCCCAGTGCCACGGCGCGGCCCCGGTGCGCGCCACCTCCTCGTCGGTGAGCAGCGGGTCGTACGCCGAGACCCGGGCACCGTGGAACGAGAGCCGGTCGATCAGCGGGATGGCGCGCGTGTACGCCAGCTCCTTGACGTCCTCCCGGTAGGTGAGCCCGAGCACCAGGACCGGTGTCCCCTCCAGCGGGCCGAGCTCGCGCTCGAGCGCGGCGACGGCCGCCCCCACCTGCCCGTCGTTCACCTGGCGGGAGAGGGCCGGCAGGGTCAGCTCGGGGGCCCGGCTGATCAGAAAGTGCGGGTAGACCGGGATGCAGTGGCCGCCCACCCCGATGCCCGGCTGATGGATGTGGCTGAACGGCTGGCTGTTCGACCCGCGGATGACCTCCTGGATGTCGACGCCCATCCGCTCCGCGTACTCGGCGAACTGGTTCGCCAGCGCGATGTTCACGTCCCGGTAGGTGGTCTCGGCCAGCTTCGCGAACTCGGCGGCCTCGGCGGTGGAGAGCTGCCAGACCTCCGCCGGCACCACGCTCCGGTAGAACGCGGCGGCCCGGGCGCCGCTCGCCGCATCCACTCCGCCGACGAGCTTGGGATAGGTGTCCAGGTCGTGGAAGACGCGGCCGCTGTAGACGCGCTCCGGGCTGAAGGCGAGCAGGAAGCCGGCCTCCGGGTCTCCTGCCGCAAGGCCGCTGGCGGCCTCGAGCATGGGCCCGAAGCGATCCCTCGTGTCGCCCACCGGGAGCGTCGTCTCGTAGAGGACCAGGACGCCCTGGTGCAGCCCGCCGGCCACGGCCGTCGTCGCGGGGTCGATGTAGCGGTAGTCGGGCTCCTTGGTGTCGGAGAGCATCACCGGCACGATGATCACGACCACGTCCGCGTCGCGGGTGGCCTCGGCGTGCGACGTGGTCGCGCGGAAGCGGCCGGCGGCGTGCGCCTCGGCGATGCGCTCGGCGAGCGTCGGCTCCTCGGCGAAGTGCACCCGGCCCCGGTTGAGTGTCTCGACCACCCAGGGCTGGACGTCGACGCCGATCACGTGCCACCCGTGCCCGGCGTACTGGGCGGCGAGCGGGAGCCCGATCTTCCCCATCCCGATGACGGCGACCGTCCCGACGGTCTCGGGATCGCCTCGCCAGGGATGGACGAACTGGGTCATGCCAGGGGAACCTCCGGGGGATGCACCGCGACCGGCCGGTGGGCCGCCGCGGATTCGAGCAGCAGGTTGGCCAGCGCCACGGCCCACAGGCCGTCGGCGCCGGGGATGGCGGCCGGCCCGTCGCTCCGGATCGCGTCGAAGAACGCGTCCAGCTCGCGGCGGAGCGGCTCGGCCGGCGTGACGGGGAGCTGCACGGTCTCGCCGGCGAAGGTCGGCGCGTAGCCGTCCAGGTACGTCGGGCTGAGCTCCGCCGCCCCGCGCGTGAAGGTGAGCGTCTGGGACAGGTAGTCGACCTGGAACATCCCCTCCGGGCCGAGCACCGTCACGCGGCGCTGCTTCTCGGGGGTGAGCCAGTTCACGTCGAGGATCCCCACCGTCCCGCCGGGGAAGTGGAGCAGGCCGAAGACCAGGTCCTCGTGGCTGGTGTGGACGTGCTGGGTGGTCTCGGCGTAGACGCGGTCGGGCCGGGCACCGGCCAGGTGACACATGATGTCCACGTCGTGGGTGGCCAGGTCGACGGCCACCCCCACGTCCCGGATGCGTGCCGGGAACGGCCCGGCCCGCAGGGTCTTGATGCTGAAGATGCGGCTCAGCGCCCCCGCCTTGAGACGCTCGCCGAGGGCGAGGACGGCCGGGTTGAAGCGCTCGATGTGGCCGGCCTGCAGCAGGACGCGGCGCCGGGCCGCGGCCTCCACCAGCTCGCGCCCCTCCGCGACCGTGGTGGCCAGCGGCTTCTCGACCAGCACGGGGACGCCGCGGTCGATGGCGTGGAGGGCGATCTGGTGGTGGAGCGTGGTGGGCGCCGCGACCACCAGCGCGTCCAGCGCCTCGCTGTCGAGCATCTGGGCCGGGTCCGCGTAGGGGTGGGCGCCGGTCTGCTCGGCGCTGGGGAGGAGGACCTCCTCGTTGGGATCCGCGATCGCCACCAGCGTGACGTCGTCGCGGGCGGCGAGGTTGCGCAGGTGGTTGCGCCCCATCGAGCCGAGCCCGGCGAGGCCCACGCGGAGCACGGCCCCGGTGCTCACCGCGCGCCACCTCCGGGTCGGCCTGCGATCGAGGGGGCGGCGCTCGACGCGGCCGTCCCGGTCGCGTGCCCCGCGGGCGTGGCCACCGCGCGGATCGCGTCGACGATCGTGTGCAGGTCCTCGTCGGAGAGCATGGGATGGACGGGGATCGAGAGCACCTCGTCGGCCAGCCGGTCGGTCACCGGGAGGTCCAGGTCCGCGGCACCGGGCACGTACCGCTGCAGGTATGCCTGCCGGTGGATGGGCACGGGGTAGTAGATGAGCGTCCCGACACCGCGCTCGGCAAGACCGTCCGCCACCCGCTGGCGCTCGCCGGGGAAGCGCATGGTGTACTGGTGCCACACGTGCTCCCGCCCGGCGGGCACGGCCGGGGTCAGGTACCCGTCCAGGCCGGCGGTCAGGATCTCCGCGTTGCGGCGTCGGCGCGCGGTCCGCTCGTCGAGCCGCGGGAGCTGGGCCAGGCCGAGGGCGGCCGCGAGGTCGGTCGGCTTGAAGTTCGTCCCCAGCTCGTCGTGGTAGTAGCGGCGGCGCATCCCGTGGTTGCGGTACAGGCGGAGGCGGTCGGCGAGCTCGTCGTCGTCGGTGGTGGCCAGCCCACCCTCGCCGGTCATCAGGTTCTTGGTGGCATAGAGACTGAACATCGCAGGCCCGAACGACCCGGCCCGCCGTCCCTGGAAGGTGGCCCCATGCGCCTGGGCCGCGTCCTCGACCAGGTGGATGCCATGTCGCGTCGCGATGTCGCCCAGCGCAGCCATATCCGCCATGAGCCCGTAGAGGTGCACCGGCATGATCGCCCGCGTGCGGGGCGTGATCGCCGCCTCGACCAGGTCGGGGTCCATGGTGAAGTCCGACTCGCGGACGTCCACGAAGACGGGGGTGGCGCCGACCTGCAGGATGGTGCTGACGGTCGCGTTGAAGCTGAAGCTGACCGTGATCACCTCGTCGCCGGGCCCGATCCCCAGCCCGCGCAGGATCGCCTCGGTGGTCACCGTCCCGTTGGACATCATCACGGCGTGGCGGACGCCGCAGTACTCGGCCCAGGCCGCCTCGAACTCGGCGGTCTTCCGCCCCATGGCGAGCATGCCGGACCGGAGCACGTCCAGGACGGCCGCCTCCTCCGCGACACCGATGTCCGGCTTCGAGATGGGGATCATGCGCCGACCTCCTCAGATGCGCGTCGCGGGACGCGGGATCGGCGCCATCACCGGGCGCTCGCCTCCGCGCAGACGCCCGCGCCGATGGTGTATGTGCGCCGGCAGGCGGAGCACGTGGCCGTGCCCTCGCCGTCGGCCGGGAAGGGGGCCCCCGACGGCCCCATCAGCCGCTGCCCGCAGGCACAGACCCACCCGAGCCGCCGGGCGGGATTGCCGGCCACCAGCGCGTGGTCCGGGACCGGGCGGGTCACCACGGCACCCGCGCCGACGGTGGCGAAGCGGCCCACGTCGTTGCCGGCCACCACGACCGCCCCGGCCCCGATCGACGAGCCGTAGCGGAGCGTGATGGTGCTGACAGTCCAGTCGTCGGCACCCGCGAGCTCCCCTTCCGGGGTGATGCTGCGGGGGAACCGGTCGTTGGTGAGGATGGCGCCCGGCCCGATGAAGACGCCGGGCTCCACGGTGACGCCGTGGTAGACGAGCGCGCCGTTCTGGATCTTGCTGCGCTCGCCCACGTGGACGCCGAAGTCGATGTAGACGTCCTTGCCCACGATGCAGTCGTCGCCGATGACGGCGCCCTCGCGCACCTGGGCACGGTTCCAGACCTTGGTTCGCTCGCCGATGACGGCATCGGGCGAGACGTCGGCAGACGGATGGATCACGGCCGCGAGTGTAGCCCAAGCCGGGGCCCCCACGGCGTCCACCCGGCGCCCAGGCGGCGTCCACCCGGCGCCCAGACGTTGTCCGCTCGACGCCAGCCCGGCGCGGCATGGAGCCGGGGACCCGACGCAGGGGGCTTGACGGACCCTCCGGCGCGTGCCATCATGCGCTGCAAATGCGACTCATTCTCATTCCTGCCAGCCAGCCATGCCACTGACCAGCATCCTCGAACCGCACGCCGGCGCGGGCCTCGCGGCCCTGCTCCTGAGCTCCTTCCTGCTGGGCGTCCTGCACGGCGTCACGCCGGACGAGCACACCTGGCCCATCACCGTCAGCTACGCGATCGGCGCCGCCTCCGGGCGCCGGGGCATGAAGGCGGGCCTCCTCTTCTCTGCCGCGTTCACGGCGCAGCGCGCCATCGCCTCGGAACTCGCGTACCTCGCGCTCGCGCCGATCCTGGCCAGCGGCGCCCTCAACGCCGGGATCGACCTGGCAGTGGGGGTCGTGATGGCCGTCTCGGGGATCTACATCCTGCGCCTCGGGCGGGAGCTGCACCTCACCGAGTGGTTCGAGCAGTTCCTCCACCGGGTCTTCCGCCTGGGCTCCAGTGACAGCACGAACGGCATCCTCGACCCCGCGGACCGGCCCATCCCGCTCCGGATGACCCTCGTCCACGGGTTCGTGGCCGGCTGGGGCACGGGCGCCTTCGCGATCATCATCTACACGGTCCTGGCACCGGCGATGCCCAACGCGGCCGTGGCGTTCCTGCCGGGCCTTCTCTTCGGCGTCGGCACCATGCTGGTGCAGGCGCTCGCCGGGGCGGCGATCGGCGCCTGGATGCGGACGCGCGGCCTGGGCGAGGCCGCCATGACGTACGTCTCGCGGGCGGTGGCCGGCAACACGCTCCTCTACGGCGGCGTGCTCTTCGCCCTGTGGGGCCTGGTCTCGCTGCTCCTGCCGTCGCTGGCGGCGCCCATCGACCGGGGGCTTCCCACCGGCATCGGGATCCCCAACCTCGACAGCGTCAACGCCGGCCTGATCCTCGTCGCGGTGGTCGTCGCGGTGATCGCGGGCGGGAGCTTCCTGCGGGCCGTCCGCCGGGTCCAGGTGCTCGCGCCGGCCGAGGTGACGCGGCAGTGATCCAGCACGCCCCCCCTGGCGGCACGCTCGCGTCGGAGGTCACGCCCCACCAGTCTGAGGCGCGTCGCAGACAGGCTGACGCGGCGCTGGCGGAGCTGGGTCACGCCTCCACCGCGGCCCGCCGGGCCATCGTGGACGCGATGATCGCCTCGGGACGGCTCGAGACGCCCGAGCAGCTCCTGCACGATGCGCGCGAGCAGGCGCCCGCCACCAGCCTGGCGACGGTCTACCGGACGCTCGAGCGCCTGGACGCGGCCGGCCGGATCAAGCGCGCGACGCTCGCGTCCGGGGCGGTCGCGTACGGGTTCTGCGGCACGGGCCACCACGAGCACGCCATCTGCCTGCGGTGCGGGCTCCTGCAGCCGATCCGCCCGTGCCTGGTCTCGGACGCCCCGGATCTCGCCGGGTTCCAGGTCAGCTCGCACGTCCTCGACTTCTACGGGCTCTGCGCGAGATGCGCGTCGGAGGCGCGCGGCACGCAGCCGGGTGGCGCGGCGGAGACCGACCGCGCGCCGGAGACCGTCTCGGCGCCGATCGGGACGTCGCCGGACGCGGCCGGACGGCCCTGACCGACTGATCAGTCGCGGGCGCGACGTCGCCCGCCGAAGAGCGCCGCCACCAGGCCGAACGCCGCGCCGAATGCGACGGCGCCCCGCCAGTCCAGCAGGGGACGCACGTCGCCCTCCACGCTGCGCGCGACCAGGACGGCCACCGCAGTCCTCGGTCCGACGTCCACGTGGTTGGCCACCACGCTCGCCGCGGCCGACAGCTCGAGCCTGACGGACTCCCTGGCCAGCAGGACCCGGGCACTGGACTGCCGCAGCGTGGCCTCGTCGGCAAGCGCGAGCCCCACCCCCGCCTGCGCGATCTCCAGCTCGTGCGCCCGCGCCATTCCCACGGCGCCAAGGGCGAAGTCGATCCGGTCCGCCTCGATCGACGGGGCCAGCCCGTGGCCGGCCTCTGCTCCGGATCCCCCTGTCTCGGTCATGGCCTGCACCTCCGGGTCGATTCTGCGCCTCGGCAGCGCACGGCGCCGGTTGGTACGATCCGCCGCGATGGTGGCGTCGACCCGACTGCCCGAGACCCGCCCGTCCCGCCGTCGACGCGTCGTCACGCGCCGCCGGCTCGTCCGCGGCGCGCGGCGGAGACTCGCCTCCCCGACCGGCCGGGCCACCGCCGTGGCGTGGATCGCGGTCACCATCGTGGCCGCCCTGCTCCTGGCCAGCTGTTCCGGCACGCCGGTGGGGACCTCGACGCCGGAGCCGGCGAGCCCGGCGGCATCGGCCGGCGGGATCGCCGGCGAGCTGCCGGAGGCGGCGTCGGCGGCCCCGTCGGTCTCGCCCTCGCCCACCCCGGTCCCGCTGGTCCCGGCTCCCACCGACGGCGTGCTGGAGAGCCCCGCCGCCGCCGAGCGACCGGTGGTCGCGGTGATGATCGACGACGCACCGGCGGCGCGGCCCCAGTCGGGGCTGGCCGACGCGGACATCCTCTTCCAGGCCCCTGCCGAGGGCGGGATCCCCCGCTACATGGCGCTGTACCAGTCCGGCGTCGCCCCCGCCATCGGGCCGATCCGCAGCAGCCGCCTGTATTTCGTGGGATGGGCCGCGGAGTGGAATCCGCTCTACGCGCACGTCGGCGGGGCGCCGAATGCACTCGCGGCGCTGGACGCGATGAACGGGACCACCATCTGGAATGCCGACGAGTTCCGCTGGGCCGCCTACATGCCCCGCATCACCACCCGGGTGGCGCCCCACAACGTCTACTCGAGCTCGCGGCAGCTCGACGACCTGGCCGCCAGGCTGGGCGTGCCGCCCGCGCCGTCGCCCGCCTGGACCTTCGTCGACCCGGCGCCGCTGTCCGCGCGCCCCACGGGGGGATCGCTGGTGGTGCCGTACCCCGCCGGAGTCATCTCCTACGCCTATGACCGGTCCACCGACCGCTACCTGCGCTCGGTGGACGGCGCGCCGCAGATCGACGCCGGTACGGGAGCGCGCGTGGCCCCCTATGACGTGATCGTGATCTACGTGCAGGTGGGCCCGCTGCTGAACGCGCCCGGCCAGCCCACCAACCAGGCCAAGGGGCGGCTCGAGCTGGGGTACACGGGGACCGGACAGGCGCTGGTGCTGCGGGACGGCGTCGCCGTCGAGGCACGCTGGAGCAAGGCCTCCGACACGGCGCCGCTGCTGCTCACGCAGGCCGCGGGGTCGGACGCGGGCGCGCCGATCCCGCTGGTGCGCGGGCAGATCGCGATCCAGGTGGTGCCGGTCGGCACGACCGTGACGCTGACGGTCCCGCCTCGGACGGCGCCGGGCTCGAAGTCGACCCCGGTCTGACCCCCAGGCGGGGAGGCCGGCCGGCTGGTCAGGTGCGGCCGAGTGCCGCCGCGTAGACCTCGCGCGTCTCGCGCGCCACGTCCGCCCAGGTCCGCCGCCCTGAGAGCGACCGCTGGCGCGCAACCCGCCGCAACTGGTCGTGGATGTGCCCCGACCACGCCGCTCGCAGGGCAGCCGCAAGGCGTGCCGGGTCCCGGGGCTCGACGATGATCCCGGCAGGGCCGACCAGCTCCGGCAGCGGCCCGACGCGGGACGCGACCACCGGGATCCCCACCCCGAGCGACTCCAGCGCCGCAAGTCCCGTCCCCTCGCTGATGGCCGGGAAGACGGTGGCCTGCGCGCCGGCCTCGAGCGTGGCGAGGTCGTCCGCGTCGAGCAGCGGCACCAGCAGCACCAGGTCGCGAACCCCGTGCCGCGCCGCCGCCCGTGCGAGCGCAGGCGCGTCGCCCTCGTCGGCGCCCTGAGCCCCGGCCAGGACCACCACGGGGGGCCACGGCACATGCTCGCGCGGCACCTCGGCCGAGGGGGTCGCGGGGGCCTCCGCGGCCGTCGTCCGCCGACGCCTGGCGGCGAGCTCGGGATGCTCCTCGCGCAGCGCGGCCAGCGCGCGGAAGAGGGTGCCGAGATCCTTGCGCGCGTCATATCGGCCGGCGAAGACCAGGTACCGCGGCGGCAGACCCAGGCGCGCCCGCAGCGCCGCCACGCGGTCCGCTCGCCCCGCGTCGGGAACGAACGCCGGGCCGGCGGCCAGCGGGACGACGGCGATCCGCTCCGGCCGGACGTGGACCAGGCGCCGGGCCGAGTCGGCGGTGGCCTGCGAGGTGACGATCAGGCGGGTGGCGTCCCGCAGGATCCGTGCCCGCAGCCGGTGGCCGAAGCGCGCGGCGGGGCTCGCCGCGTAGATCGACGGGAGCTCCCAGGGAGCCAGGTCGAGGAGCGTCGCGACCACCGGCAGCTCGGAGCCGAGCGGGACGGCCCCGCCGGCCGTGTGGTAGACGGCTCCCGGGCTGCCGGGAGCGCCGGCGCCGCGAGACGCGCCGAACTCGGCGCCGCGCAGCTGGAACGCGTCGACGGTGAGCCCGGCCGAGCGGAGGAAGCGCGTCGTCGGGAGGACGTGCCGGCGACCGGCGATCGGCAGGCCCCGCTCCTCCAGGTCGCGGGTCGGGTCCGGGCGCATCGCCCGGAGCACCGGCACGAACGACTCGCCGGGGAGCGGGTCGGCGGCAAATGCCTCCAGCAGGCGGTGCAGGTATGCGGCCGTGATCGGCGTCCGCTCCGGCTCCTGGAGGGGGCGCAGGTCGATCACGATCCGCGCCGGCGAGGGACGCTCGGGGGGCCGCGCGTCGATCCCGGCAAGTTCGCGCATCAGCGGGCCCGTGGGCCGGTCCACGGTCGGCGGAGCCGGCGACCCCGCAGCGTCTCCCACCGGAGCGTGACCACCACCAGCAGGGCCTCGACCACGATCCGCCGCGACATCTTGCTCGTGCCCGCGCGCCGGTCCCGGAAGACGATCGGGATCTCGACCACCCGGGCCCCGGCCCGGTGGGCCAGGTGGGTCATCTCGATCTGGAAGACGTAGCCCCCGGCGTGCACCCGCTCCCAGGGAATGGACGCCAGCGTCTCGCGTCGCCATGCCTTGAACCCCCCGGTCAGGTCGTGCGCCGGCAGGCCGAGCACCAGGCGCGCGAACGTCGAGCCGCCCCTGGAGATGACCCGGCGGCCGAGCCCCCAGTCCACGGTGCCGCCCCCGCGCACGTACCGGGAGCCGATCACCAGGCTCGCGCCGTTCTGCAGCGGAGCCACCAGCGCGGGCAGGGACGCCGGGTCGTGCGACCAGTCGGCGTCCATCTGCACGATGCGCCCGGCCCCGCCGTCGAGCGCGACGCGGAACCCGTCGATGTACGCGCGCCCCAGCCCCTGCTTGCCGGGCCGGTGGAGGACCCGGACGTGCGGGTTCTCGGCGGCCATGGTGTCGGCGAGCGCGCCCGTGCCGTCGGGTGACGCGTCGTCGACGACCAGGAGGGTGGCCCCCGGCAGCCGCTCCAGGATGGCCGACGCGATCCCGGGCAGGTTCTCCGCCTCGTTGTAGGTGGGCAGCACCACCCACGTGTCGTCGTACGCGGCGGCCGGCGCGGGAGAGCTCATCGGGTGGAGTGTACCGGTCCGTCATCCCGCCCGGTCGTCCGGGCGCTCAGCACAGCCGGTGACACGCGGCCCGGGCGGCCCTCAGCACAGCCCGTGACACGCAGCCCGGGCGACCCTCAGCGCAGCCCGACCCGCGTCACGGAGGAGAGCACGTTGCCGGCCCGGTCGACGCCCAGCACCTGCACGGTCACCGTGCCCGGGGTGCCGGCCCGGAGCCGGAAGACGGCCCGGTAGCCGAGACCGCCGGTGGCGCGGGTGGCGACGACGTACGCGGCGAGGCCCGGCTGCCGCACCACGACCCGGGGCGCCGCGCGCAGCGGCTCGGCGGCGGCGATGTTGACACCCACCGTCTGGCCCGGGACGCCACTGGACGGCGAGGCCGTCACGCGGAACGGCGCCAGCCAGACGGCGGCGCGCATCACGATCGTCCCCGCGGCCGTGGTCGCGGCGATCACGGAACGGTACTCGCCGGCGGGCAGCCTGGTGCCGGCCGGTCCGGCCGTCCCATCCCACGGCTCGGTCCACGTGCCCGGCTGGACCGGCCTGGCCGGCCAGAGCGTGCGGACGACCCGGCCTGCCGTGTTCGTCACCGTCCAGGTGACGGTCGCCGGCTGGGTGAGCGTGAACGAGAGCGCGGTGACGTCGGCGACGCCGTCCCCGTCGAGCGGGTAGAAGACGGACGGGCTCGCGGCGGGCGACTTGATCGCCGTCAGGACGCGGGTCCGGACCGTCATCGCGGGGCCGGAAGTCCCGGTGGGGCCGATCGGGGCGACGGTGAGGTCGTAGTCGCCGTCGGGGACCGGGGAGCCGTTGTCCGCGGTGCCGTCCCAGGTGAAGCGACCCGCGGAGGGCATCGCCGCCAGCACCAGGTGCCGGACCACGGCCCCCGCCCCGAGCGGGTTGCCCGTGCCGGGCACAGTGACGACCGAGACCTGGAGGGTGCCCGGCGCCGACATGGCGTAGGTGACCGGGAGCACGTCGGAGATGCCGTCGCCGTTGGGAGTGAAGACCGAGGGGGCACTGAGCGCGGCGAGCTGCGGGGTGGGTGTCGGTGCGACGAT
>JAJYKX010000053.1 GCA_021788175.1 Chloroflexota bacterium
CGTGGCGGTCTCGCGCGGCCTCGTCGGGGCAGTCCTGCAGACGGGCGGGCTCCTGAAGGACCTGACCGTTCGGGAGACGGTTCGCCTGACGGCGTCGCTGTACGCGGAATCGCGGCCGATCGACGAGGTGCTCGAGCGGGCGGGGATCACCCACCTCGGGGGACGGCTCGTCGGCAGCTGCTCGGGCGGCGAGCAGCAGCGACTTCGCTTTGCCCTCGCGCTGCTGCCAGACCCGGCGCTGATGGCCCTCGACGAGCCCACCGCGGGCATGGACGTCGAGGGCCGCCGCGACTTCTGGTCGGCCATCAGGCGCGACGCCGAGCGCGGTCGGACGGTGCTCTTCGCGACCCACTATCTCCAGGAAGCCGACGCCTACGCCGACCGGATCATCCTCCTGCGGCAGGGCCGGATCGTGGCCGACGGGACGGCTGCCGAGGTCAGGAGCCTCTCGGCGGGCCGGTCCGTCCAGGCGACGCTGCCCGGGGCAGACAGGGCAACGCTGGCAGGCCTGCCGGGAGTCCGCTCGGTCGAGATGCGCGGCGACCGGGTGGTCATCCAGACGCAAGACTCGGACGCCGTCGCGCGGTTCCTGTTGACCGCGACGCCCGCCCGCGACGTGGAGATCGCCACGCACAATCTCGAGGAGGCGTTCCTCGCATTGACGAGCGACGACGGCGCGTCGGCCGGGCAGGGCGCCCCCGAGGCACAGATCGCGTGAACGCAGAGGCTTCGCCGGCGGCGCGCTCCCTGGAAGCGCGGCACGCGCCCTCGCTCGGCGGCTTCAACCTGACGCTCCTGGCGATCGAGATCCGGCGTCTGCTGCGAAACCGGCGCACGGTCGTGCTCCAGCTGGTCGTGCCGATCGTGCTGTTCCTGCTGTTCCGCAGGCGGGCCGCGGCGCTCGAGGGCACCCGGCTGACGGCTGCCGGCACGATGATCGGGATCGCCGTGTACGCCGCGATGTTTGCGGCCACGTCGGGCGGTGCGATGGTCTCGATCGAGCGTGCGCTCGGCTGGAGCCGGCAGCTCCGGCTGACCCCGCTCCGGCCGGCTGCCTACGTCGCCGTCAAGATCGCGACCGCCATGCTGCTCGGCCTCGTCTCCGTGGCGGTGATCTACGGCGCCGGGGCAATCGACGGCGTGACCATGAGCCCATCGACGTGGGTGGCGACGGGGATCCTTGCCTGGGTCGCCTCGGTCGTCTTCGCCGCGTTCGGACTGTTCATGGGCTACCTGCTGCCCGCGGAGAACGTCATGCAGATCATCGGCCTCGTGCTCGGCGTGCTCGCGGTGCTCGGCGGCCTCTTCTTTCCGCTGAACTCGCTGCCGCCGGCGATGCAGGCGATCGCCCCGTACATGCCGACCTACGGCGTGGCCGCCATCGCCCGGTTCCCGCTGGTCGGCGGGGCCTTCGATCCGACCTGGCTCCTGAGCATGGTCGTGTGGACGGGCGCGTTCGCGCTCGGGGCGATGCTGCTGTTCCGGCGCGATACGCGCCGCGTCTGAAGACCTGGCACCACGATCTGCGTCGCCTTCGAGTGCCGGGACGAGGTCGCAGGGCCGCGCCGCACCCTCAGAGCCCGTCACCACAAGGACGGTTCCGGGAACCTGGTTCGGCCGCCGGATCACCCAGGCCTGTACAGTGATGACACGGCACCCACGGTGGCGCCCGTGATGGGGGGCACGATGGCGACGTCGATCCAGCTGGTCTTCGACACCGGGGACCCGGACAGGGAAGCGCACTTCTGGGCGGCCGCGCTGGGATACGTGCTCCAGCCGCCGCCCGCCGGCTTCGACACGTGGGCCGCGTTCCTGGATGCCCAGGCGATCCCCGAGGAGCGGCGGAACGACGCCTCGGCCATCGTGGATCCCGATGGGCGGGGGCCGCGGATCTACTTCCAGAAGGTTCCCGAGGGGAAGACGGCGAAGAACCGCATGCACATGGACCTGAACGTCTCCGGCGGCGGAGGTGTCGGGCTGGCCGAGCGCAGAACGCGCGTCGATGCCGAGGTTGCCCGGCTCAAGGGCCTGGGAGCGACCGACGCGCGGGGCGCGATGGAGCAGGACGGCGAGTACTGGGTGCGCATGAACGACCCGGAGGGCAACGAGTTCTGCGTCCAGTGACCGACCAGCGGTGCGGCGCGTCCGATCCCGCGGCGACGGCAAGTCCTGCCATCGACGCTCACTGCCAGGGAGCCCTCGCCATGCACCGGATGCCATCACCATGAAGCTGACGGCCTCGATGATGCTGACCCTGGACGGCGTGTACCAGGGCCCCGGCGACGTGGACGAGGATCGGCGCGACGGTTTCGAGCGCGGGGGATGGACGGCGTCGCACGCCGACAGGGAGTTCTGGCCCGTGCTGGTCGAGATGTTCGAGCGCGCGGACGCGCTGCTCCTCGGGCGCAGGACCTGGAAGATCTGGCAGTCGTACTGGCCCCTGCATGACGACAACCCGATCGGCCACAGGATCAACGAGCTGCCCAGGTACGTGCCGTCGACCACGTTGCGGGACCCGACATGGCAGAACACCCACGTCATCGGCGGCGACGTCGAGGCGGCGGTGCGCGAGCTCAAGGCGAGGCCCGGCGGTGAGCTCCAGGTCCATGGCAGCGGCGCATTGCTCCGCTGGCTCCTCGACCGTGACCTCGTCGACGAGCTCAACGTGCGTCTGTACCCGGTGGTGTTGGGCGACGGGCGTCGGCTCTTCCCGGAACGGGGCCAGACGCAGAACCTGACCCTCCTGGAGTCGCGGTCGCTCCCGTCCGGCGTGATGCTCCTGACCTATCGACCGGCCGGGATCCGGCCGCATCACAGCACACTCATGCTCGAAGGGGAGATCGTTCCATGCAGTGGGTCACCCGCGAACACCCTCACACCGACCGAATCGCCTGCCCCTGGCTGATTCACAACTTCATCGATCGGGACGCGGAGATCGTCTACGTCCCGCGCGACGAGGTCCTGCCCTACGCCGAGCGGACCGGAGCGATCAGTTTCGACGCGCCGGGGGCGCGCTACACGCACCGCGACGGGCTCTGCTCGTTCGAGGTCATCGTCGACGAGTACGGGCTGGGGGCCGATCCCGCGCTCGCGCTCGTCGCGAAGATCGTTCACGGGGCGGACATCACGGCCGACGCGGACATCACGCCGCAGTCGCGGGGGCTGGAGGCGATCGCGCGTGGCTTCATGGATCTCGGCGTCGGCGACCAGGAGCAGCTGCGCCTCGAACTGCCGGTCTACGACGCGCTCTACGCCTGGGCGAAGCGCCAGGTCGCTGCGGAGGGATGAGCCTTCCAGCAGGACGATGACGATCGCCACGCGGACGAGGAGCCGCCCGCAGGGACTGGGAGCCACAATAGGCTCGTGCCGCCGTCGATCCACGGGCGCGACGCCCGCCTCCTCTTCGCGACACGCGGCCTGCGCATGTTCGGCTATGGCTTCGTGTCGGTCGTGCTCGTGCTCTACCTCGCGGCGCTCGGCATCGACACAGCGGCGATCGGCCTGCTCCTCACGCTGACCCTGGCCGGTGATGCGGTCATCTCGCTGTGGCTGACGACCCACGCGGATCGGGTCGGACGCCGCCGTGTCCTGCTCGCCGGCGCGCTCCTCATGTGCCTGGCCGGTCTCGGGTTCGCCGCGACCGACGCGTTCGCGGTGCTCGCGCTCGCCGCAACCGTCGGCGTGATCAGCCCGTCGGGAAACGAGGTCGGCCCCTTCCTCGCCGTCGAGCAGGCGTCCCTCGCCCAGACCATCCCCGATCGGGCCCGGACGTCCGTGTTCGCCTGGTTCAACCTCGTGGGGTCGTTCGCGACCGCCACGGGTGCTCTGGCCGGAGGTGGCCTCGCCGGGGCCCTCATCGCATCGGGCGTGAGGTCGGTCGACGCCTATCGCGGCATCATCGTCGGCTATGCGATCCTCGGGCTGCTGCTCGGCGTTCTCTTCACGCGGGTCTCGCCGGCGGTCGAGGTCCCGGACGCGCCGGACGTCTCCGTCGCACGGCGCCTCGGGCTCCACCGCTCCCAGCGCACCGTCGCGAAGCTGTCGGCACTGTTCGCGCTCGACGCGTTCGGCGGCGGCTTCGTCGTGCAGAGCCTCATCGCCTACTGGTTCCGCGTGCGCTTCGGAGCGGATCCCGCCATCATCGGCGGCATCCTCTTCGGCGCGAACCTGCTCGCGGGCCTCTCGGCGCTCCTCGCGGCCCGGATCGCGGCTCGTATCGGGCTTGTCCGGACGATGGTGTTCACACACCTGCCGTCGAACGTGCTCTTGATCATGGTGCCGCTCATGCCGACGCTGCCGCTCGCCGCGCTCGTGCTGCTCGCGCGGTTCTCGATCAGCCAGATGGACGTCCCGACCCGGCAGTCCTACACGATGGCCGTGGTCGAGCCCGACGAGCGGTCGGCCGCCGCCGGCGTGACCGGTATCGCCCGGAGCATCGGGGCCGCGCTCGCGCCCCTGGCCTCCGCCCCCCTCATCGGCGGCGTGGTGCTCGCGAGCCTGCCGTTCGTGATCTCGGGCGGACTGAAGATCGTCTACGACCTGCTGCTCTACCGCAGTTTCGTGTCGGGGCCGGCGTGCTCGCGCCCCTGCAGATCCCAGGGAGGAAGCCCATGAGCCACTCTGGCCGCGGCGTCATGCCGGACAACGGCGTCATCACGCTGCCCAGTCCGTACGCTGTCGACGAGACGATCGAGCGCATCGAGCGGGCCCTGGCGGACCGGGGGCTCGCGGTCTTCTGCCGCATCGACCACGACGGTGAGGCCGCACGAGTGGGACTGGCCATGCCGCCCACGAAGGTGCTGCTGTTCGGCAACCCCAGGGCGGGCACTCCGCTCATGGTGGCCGCGCCGTCGGCCGCCATCGACCTGCCACTCAAGGTGCTCGTGGCCGAGGACTGCGACGGCCGCGTGTGGGTCTCGTACAACAGCCCCGCCTACCTGCAGGAACGCCACGGCCTGTCGGACGAGCTGATCGCGAAGGTGGCCGCCGCCGGTCCGGTGCTGGAAGCGGCCATCGGCTGAGTTCGGCACCGCTCATGGCCTGGCCCGAACTCATGGACGGAAACTTCCGGACGACGCCGGACGGCCGCCGCGTCCGCAGCCGGGTAGGATCGATCAGCACCGCGTGTCCGCCGCGGTACCACCGGACACTGAGGGGGCAGGCGATGAGCGCGATCGACTTCAACCGGATCGAGGTCCTGACGTTCGACACGTACGGCACCCTCATCGACTGGGAGCGCGGCATCCTCGATGCGCTGCAGCCCATCCTCGCCGCCCACGATCCCGACGCGAGCGACGACGAGCTGCTCGAACGGTACGCAAGCCACGAGGCGGAGGCCGAGCGAGGCATCTACCGCACGTATCGCGAGGTACTGGCGTGGTCCGTGCGCGCGGTGTGCGCGGACCTCGGCGTCGATCCCGCGGACCAGGCGGTGGCGGAGTTCGCAGCGTCGGTGGGCGCGTGGCCGGCGTTCCCGGACACCGCGGCCGCGCTGCGCAGGCTGGCCGGCCGCTACCGGCTGGCGGTGATCACCAACTGCGACGACGACCTGTTCGCCCAGTCGAATCGCCGCCTGGGCGTGCACTTCGACTGGGTCGTGACCGCGCAGCAGGCCCGCCGCTACAAGCCCCGGCCCGAGGTCTTCGAGTTCGCCCTTGCCCGGATCGGCGTTCCCCGGGAGCGGATCCTCCACGTCGCACAGAGCCTCTACCACGACCACGTGCCGGCCCATGCGCTCGGGATCGGCACGGCCTGGATCAACCGGCGCCACGGCAGGCCCGGCTTCGGTGCCACGCCCCCGGCCACCGCGACGCCGGACCTGGAGGTCCCGGACATGCGAACGTTTGCCGACGTCGCCCTCGGGGAAGAGGCGCGGACCCCGGGCCAGCGGATCCCGGGCCGGGGGCGCGAACCCGGAGCGCCGCCGGGCGCATGAAACCGGCTCGCGGGAGCCGCACGACCCCGTGCCCGTGACGCCGCCGGGCTGCTGACCCAGGCCGGCGGGGGCCACTCGACGATGGCGCACGCAGCGCGAGTCGCGACCACCATGCGAGGCCCGTCCGCGCCATCGCACCGGGCCTCGTTCAACGGGATCCGAAGCCCTCCACGGCCACCGCCACGCGCCGGGCCCACTCGCGCCGCGCCGGGTCGGCTCCCCTCGGCCGGGCTGCCATCATCTCGAGGCACTGCAGGGCAGCCAGCATGGCGAGCCGGTCCAGCGTGTCGCGGTCCCGCCCGACGCCGGCCGCCTCGAGGAACCGGTCGCCGGCGCTGCCCGCCCGTTCGGGATGGTGGACCCGGATCACCCAGGTCCACCACGCGGCGTCGTAGAGCGGGTGGGCCAGGCGCGCCCGCTCCAGGTCGAGCAGCGCGACCACGGTCCCGTCGCGGAGGAGCACGTTCACCGGGGCAAGGTCGCCGTGGACGAAGACGGGCGCCGCGCCCAGCGCACCGGGGATCGCGCCGATGCGCCGCCCGAGGCGGCCGGCGAGATCCGCGCCGAGGATGTCCCGTCCGCGGGCCAGCCACCCACGGGCGGCCGCCTGCAGCCGATCCGGATCGGCCCAGCGCCGCGGCAGCCGCAGGCCCGCGGGCGGTACCGTGTGCAGCGCGCGGGCCAGGTTGCCGACCGCGGTCCCCAGTCGCTCGGCCTCGGCGTCGGTCCCGAGGAGGGCCCGTCCCGGCGTGCCCGGCACGTACTGCGTGACGAGCCAGGGGATCCCCGCCCGGGGGTCACCGCCGAGCACGGGCGGCACCGGGAGCGCCGGCGCGAGGCGGGCAAGGTCCCGTGCCAGGCGGATACGCCGCGCGATCCCGGCCCCATCGCCGCCCCACTGCACCACCAGCGGGTCGCCGCCCCCGCTCGGCGTCACCAGCACTGTGCGGGTCGCATCGCTCCAGGGGAGCGTGAGGTCGTCGATCCGAGCAGCGCCCGAGCCGACGAACCGCGCCGCCCCGGGCGGCAGCGGGATCCCGGAGCAAGGGGACGGCGCCCCGGGCAGGAGCGTGACGGCGGGAGGCGACGCCTTCCCGGGCTGCAGCCTGGCCCCGGGACGCACAGGATCGGCCCCGGGGCGGCCCGTGCGTCGGCCGTGCCCGGTCCCCGCCACGCGCCCGCGCCCCTACCGGTACTGCTCGGTCAGCATCCCGTGGGCGTCGAAGGCGATCGGGTGGGGCGGCTCGACCAGCTCGCAACGCCCGCCGGCCAGGACCTCGGGGAGTGCCGGCTCGCTCACGTAGAGCCACTCAAGGTGCTTGGTGTCGGGGGCCCGCACGATGCGGGCGGTCTCCGGGGTCACCCGCAGGCAGCAGGCCAGCGCGATCGCCAGCGCCTCCCGGTCAGTGTCGACGGTCAGGGCCACGCGGGCGCCCTCGGGGGTCTTGGCGGTGACGCAGTTCATGTACGTCTTGGCGGTGTCGATGGCGTCCACCAGGCGGCGCAGCACGACGTCGGCCATCCCGACGCCCACCGCGTTGCCCTCCGTGGCCGCGGTCAGCCCGCGCGCCACGATGCGCTGGACCGCGGGGCCCGCGCCGGTCGGCCCGGTGTAGTAGCGGCCCACCACGTTGGAGTCCATGCCGAGCCCGCTCACGTCCTTGCCGATCTCGTCGAGGATGAGGACGTCGAGCGCGTCGAGCGGCAGGCGGGCCAGGAGGTCGGTCGACATCGCCAGCAGCTCGGGCTCCCGGCTCGCGATGCGGCCGGCCGGCACCGCCTCCACGTGGCGCAGCCGGGCGAACCCGTTCTCGACAAGGGCGAGGCCGAAGGGGATGGGGGCGTGGGTCAGGGTGAAGGCGGCCACCTCGGGGATCAGCGCGTGGAAGACCGCGAACCCCTCCCGGTGGAACGTGTCGGCGCCCTGCTGCTTGCCGAGGCCGATGGCGATCATCTTGGCGAGGCCGCTCTGCACCGGCCCGGAGAAGTCGGTGTGGACCTTCACCCGGTTCACCGGGATGATCGCGTCGGCGCCCTCGAAGGCCTCCCGGTCGAGGTGGACCGGTACCCCTGGGCGCACCTCGCCGAGCGCCACCGTCGCCATGCTGGCCCGGATCTCGCAGCCCATCGCCTGCGGCGTGATGCCATAGCCGGCCAGGACCTCGCGCTGCCCCTCCGCGGTGGCGCCGCCGTGGCTGCCCATGGCCGGGATGATGAAGACCGACGCGCCGGCCTCCGCCAGCCGTTCCACGGTGGCACGGATCACCTGGTCGATGCGGTCGATACCGCGGCTCCCGGCGGCGATGCAGACGCGCATCCCCGGCCGGATCGTCCCCATCACCGGCTCGAGTGCGGCACGGACCGCCCCGCGCACATCGTCGATCTCGGCGGGATCGAAGCGCTGGCGCACCAGGGCCCAGGCGGGCAGCGACCCACGCACGAACACCGCGAACGGCCCACCCGGGCCCAGGCCGGCCGGCGCCCCTCCTGCGGGGCCGCTCTCCCCCGGCTCCCCGCCCGACGGCGCCGAAGCGGGGAGCACCGGTGGGTCGCTCAGCCGCCCCTCACTCTCGCGATGTCCGTGCGACCCCTCGCTCGCGCCGGGCTGTCTGCCGTCCACGTCGCCTCTCCTCCGGCTAGATCGTCATCGCGGTGAAGCCGCCGTCCACCCGGACGATGGCCCCCGTCACGAACCCCGAGGCCCGCGCGGAGGCCAGCCAGACCGTCGTGCCCACGAGCTCGTCCGGCTCGCCGAGCCGGCCGGCCGGCGTGTGGCCGAGGATGGCCGCCACGCGCTCCTCCGAGAGCAGCCTGCGGTTCTGCTCGGCCGGGAAGAAGCCGGGCGCGATCGCATTCACGCGGATCCCGTGGGGCGCCAGCTCCCGCGCCAGGTACTGGGTCAGGTTGTTGAGCCCCGCCTTCGAGACCGAGTAGGTCGCGACCTTCGAGAGCGGCGGCCCCGACGATGCGGAGGAGAGGTTGATGATCGAGCCACCGAGGCCGTTGGCGACCATCGAGCCGCCGAAGACCTGGCAGGCGAGAAAGACGGACGTCAGGTTCGCGTCGAGGATGGCGTGCCACTCCTCGAGGCCGATCTCGAAGAACGGAGTCGAGCTGTTCACGCCGGGCGCGTTGACCAGCACCGTCACCGGCCCGAGGCGTTCCTCGGTCTCCCGCCGCGCCGCCTCGAGGGACGCGGGATCGGTGGCGTCGACGGCCACGAAGGTGGCCCGCACGCCGGCGGCCTCGAGCGCGGCAACACGGGCGGCCCCCCGCTCGGCCGAGCGACCCAGCACGGCCACCACCGCGCCCGCCTCGCCGAGCCCCTGGGCGAGCGCGCCGCCCAGGACGCCCGTGCCGCCGATCACCGCGGCGACGGTGCCGGTGAGGTCGAAGCGGTCCATGCGAGTTCCTC
Source organism: Chloroflexota bacterium (assembly GCA_021788175.1). GTDB lineage: Bacteria > Chloroflexota > Limnocylindria > Limnocylindrales > CSP1-4 > JAJYNJ01. The sequence goes on from JAJYKX010000053.1 coordinate 9,351, forward strand.
CTGGTTGCGTCGGTGCGGCCGTCTACCCGGAATCCGCCACGCCGTCGGCTGCGACCGCACGCAGGGCCGCCTGCTGGAGCCGCATCTGTTCCCTGAGCGCGTCGAACGCCCGATGTTGCCGTTCGTAGACGGGACGATCGGGGCCCGGTGTGTGGATCCGGCCCGGCTGGACCGGCGGAGCACCGGTGCCCGCAGGCAGGCGGTCGAGCGCCCGGAGCCCGAGCAGCGCTGCGCCGGTGGCCGACGCATCCGCCGCCTCGACGGCCATCAGCGGGACGCCGAGCACGTCGGCCACGATCTGTCCCCAGAGCGGCGTCCGGGTGATGCCGCCGGTCAGCCGCGTGATCTCGCCAGCCGCGGAGGGCGCCGGCAGTGCCTGCCAGACGTCGGCCAGGCAGTGGGCGACCCCCTCCAGCGCCGCGCGCGCCAGGTGCGCGCGGCCGTGCTCGAGCCGGAGCCCGTACAGCATCGCCGGATCGTCCGGCGTCCAGGAAGGGCTCCGCTCACCGGTGAGGTAGGGGAGGAGGAAGACGCCGTCTGCGCCGGCGGCCACGCGCGCCGCATCGGCAGCCAGCCGGGCGAACCCTGCGGCCGGCGACAACCCCGGGTACTGGAGCGCGCGCACCCAGTCCAGCACCAGCCCGCCGTTGTTGATCGCGCCGCCGATCAGCCAGCGGTCCTCGTCCACCACGTAGCACCACGTCCGCTCGGACGGGTCGACCCAGGGCCGCGCGGCCAGCTGGCGCACGGCACCGCTGGTGCCGACGGTGACGACGGCGTGCCCCGGCGTCGAGATGCCCGTGCCCAGGTTCGCCATCGCGCCGTCGCTGCCGCCGGCCACGACCGGCAGTCCGGGCGGCAGGCCGGTCTCCGCCGCGACGTTGCGCCGCAGCCCGCCGACCACCGACGCGGACGGCACCAGCGGCGCGAGCTGTCCGGGCCGGACGCGGGCCGCGGCCAGGGCATCGGGGTCCCAGGTGTGCGTCGCGACGTCGAGCAGGCCGGTGGTGGACGCCATGCCGACGTCGATCGCCCATGTCCCGGTCAGCGCATGCAGGATCCAGTCCTTGAGCCCGACGTACCGGGCGGTCCGGCGGGCGACGTCCGGCGCCTCGTCGGCCCACCAGCGGAGACGGACCGGGTGATAGGTCGATCGGATCGGGCAGCCCGTGCGCGCGTACAGGCCCGGCACGTCCACCTCGGCGCGGATGGGCGCCTCCAGGGCGGCCGCGCGGTTGTCGGCCCACGTCATCGCCGGCGCCAGCGGGTTGCCGTCGGCGTCCACGGGCAGGCAGCTGTGCATCGCCCCGCTGAGGGCGATCCCGATGGGCGCCACCGGGGAGGCCGAGGCGACCGCCCGCAGCACCCGGACGGCGGCGCCGCCGATCGTCTGCACGTCCTGCTCGGCCCACCCCCGACGCGGAACGCGCAGCGGGTAGGACTCGCTGGCCGACGCCACGGGGCGACCGTACCCATCGAGGACCACTGCCTTGCAGCTGGTCGTGCCGAGGTCGAGCCCGATCACGCTGCGCCATCCAGGCGGTATGCCCGCCGCGCGAGGCGATCCGCGAGATCGACCGCCATCTCGCCGGCGGTTGCCTCGTCCACCACGTGGCGGACCACGAGCCCCGCCAGCCACCCCGCCGTCGCGCGGCGCCAGACGTCATGGCGGGCGGGGATCGAGCAGAACGCCCGCGTGTCGTCGTTGAAGCCGGCCAGGTTCGCGAGGCCCGCCGTCTCCGTCACGGCGTCGAGGTAGCGGGCGATCCCGTTGAGGCTGTCGTGGAACCACCAGGGCGGCCCGAGACGCAGGGCCGGATAGTGCCCGGCCAGGGGCGCGAGTTCGCGAGCGTACGCCGACTCGTCGAGCGTGAACAGGATGAGGCGAAGGCGCTCGTCGTTCCCGAAGCGGTCGAGCAGCGGGCGGAGGTTCCGGGTGAACTCCGCCGCCACCGGGATGTCGGCGCCCATGTCCGGCCCGAACCGCTCGAAGAGAGGGCGGTTGTGGTTGCGGAACGACCCGACGTGGAGCTGCATGACGAGGCCGTCCTCGACGCTCATCCGGGCCAGCTCGATCAGCAGGTGACCGGTGTAGCGCCGGGCTTCGTCCTCCGACACCCGTCCGAGCAGCGCGTGGCGGAGGATGGTGTCGGCCTCGAGTGGTTCGAGCGGCGCCGTGTACGCAGTCTCGGCGCCGTGGTCGGTTGCCACTGCCCCCATCGAGCGGAAGTACGCCCGCCGGTCCTCGAGCGCCCCGATGAGTCCGGCCGTCGTCGTGATCTCGCGCCCGACGGCCGCGGAGAGCGCGTCCAGGCGATCGCGCCAGCCAGGGGCGCCCAGGTTGACGACCCCATCGGGCCGGAACGTCGGGCGGACATCCCCGCTCCAGCCCGAGTCCCGCAGCGCCCCGTGGGCGTCGAGCGGGTCGGCCGCGTCGTCGGTCGTGCACAGCACCTCGATCCGGAAGCGCTCGAAGAGGGCCCGGGGGCGGAACGCCGGCTGCCGGAGCCGCGCCTCGATCTCGTCGTAGATCGCCTGCGCGTTCCCGCTCCCGAGCGGCTCCCCGATGCCGAAGACCTCCGAGAGCTCATGCGTGAACCACGCGGCCGACGGGGTTCCCCGGAAGAGCGCCTGGTGGTCCGCGAAGATCTGCCAGGCGCGCCGGTGCTCCTGCTCGGTTCCCCGGTCTGTGCCGCCGGGGCCGCCCGAACGGGGCCGGATCCCGAGCGACTCCAGCGCGACGCCCTGCGAGTAGAGCATCCGGAAGACGTAGTGGTCGGGGATGATGAAGAGCTCGGTCGGCGTCCCGAACGTGGCGTCCGGTTCGGCCAGCAGGCGGGGGTCCACGTGGCCGTGGGGGCTGACGATCGGGAGGTCCGCCACGTGCGCGTAGAGCGTGCGCGCGATGCGCCGCTGTGCGGGGTCCGGCGGGAGAAAGCGGTCGGCGGCGAGCGATGGCTGCGGTGGGGTCATGTGCCTCACCGCAGCTTAGCGGATGTGCGGCGCGCGGCCAGCTCCGGATCCCGGACCTAGTAGACCGAGTAGCGCTCCGGCGCGGTCCAGTAGCTGTTCGCGTTGGTGCCGGTGGGATCCCCGACGGCGCGCACGTACCACGATCCGCGCGTGCTGAACGTCCAGGTCCAGCTCGCGCGCCCGTTTCCGTCGGCGTACACGTCCCGCTTCGTGACGAAGACCCAGTGCCCGGCGACCTGGCGCCAGAACTGGAACGTGACCTCCGCCCGGGCCAGCGTCGGCCCGATGGGGCGCACGGTGGCGGTGAAGGTGACCTTCGTCCCCGCTGCCACGCTGGTCACCTTTCCGAGGCTGGTGGGCCGCAGCACGATGAGTTGTCGCACCACGACGCGGACCGGCGTGCTGGCACCCGGCCCCAGGTCCGGCGTGCCGGCGTAGGCAACCCGGAACTGCGTGTTGACCGGCGGCGTGTAGGTGAAGGTGGCGTGCCCGTTGGCGTCCGTGGTCGTGGTGGCCACGTCCGACCACTGCGACTCGTTCTGCTGCATGCGCTGCAGCGTCACGGTCCGATTGGCACCGTACTGCTGGATCTGGGCACTCAGCGTGACCGGCTTGCCCCAGGCGATCACGCTCACGTCCGAGGTGAGGGCCAGCTGGGCCGCCGGGACCGTGACCGTGAAGACCGCCGGCGCGCTGCTGCCACCGCCCGGCGCCTGGTTCTGGACCATCACCGACCCGGTGCCGGGGCTGGCGGTGAAGGCGGCGGGGACGACCGCCGTCAGCTGGGACGACGAGTCGACGGTGGTGGCGAGCGGGGTCCCGTTCCAGTACGCCGTGGAGACGCCCGACTCGAAGTTGGCGCCCTGGACCGTGAGATCGAGGTCACCGCCCCCCGCGGGGGCCGTGGCGGGCGCAATGGCGGCGAGGATCGCCGGCGGGTTGGGCGGGATCACGACAGGCGGCGGGACGTAGGTGTAGATGAAGGAGACCGGGGCGAGGTCCGTGCCGTTGTAGCGGTCCAGGTCCACGCACCCGGAGATCCCGAGGACGGAGCCGCAGTTCGAGTACTGCCAGAACGTCCAGCCGTGCCCGCCCCAGTTGTTGGCGGGGACGGTCGGCGTCGTTGTCGCCCAGTGTGCGATCCAGAGCACGGCGTAGCCCTGGTCGGCGAACATGGTGGTGTCGCCCATGCTGTTGGACCAGAACGACGGGCTGGTGTAGATCATCGGCCGGACGCCCAGCTTGGCGTACACCTCGCCCAGCCACGCCCCAACCCAGGCCTGCAGTGCCGGCACGGACAGGCCACCGGTCTGCTCGAGGTCGAGCGCCGGGACGAGATCGCCCGGCAGCAGGTATGCGTTGTTGACGAACCAGTCGGCCTGCAGCACCGCATCGTTGGGCGCGGGGGAGGGGTTGGCGAAGTGGTACGCCGAGACCAGGAGACCCGCGGCGCGGGCGGCGGCGTGGTTGGCCGCGTAGGTGGGATCCGCGTAGGCCTCGCCCTCGGTGGCCTTCATCACCACGAACCGCTTGCCTGCGCTGGCCACGGCCGGCCAGTTGACCGTGCCCTGGTAGTGGCTGACGTCCAGTCCCTCGAGGTAGGACGGCGGGGGCGGAGGCGGTGACGTGGACGGCTGGAAGAGGCCGGTGGCCGCGTAGGCCACGCTCACGCCGAACAGGGTGGAGACGCTGACGCCGTTGACCGTGGAGATCGCGTACCACGTGCTGCCCGACACCGCGGAGGGGCAGGTGGCGGACCAGGAGCCGCCGGACACGGTGCCCGAGGCGGTGACGATGGTGCCGGCCGGCATGGAGACCAGCGAGGTCGCGGTCGTGGCGGGGGACGCCCGCAGGTGCACGGTGCAGCTCGTGGCGTAGGCGGTGTCGGCGGCGACGCCGGAGGTCGTCAGCGGGACGAGCGCCAGCGCAAGAAGGAAGGCAAGGACAGCCGGGAGACACCGGCGACGCAGGCGCTGCATTCGGTTTCCCCCGTGCTCCTGGTCTGGACGAGGCGGCGTTGCCGCCGGGTGCTCGACCGATCCGGCCGACCACGGTTCTGCCTGCCGGTGCCGAGGGTGGCACGGGGCCCCCGGTTCCAGTGGCGCTGCGACGGTGCTGGAGGGAATCCTACCAAGTCATGCCAGCCCGGGGGACCCGAGGGACGCTCCGTGGCCGGCGGTGCCGGCCGGGCTCCTCTCCATCGCCGACCGGGGGGCCGCAGCGCCGAGCTCCGAGGTGGTGCGTCCGTGCACCGCACACGGAGGGTCCACGTGGTACGGATGGGCCATGTGGGCCTAGTCCGTAAGTTTCGGCAGACTACACTCGCGGCATCAAGGCCCGCGAGTGGCTGGGGGGAGTTGTGGGCACCGAGGCCCAAGGTTGCCCGCGCGTCATCTTCGCTGGTTGTCCAGTGCGTCCCTCCCTTCCTGCCCCTGTGTCGCCACGCGCGACGCTCGCAGTACGCCGGCCGGTGTGTGCATGCTTGTGAGGCGCCATCGGCTGTGCATCGTCCGACCTGGTCGTCCGCTCGCTGGCCATCCGTCGCCCCGTCGCTGCGCCACATCGACGCGCGCGCCGCCGTCTCGTCGCGGTTCCGTCTCGCGGCAATGGCGCGAATGGCGAGCCGGATCCGTGGCCGATACCTCCTCGTGCTCGACCTGGCGGGTGTTGCGTTCGCCGGATACCTGGCGCTGACCGTTCGGTACGACCGGGTGGTCGATCTTCACGAACTGCTCGGCTACGCGGCCGTCATGGCGGTGCTCGTCCCCGCCAGGGCCATCACCAACGCGTCGTTCGGCCTGTACAGCCGGGCCTGGCGTTTCGCCAGCGTCCCCGAACTCGAGCGGATCATCACCGCGGTGGGCCTCGGCTCGGCGCTCAGCGTCACGTTCTTCTACGGATCACAGGTTCTGCTCGGGGCGACCTGGGTCTCCGGGTTCCCGCGGTCCTTCTGGCTGGCAGAGGCGGTGCTGAGCGCGGCGATCCTGGGCAGCATCCGACTCGCGGTCCGGGTGATCTTCGACGCCGCACGGACCGGACGATCCGCCCCGTCCTCGGATGTGCGGGCGACGCTGTTGTTCGGAGCCGGTCACGCAGGGGTCCTGGTCGCCCGATCCGCCCAGCGCGAACCGGGCGCCGGCGTTCGGCCGGCCGGCTTCCTCGACGACGACCTCGCCCTGGAGGGCACCGTGGTCGCGGGACTCCGGGTTTACGGCGGCCTGCACTCGCTCGCAAAGGCCGTCGCTGTGACAGGTGCACGGAGACTGCTCATCACGATGCCGAGCGCGTCCGGGGCCGCCGTCCGGCGGGTGGTGGAGGCGGCGCTCGCGCTCGGGCTCGAGGTGCACACGGTCCCTTCCATGCAGGACGTCATCGACGGCAGCGTAGACGCCTATCGGGTCCGTCGTGTCCGCGTGGAGGACCTGCTGCGCCGCCCGGTCGTCACCGAGCACCTCCCCGGCGTACAGGAGATCATCCGGGACCGACCCGTGATGATCACGGGCGCCGGCGGATCGATCGGGTCCGAGCTGGCACGGCAGGTGTACGCGATCGGCCCCGGACGGCTTGTCCTGGTGGACCGAGCAGAGAGCCCGCTCTACACGGTCCAGCGCGAACTGGAGAGCCGGTTGGCGCACGGCCGGGGATCGGGTGAAGTGGCGGTGCGTCTCGTGAATGTCACGTGCCAGGCCTCCGTCGAGCGGTTGATCCGGGCGGAGGCGCCCGACGTCATCTTCCACGCCGCCGCCTACAAGCACGTCCCGCTGATGGAGTTCGATCCGTCCGATGCCGCGTACGTCAACATCGGTGGCACGCTGCGACTGCTCGACGCCGCGGCGGCGTGCGAGGTGGAACGGTTCGTCTTCGTGTCAACCGACAAGGCCGTGCGACCGACGAGCGTCATGGGAGCAACCAAACGGATCGCCGAGATGCTCGTCGCCGACACAGCTCAGCGCACGGGTCGCCTCTTCGTCTCCGTGCGGTTCGGCAATGTCCTCGGGTCCTCCGGAAGTGTCGTGCCCATCTTCCAGGCGCAGCTGGAGCAGGGCGACCCGATCACCATCACACATCCGGACATGACGCGGTTCTTCATGACCATCCCGGAGGCCGCGTGGCTGATCCTGGATGCCGCGGCGCTGGGCCGATCCGGCGATCTCTTCGTGCTGGACATGGGCGAGCCCGTGCACATCCTCGATCTCGCGCGCGACCTGGTGCGGCTTTCCGGGCGCGATCCCGATAGTCACCCGATCGAGATCATGGGGTTGCGGCCCGGCGAGAAGCTGCACGAGGAGCTTTTCTATGCCGGGGAGGAGGTGGAGCAGACGGCGAGCGCGAAGATCCTGCGGGTCGTCGCGTCGCCCCCACCGCCCGACGTCCGGACGGCCGTAGAACGGTTCCTGGCATGTGCGACCGGGAACGACGAGTGTGGCCTGCGCGCGATGCTCCTGGCCTACACCGGGGAGGAGCGCCCGCA
>JAJYKX010000241.1 GCA_021788175.1 Chloroflexota bacterium
ACGGAGCTCGCCGCCTGGCTCGCCGCCCTCCAGGTGCCCTTCTTCGCCGAGGGGGACACGGAGCGGCAGGCGGAGATCCGTCGCCGGTACATCGACCTCGCGCGCTGCCAGGCGGCGTTCGACCGCGACGCCATCTGCGGGACGTTCCGCTCGTGGGCGACCGAGCTCACGCTTCCCGGCGGCGGCGTCCTGCCCGCCTCCGCGATCACGGCCGTCACCGTGCTTCCCACCCACCGCCGCCAGGGCCTGCTGCGGCGCATGATGACGACCGATCTCGCCGCCTCCGCCGAGCGGGGAGAGCCGCTGGCGATCCTGATCGCCTCCGAGTACCCTATCTACGGCCGCTACGGATTCGGCCGGGCAGCGGACCACGTCCGTCTCGGCATCGATGCCCGGAACGCCCGCTTCGTGCGTCCGGGGAGCGGCTCCGTGGAGCTCGTGGACGGCGCAGTCGTGCGCGAGCATGCGCCGGGGCTGTACGAGCGGGTCCGCCGCAGCCAGGTCGGGTCGATCACCCGCAACGATCTCTGGTGGGACATGACGCTCGGCATCGTCGAGGCGCCCTACCCGCCGGCGAAGGGGACGCGCCACGTCCTGCACCGCGATGCCGAGGGCCGTCCGCAGGGGTGGCTGCGCTACCACGTGGAGGAGACCTGGGCCGACCGCGTGTCGACCTCCACGCTGGTCGTGGACGAGCTGCTCGCCTGCACGGACGAGGCCTACGCGCGCCTGTGGCGGTACGCCTGCGAGGTGGACTGGATCGTCACGGTGAAGGCCGAGGACCGCTCGCCCGACGAGGCCCTGCCGTGGCTGCTGGAGGACGCGCGGGTCGTCCGGCAGCACCACCGCAGTGACTTCCTGTGGGTCCGCGTCCTGGACCCGGAGGCCGTGCTCGCCGCCCGGCGGTACACCGCGCCCGGCCGCGTGGTGCTGGAGATCGCGGATCCACTCGGGTACGCGGAGGGGCGCTTCGAGCTGGATGGCGGACCGGATGGGGCCGCCTGTCGGCGGACCACGGCGCCCGCCCAGCTCCGGCTGGACGCGCAGGCGCTCGGCGCAGTCTCGCTCGGCGGCGTCTCGCTGCGCACGCTCGTGCAGGCCGGACGCGTGGAGGCGCTCGATCCCGGGGCGCTCGCGACCGCGGACGCCATGCTGCGCTCGCCGGTGGCGCCATGGTGCTCCACCTGGTTCTGAACATCAGCCGGACCGTTGACGGCGGCCCGGCTAATTCCGATAATATCGGTCGGGATTACGGGCCAACCGGCGGCGCAAGCCGCCGGCGCGTCCCCGGTCCGCAATCCCATCGCGCCGACACGCGCGACCACCGCACCTTCACCCGTCGGCGCCGGCACAGCGCCAGGGAGATCGCATGACCGTCTTGCGCGAGCAGGTCTCGAACGACCGCTCGAAGTTCGACTTCAAGGACGAGATCGTCTATCTCGCGGAGACCCGGCGCGGTCTCTCCCGGGAGACCGTCGAGGAGATCAGCCGCTACAAGAACGAGCCGGAGTGGATGCTGCAGTTCAGGCTGCGCGCCTACGACCACTTCGTGAAGCGCCCGATGCCGAACTGGGGCGGTGACCTGTCCCGGATCGACTTCGACCGGATCGTCTACTACCGCAAGCCCTCCGAGCGCGAGGAGAAGTCCTGGGACGACGTCCCGGAGCAGATCAAGGCGACGTTCGAGAAGCTGGGGATCCCGGAGGCCGAGCGCAAGTTCCTCGCCGGCGTGGGCGCGCAGTACGACTCCGAGGTGGTCTACCACTCGGTGCGCGAGGAGCTCTCGAAGCTCGGCGTGGTCTTCATGGGGACCGACCAGGCGCTCCAGGAGTACCCGGAGATCTTCCGCCGATACTTCGGCACGGTGGTGCCGCCCGAGGACAACAAGTTCGCCGCGCTCAACAGCGCGGCCTGGTCGGGCGGGTCGTTCGTGTACGTCCCGAAGGGCGTGGAGGTGCCGCTCCCGCTCCAGGCGTACTTCCGCATCAACGGCGAGAACACCGGCCAGTTCGAGCGCACCCTCATCGTGGTGGACGAGGGCGCCAAGGTGCACTACATCGAGGGCTGCACCGCGCCCATCTACGCCACCGACTCCCTGCACGCGGCGGTGGTGGAGGTCATCGCGCTGCCGGGCTCCAAGGTGCGCTACACGACGATCCAGAACTGGTCGAACGACGTCTACAACCTGGTCACCAAGCGGGCCCACGCGCACGAGAACGCGACCGTCGAGTGGATCGACGCCAATACGGGCTCCCAGCTCAGCATGAAGTACCCGAGCATCTACCTTCGCGGGCGGGGTGCCACGGCGGACATCATCTCGGTGGCGGTCGCGGGCCGCGGCCAGCACCAGGACACCGGTGCCAAGGCGATCCACCTGGCCCCCGACACGCGCAGCCGGATCGTCAGCAAGTCCGTCTCGAAGGATGGCGGGCGGGCCACGTACCGGGGCAACGTGCGGGTCGCGCCGGGGGCGACGAACGCGGTCACCAGCGTGCGCTGCGACGCCCTGATGCTGGACGACCAGAGCCGCAGCGACACCTATCCCTACATCGACATCCAGGAAGACGACACCACGATGACCCACGAGGCCACCGTCGGGAAGATCAGCCAGGACCAGGTCTTCTACCTGATGAGCCGCGGGCTGACCGAGAACGAGGCGCAGAACCTCATCGTGCAGGGCTTCCTCGAGGTCTTCACCAAGGAGCTCCCGATGGAGTACGCGATCGAGTTCAACCGGCTCGTCCGCCTGGAAATGGACGGCGCGCTCGGATGACCGTCTCCGCCACCGCCGGCGCAGCCGCCGGCTCCCCGCTCGGCCTGGCCGCCGAGCCGTCCCCGCGCGACCGCTCCCGCGAGCTGGGCGAGCCGGCCTGGCTGACCGACGACCGGATGGCCGCGCTGGCCCTCGCACACGAGCTGCCGGTCGAGTCGAACCCGCTCTTCAGCTCGTACGTGGACCTGCGCCCGGTCCGCTTCGGCGAGATGGCGGCATACGAGCGCACGGGCGAGGCGCCGCAGGTCTCCGCCGCGGTCCCCGAGGGAGCGTCGGCGCTGCTGGAGGTGCGCGACGACGTGGTGGTGGCCCGCGGGCTCAGCCCGCAGGCTGCCGGCGCGGGCGTGATCGTCGACACCTTCGAGCGCGTCCTGCGCCGAGACCCCTCCCTGCTGCGCCGCCTGCTCGAGGGTGGCGCCACGCTGCCCGCGGACGACCGGTTCGCGCAGGCCGCCCGTGCCGGGTTCTCGGCAGGCGTGCTGGTGCACGTCCCCGACGGCGTCGCCCTGGAGGGGCCGATCGTGATCCGCTGGGCGCAGGGGGAGCCGGGGCGCGCGCACCTGACCCGGACCCTGGTGTCGCTCGGCCGCGACGCCCACGC
>JAJYKX010000242.1 GCA_021788175.1 Chloroflexota bacterium
GATCGTGCGCCTGCTGGCCGACGGCCATCACTACGGCGAGGTCTCCCGGCTCACCGGCGCGAGCACGGCGACGGTCACCCGCATCGCGCAGTGGCTCCACCACGGCACCGGCGGCTACCGGGAGGCGCTGGAGCGCCGCGGCGCGCGGCTGGCCGGCATCGCCGCTGCATCGACAGAGGCCGGACCGCGCGTGAGCCGGCCGTGACCGCGCACCTGCGCCTGGCCGTGCCCAACAAGGGCCGGCTGCTCGAGCCCACCCTGGCCCTGCTGCGCGACGCGGGCCTGGTCTTCGACGCCCGGGAGCGCTCGCTGGTGAGCCACTGCGAGAACTTCCCGCTCGACATCCTCTTCGTCCGCACCGAGGACATCGTCGAGTTCGTGGGAGACGGGGTCGCGGAGATGGGGATCACCGGGGCGAACCTGCTCGCGGAATCCGGCCGCGGGCTGGAGGTGCGGGCGTCGCTCCACTACGGGCGCTGCCACCTGGACGCGGCCGTTCCGGTCGATGCGCCGGCCCAGCGCCTGGAGGATCTGTCCGGCGCACGGGTGGCCACGTCGCACCCCTCGTACACGGGCCGCTTCTTCCGCGAGCACGGGATCCCGGTCGACGTGGTCCCGCTGAGCGGCGCTGTGGAGGTGGCTCCCCGCATGGGACTCGCCGACGCCATCGTGGACCTGGTGTCGACCGGATCGACGATGCTGGTCAACGGCCTCCGCTCCGTCGGGACGCTCCTCTCGAGCGAGGCGATCCTGGTCGCGAACCCCGGCGCCGACGGGCCGGCCACCGAGGTCGTGACGATGCTGCAGGCGGTCGTGGACGGAAGGGAGCGTCGCTACGTGATGATGAACGCGCCGCTGGCGGCGCTGTCGGAGATCGAGGCGCTCCTGCCCGGGCTCGGGTCCCCCAGCGTCCTGCCGCTGGCACGGCCGGACATGGTCGCGGTCCACGCGGTGGTGGGCGCGGACGAGGTGTGGGGGCTGCTGGGGCGCCTGCGTGCTGCGGGGGCTTCGGGGATCCTGGTCCTCCCCATCGAGCTGCTCGTCCCGTGACCGGGATCGCAGGCGGCCCGGCCACCTCCTCCGGGGCGCAGCCGGTGCGTCTCCGGCGCGTCCACCTGCGCGACGTGTCGCCCCAGGGGCGCCGGTCGCTGGTGGCCAGGACGGCGGGGAGCGGCGCGGACGTGCGGTCGGCGGCGCGGGAGATCGTCGGCGCGGTCCGCGAGGGCGGCGACGAGGCCCTGCAGCGGCTCGGAATCGAGTATGGCGGCGCCTGGACCGAGGCGATCCCGGCCGACGCACCTGCCGGGACGCCGGCCCCGATCCGGGTACCTCCGGAGCGGCTCCGGCAGGCCTCGGACGCACTGGACCCCGGGCTGCGCGACGCACTGCGGCTGATGGAACGCCACATCACCACGTTCCACCGCGCACAGGTGCCTCCCGCCGAGCAGTGGGTGGATGTCGCACCCGGGATCCGGGTCGGCCGCGTCTGGCGCCCGCTGGACCGGGTCGGGATCTACGTCCCGGGCGGCGAGGCCGCCTATCCGAGCTCGCTGCTGATGGGTGTCATCCCCGCCCGGCTCTCCGGCGTGGGGGGCATCGCCGTGGCAAGCCCGGCCGGTCGCGACGGGCGCGTGTCGCCCGTGCTGCTGGGCGCGGCGGGGCTCCTCGGCATCGACGAGTTCTACGTGGTGGGGGGCGCCCAGGCGATTGCCGCGCTCGCGTACGGGACGCGGACGGTGGCCCCGGTCGATCGCATCGTCGGTCCCGGCAATGCCTGGGTGACCGCGGCCAAGCTCGAGGTCCTGGGCGACGTCGGCATCGACCTCCCCGCCGGACCGTCGGAGGTGCTCGTCCTGGCGGACGCCACGGCGGATCCCGCCCACGTGGCGGCCGACCTGCTGAGCCAGGCCGAGCACGGGCCCGACTCGGCGGCGGTCCTGGTGGCGGCGGATGCGTCGGTGGCCGACTCGGTGCAGGCCGAGCTGGACCGCCAGCTCCCGACCCAGCCCCGGCTGCGGTTCCTCGCCGCCTCCCTGGGTTCGGCCGGGCTGATGGTGGTGGCCGACGGCCTCGACGACGCGATCGCCTTCGTCAACGAGTACGCGCCGGAGCACCTCTCGGTGGCCGTGGACGACGCCGAGGCCCTCCTGCCCCGCATCCGGCACGCCGGCTCCGTCTTCCTGGGCGCGTACGCCCCCGAGTCCGCGGGCGACTACGCGACCGGGTCGAACCACGTGCTGCCCACCGGCCGGCTTGCCCGGGCCTACGGGCCGCTCGCGGTGGAGGACTTCGGGCACTGGATGCAGGCCCAGGTCGTGGATCGGCAGGGACTGGCCTCCATCGCCCCGGCGGTCGCGGCGGTGGCGGAGGCCGAGGGGCTGATCGCGCACCGGCGGGCGGTCGAGATCCGGTTCGGCGGGTCCGCCTCGTGAGCGCCGTGCACGCGGACGGCCAGGCGGTCGTGGACGGCCCGATCGGCTACCAGTGGGAGGCGAGCGACGACGAGGTCGCCCGGATGTACGGCCTCCACCCCTCGCAGGTCGTCCGCTTCGACACCAACACCTCGCCGCGCGTCCCACCAGAGCTGCCCGCCTGGGTCCGGGCGGCGGCCGAGGTCGCGCGTCTCAACGAGTACCCGGACGCCACCTACGCGCGCCTCGCCGACGCCATCGCCGCTCGGCACGGGGTGCCGCGGGACCGGATCGTGGTGGGGGCCGGGGCGGACGAGGTCCTGGACCTCGTCGCCAAGACGTGCCTTCCCCCCGGCGGTCGGGCGGTGACCGCCGGGCCGACCTACGCGATGTACGGCGTGCTCACCCGGCAGCGCGGCGCGCGCCTGGAGGACGTGCCCCGTGGACCCGTGGAGGCGGGCTTTGCCCTCGACGCGGAGGCGCTGCTGCGCGCCGCCCGGGGCGCAGACCTGGCCTGGCTGTGCGACCCGAACAACCCGACCGGGACGGTCGAGCGCACCGACGAGCTCCTCGACCTCCTGCGGGCGATGGCCGCGGCCCCGGGGGGCGGCCCCGTGATGGTGGTGGACGAGGCCTACCGCGAGTTCGCGGGGGCGAGCCTCGTGAACGAAGTCGAGCGGATCCCAGGCCTGGTGGTGGTCCGCACCCTCTCCAAGGCGTACGGCCTGGCCGGGATCCGCGTCGGGTACGCGGTGGCTGCCCCGGCACTCGTGGCGCGACTGGCCACGGTCCGTCCGCCGGGGAGCATCTCGACCCTGTCCTCGGCGCTGGGTGCGGCGGCACTCGCGACGCCGGAGCACGCCGCGGCGAACGTCGAGGCCATCGCCGGCGAGCGGGAGCGGCTCCGCGCTCGGCTGGCCGCGCTCGGC
>JAJYKX010000243.1 GCA_021788175.1 Chloroflexota bacterium
ACCACGTCGCCCGGCGCGGCCCGCTCCAGCGCGGCCCGGATCGCCGCTGCCCGGTCCGGGATGAGCAGCAGGTCCCGCCCGCGGATCCGGCCCGCCGCCGTGGCGCCCGCGGCGATCTCCTCCAGGATCCCCTCGCGGTCCTCGCCGCGGGGATCCTCGTCGGTCACCACCACCAGCCCGCACCGTTCGCCGGCGACGCGCCCCATCAGCGGGCGCTTGATCCGGTCGCGCTCACCGGCGGACCCGAAGACGGCCACCAGCTTCCCGCCCGCCGCGGCGGCGCGAGGGGCCAGCTCGTCCAGGACCAGCTGGAGGGCATTGGGCGTGTGGGCGTAGTCGACGATCACGGTGAACGGGAGCCGCGTGGGGACCCGCTCCATCCGCCCGGCCACCCGTCCCACGGAGGCAAGCCCGGCGCGAACCGCCGCGGGGTCGAGTGCCAGCGCCTCCCCGACCGCGATCGCGGCCAGCGCATTGTGGGCATTGAACGCCCCGGACAGGCGGAGCTCGACAGGGCCGCTCCAGCGGGACGTGACCACCTGGAGCCGCAGGCCGTGCTCGTCCTCCCGGGCCTCGAGGAGCCGCACGTCCGCGGCGGACGACCGCCCGTACGTGAGCAGGCGCGCACCGGCGGCCCGGGTCGCGTCGGCGAACTCCGGCACCCAGCGGTCGTCCAGGTTGACGACACCCGTCTTGCCCCAGCCCTTCTCCGGGTTGCGCTCCCCGACCACCAGGGCCTCGAAGAGCCGCCGCTTGGCGGCCCGGTAGGCCTCGTGCGTGCCGTGGAACTCGAGGTGCTCGTGGGTCAGGTTGGTGATGACCGCCACGTCATAGGCGATCTCGCCGACGCGGTCCTGGGCGAGCCCGTGCGAGGTCGATTCGACGACGGCGAACCGGTCGCCGGCAGCCACCATGGCGGCCAGCGCGCCCTGCAGCTCGGGAGCCTCGGGCGTGGTGGCGCGCGTCGGCCCGCCCCAGGGCCGCCCGCCGGCCACGGTCGTCACCGTCCCGGTGAGGCCGCATGCGAGTCCCGCTGCCTCGAGCACGGCGCGCGCCAGGAAGGCGGTCGTGGTCTTCCCGTCGGTGCCGGTGATCCCCACGATCCCCAGACGATGGCTCGGGAACCCGGCCAGCCAGGCGGCCGCGGTGGCGAGCGCGGGACGCGCCGCCCGCACCACCAGCTGCGGCACGCCGATCCCGTCCGCCGCCCGCTCGACGAGCAGCGCCGCGGCGCCCGCCGCCAGCGCCTGCGGGATGTAGGCGTGCCCATCCGCGCGGGCGCCGGGGATCGCCACGAAGAGACTCCCGGCCCGGACCCGCCGGGAGTCGTAGTCCACGCGTGCCACGCCGACCCCCGCGGGGTCCACGCCCCCCGGCACCACCGCCACGAGGTTGTCCCGCCGCACCAGCAACGCGACCAGTTCGGACAGGGATCGTGCTCGAGAGTCCACGGCGGAATCGTAGCCGTCGGTCCCCCCGGTGCCGCCCGGGGAGTCGCCGGGCCCGGACGCGGACGTCACGGATCGTCTCCCGGGGTGACCCCGCGCCGCTCGCGCGAGAGGCGCCGCCGGGCCACCAGGACGCGCGCCGCCTGCGCGGCCTCCACGCCGTGCCGCACGAGGGGGCGGATGTCCAGCCGGAGCCCGCCCACGTACTCGACCTCGCGCCCGCCGAAGCCGGCCTTGAAGTGCTCGATCCCGGCATGCGAGAGCCCCCAGAGGTCGTAGATCGCGTAGCCCGCCTCGCGGGACGACCGGATGGCCTCCCACTTCAGCAGGTAGTTCGCGCGCGACTCGGCCCCCGCACGGGTCATCCCCCCGTACGGCTCCACCACGCGCCGGCCCCACCCGACCAGCATCAACACCGCCTGGGCCGTGCCGGCCGGGTCCCGGGCGACCAGCAGTCGTGCCCGGCCGCGTGCCGCGTACGCCTCGTAGACGGCCCGGTAGGTCGCCGCGGTGCGGTAGGGGAACCCGGCCCGGAGCGCCGTCTCCACGTAGATCGCGTGGAACTCGTCCAGCCCCTCGGGTCCCGCGTCCGCCACCACGATCCCGGCGCGGCGCGCCTTCTGCACGTACTGGCGCCACTTGCCGCGCAGGTCGCCCCACAGCCGTTCCTCGGGTGCGTCGAGGTCGATCCAGCGCGACCTGGACGGCTGGGGCGACGGGCAGGCCCGCCACCCGGCCCGCAGGAACCAGTCGAGCTCCGGCCCGCCCGCCTCGATCTCCGGGTCGATCACCACGTGGCTGACCCGCTCCCGCCGCGCCACGGAGCGCACCGCTTCGGTCCAGTCCAGGACGAGCTCCCGGTCCGGCGCCGGTCCCACCGGGCCGCGCGGCGCGTAGCCCACCGACCAGGGCAGCGGCCCGATCCGGTGGACCAGCAGCTGGCAACCCATGGCGCGGTCGCCCTGACCGACCACGACGCGTCGCGCCCCCCAGCCGTTGCGTGCCTTGACCTCGGCCCAGGGGGTCGCCTGCAGGTAAGGCGAGAGCGGGGTGGATGCCACGAACGCGTCCCATGCGGCGGGATCGGCGGCGAACGGAGCCGGGACGACGGTGCGCCGGGCCACGTCAGGCGAGCCTCCGACCGAGCGAGTCGCGCAGCAGCCGGATCGAATCGGGGAGCTCCGGGACACGCGTCACGAAGCACCAGGCCGCGTAGACGCCCGCCCCGGTCGCCGTGGCGACCACCAGTTCCACGAGCACGAGCAGGCGGCCGGGCGTGGCGCCGAGGAACCCGGCCAGCGATCCCAGGACCCACGCCGCGGCCAGGGCCGCCAGCAGCGAGCCGACCGCGAAGAGCGCCGCCGCCAGCAGCAGCCGGGGCAGATCCAGGGTCGCCGTCCGGCGCGCGAGCAGGACCGTCAGGAGCGCGGCCTCGGCCCAGGCGCCGATCGCGATCCCCAGCGCGAGGCCACGCAACCCCAGGGAGCCGACCGTCGCGACGGAGACGATCACGTTGATGGCCACCGCGATCAGTGCGGCCGCCACCGGGATCCGCGTCTCGTGGTCGGCGTAGAAGGCCCGCGCCAGGACCACCACCAGTGAATCCGCGGCGAGGCCGGCGAGGAAGTAGAGCAGCGCGTCGGCCGTTGCCAGCACGTCCGCCCGGTCGAAGTTGCCATAGCCGAAGAGCAGGTCGATCACCTGCGTGCGCACCACCATCCCCACCGCGGTCAGGAAGAGCATCACGAAGAGGAGGAGGCGCAGCGACCGGGTCACCAGGCGCCCGAACGTCGCATGCTCCCCCGCCGCCAGGGCGGTCGACATCGACGGGAGCAGGACCACGCCGAGCG
>JAJYKX010000244.1 GCA_021788175.1 Chloroflexota bacterium
AGTTGAGGCCGCCGCGCCCGATGGCGGCGAGCAGGGTTGCCAGGTTGCCGGCCGCGAAGGCGCGGATCCGGAAGAGATCGAGTCTCAGCAGCGGCGTCGCCACGCGGCGCTCGGCGAGAAGGAAGGCGAGCAGCAGCAGCGCGCCGCCCCCGATCAGCACGATCACGAAGGGGTTGGTCCAGCCCATCGACTGCGTGCCGTAGGGCTGGATGCCGTAGGTTACCCCGACCAGGAGCGCGGTCAGCCCGGCCCCGAACGTCAGGTTCCCGCGCCAGTCGACGGGCGCCCGGCTGGTCGAGCCGAGCTCCTCCAGGCGCAGGTAGGCCCACACCGTGCCGATCAGCCCGACCGGCACGCTGACGAAGAAGACCAGCCGCCAGTTGATGGCCGCCAGGATCCCGCCCACGACCAGGCCGATGAACTGGCCCGCGATCGCGGCGACCCCGTTGATGCCGAGGGCCAGCCCGCGCTGGCCGGGCGGGAACGCGTCGGTCAGGATCGCCTGCGAGTTGGCGAAGAGGAACGCCCCGCCGATCCCCTGCACCAGCCGCATGCCGATCAGCCAGAGCGCCCCGGCCGTCCCCTGGAACGGGGTGAACGCCAGCAGGATCGACCCGACCGTGAAGACGACGAACCCGGCGTTGTACATGCGCACCCGGCCGTACATGTCGCCCAGCCGGCCGAACGCCACGACGAGCACCGCCGTCACCAGCAGGTAGCCCATCAGGATCCAGAGCAGGTAGCTGACGTTGCCGGGGTCGAGCGGGTCCAGGTGGATCCCGTCGAAGATCGCGGGCAGCGAGATGATCACGATCGAACCGTCGATCGCGGACATGAGCACGCCGAGCGTGGTGTTGGAGAGCGCCACCCACTTGTAGTTGGGATCGTGGCGGCGCGTCCGGCCGTCCGTCATCGGGGAGCGATCCGCGTCGGGAACAATTCGTCCTCCGAACACTTCCTATTACCGAATAATCGTCTAGACGGAAGTATATCGCAGGAGCCGGGCCCGCCCGCGCGCAGCGCCGGCCCATGCGGCAGGAGTCGCCGGGAGGACCGGGCGTGACCGGCCCACACCGGCGGCGGGAGGATCGGCTAGTCCGGGACGCCCGGGGCGGTCACGACGCCCTCGCCGAGCCCGGCGTCGGCGATCTCCTCGGCAACGGGCAGCGCAACCGTAACGGGCCGCGCAACCTGCGCGGCTGCCCGCGCGGAACCGGCCCGCAGCCGGATGCCGCCGATCGCCAGCACGATCAGCACGCCGAAGATCAGCAGCCCGGCCTGGATGCCCCAGCCCCCGGCGATCGTCCCAAGCAGGAATGCGCCGATCGGCGTGGTGCCGCCCATCAGCAGCACGTAGATGCTCATGATCCTGCCACGCAGCGCATCGGGCGTGCGGATCTGGAGCAGCGTGTTGGCGGTCACCGACGCCACCACTCCCGCGAACCCGGCGGCCACCATCAGGGCCAGGCTCACGACGTACATGGAGGAGACGGCGAGCAGCACCAGGAGCGCGCCCATCGCCAGGCCGCCCGTCGCCAGGAGTCGTTCGCTCGGTCGCCGGATGCGGGCCAGGACGAGGCCGCCCACCAGCGAGCCGGCTCCCAGCGCCGACATCAGGGTCCCGTAGCCGGTGACCCCGTTGTGCAGGGCCACGGCGAGCAGCGGCAGCGCGACCTGCCAGTTGAACCCCAGCAGGCCGACCACCCCGAAGAGCAGCACCACCGGGCGCACGGTCGGGGTGCGGACGGCGTAGCGGATCCCCTCCGCCAGCTCATGCACGACCCGCACGTCGGGACGGCGTGCCCGGACGGTCACGTGCCGCGGCCGGATCCAGGCCAGCACCGCGACGGCGGGCACGTAGCTGACCGCGTTGATGAAGAGCGCGCCCGCGATCCCCCACCAGGCGACGGTGATCCCGCCCACGGCGCCGCCGACCAGCCGCGCCAGGTTGAACTGGATGCTGTTGAGGGCCACCGCGTCGCCCACCAGGTCGGTGCCCACGAGCTCCGGCACGAATGCCTGCGCGGCGGGGTTGTTGAAGGCGTTGGTGAGGCCCAGCAGCAGGGCCAGGAGGGCCACCTCCCAGATCTGCACCTGGTGGCTGAACACCAGCACGCCCAGCAGCACCGCCTGCAGCGCCGCGATGGTCTGGGTCGCGATCAGCATCCGCCGCCTCGGCAGTCGGTCGGCCACGACACCGGCGAACAGGGGGAAGACGAGGAGGGGCAGGAACTGGAGCATGGTCACGGTGCCGAGCATCACCGCCGAATGGGTGAGCTCGAGCACCAGCCAGCTCTGGGCGACCGCCTGCGCCCACGTACCGATCCCGGAGACGAACTGGCTGCTCCAGTACCAGCGGAAGGCGCTCACGCGGAACGCCGGGGGGACCAGGTTCGCGGTCCCACCCGGCCGGGGACCGGCGTCATCGGAGCGGGGCGCCCGCCCCGCTCCCGCTGCGCGCCCGGGTCCGGGCGCACCGTCGGCCGGCATGCGCGGCTCAGGCACGGTGCTCGTCCCCCCGCGAGAGGCCTGCCTCGAGACGCCCGAGCAGCTCCAGCAGTGTCGCGGCGTCGGCCGGGTCGAGCAGGTCCGAGAGGTGCGTGTTCCAGGCCGCCGACCGGTCCGCGACCTCGTCCGCCAGCTCCCGCCCGCGCACGGTCGCCGTCAGGATCCGACGGCGGCGGTCGGCGGGATCGGAGATGGACCGCAGGAGCCCGGCCCGCTCCAGGTCGTCCGCGGTGCGCTTCACGTTCATGGGATCGGCCTGCAGCCGTCGGGCGAGCTCGCGCAGCCCCGTCCCCGGCCCGTCGGCCACGGAACGCAGGACTGCGGCCTGTACGCCGGTGAGATGCAGGTCCGAGATGCGGCACTCCCACGCCGACCGGAGGTGCCGGTGCGCCCGGCCCAGGCGGAACCCGAGCGACCCCTCGAGGCCCGGCGTGCGGCGCACGTCGACGGATGCGGGCTCGGCTGCCCGCGTGATCGGACCGTTCATGATTGGCGATTGTAGCTATTACTACGAGTTCCGTCCAGCGGAGCGGCACGGGCGCGCAGCGACCGACTTCGGGAGCTATGACTCTCGCACCGGGCAATCTGTCGCGCCACGCTTCGCAGCGGACGCGGGGAGCGAGGATGCGCGGCCCGCATGGCGGCCGCCGGGACCGCGCGGAGCGACTGGCGAGACCGACCCGCACCGTGTGGGGGCGCCGCGCTCCCGGCCGGCCGGGGACACGGCACCCAGGACGCTGGGCGCGAGGTGGTGCCATGGCCGTCGCGATCGAACCCC
>JAJYKX010000245.1 GCA_021788175.1 Chloroflexota bacterium
GCGTGCTGGTGCACGTCCCCGACGGCGTCGCCCTGGAGGGGCCGATCGTGATCCGCTGGGCGCAGGGGGAGCCGGGGCGCGCGCACCTGACCCGGACCCTGGTGTCGCTCGGCCGCGACGCCCACGCAGCCCTCCTCGAGGAGCAGGTCGCATCTGCCGACGGCCGGGACGGCGCCCCGCAGTCCCTGTGGGTGGGCACCACCGAGGTGGTCCTGGAGCCGGGTGCCACGCTCGACGTGGCCGGGCAGGAGGACTTCGGGCTCAACACCGTCTCGCTGGTCACGCGCCACGCGACGGTGAGCGAGTCCGCCTCCCTCCGCTGGGCCCTCGCGGTGGTCGGGGGCGGCTACGTGAAGAGCCGCATCGACAACGTCCTGGAGGGACGCGGCGGCAGCGTGCACCAGGCGGAGATCGCCTTCGCCGGCGGTGACCAGCGCTTCGACCTGACCAGCTACACGCGGCACCGCGGCCAGGACACCACGGGCGACCTCCTCAGCAAGGGAATCTTCCAGGGCGCCAGCCGGGGCTTCTTCAAGGGCCTGATCGACATCGAGCGCTCGGCCAGGGGAACCGACAGCTTCCTCGGCGAGTTCTCCATGCTGCTCGCGAAGAAGGCCCGCTCGGTGGCCATCCCGTCGCTGGAGATCGACCAGCCGGACGTGCGGCGCGCCAGCCACTCCAGCTCGGTGGGCCCCGTGGACGAGGGCCAGATCTTCTACCTGATGAGCCGGGGGATCTCCCGGGACGTCGCGCGCAAGTTCATCGTGCTCGGCTTCCTGGAGCCGGTGGTGGCACGCATCCCGCTCCCGGCGGCGCAGGACCGCCTGCGCGGCCTCCTCGACCGCAAGTGGATCCCGGGTCCCGCATGAGCCGCCTGGTCGACGTGGCGGGGCTCGACGACGTCCCGCCCGGCACCATGCTGATGGTCCAGGTCGACGACACGAACATCCTCCTCGTCAACCTGGAGGGCATCGTCCGCGCCGTCCAGGGCACCTGCTCGCACGAGTACTTCGAGCTGGACCGGGGCTTCCTGACCGGCGACTCGGTGACCTGTGCCCTCCACCTCTCCCGCTTCGACCTGGCGACCGGCGAGGCGCTCGACCCGCCCGCCGAGGTGCCGCTCCGGACCTACCCGGTGCGTGTGGCGGACGGCCGGATCTCGCTCGAGCTCCCGGAGGGGCCCGTCCCCGTCAACGAGTAGCGGCGGGCAGCGGCGGCGGACGCGGCGCCCCGCCGGGCCCGCGTCCCCTCGGAGGTCCCCCGGCCGCCCGTACCAGCGCGCCGCTCGTCGGTTGCGGCCGGGGCCCTGCGCTATGGCACGAGCGTCATCCGCTGCGTCGCGGCACGGTCGACGGCCGCCTGCGTGAAGGGGAGCGGCACGTCGCGGTTGGCCAGCCAGTCGCCGATCAGGTCCCCGTAGTGCGTGTCGAAGGGGACGCCCGACTGGCCGGTCGTCTGGATGATCGACGCCCCGTCCAGGTCGCCCATGTCGATGACGAACCGGTACGAAGGCCCGGCGACGGTCGCGAAGAGCGTCCGCAGCCCGGAGGCGTCGGTCCCGGGGACCGGCGTCGGGTTCGTGGCGTACGGGTCGGCGTAGGCCACGGACAGGTCGAAGTAGGTCTGGTCGATCGCCTCGGGCGCGCCGGCCACCGGGTAGGGGCCTCGGTCGAAGATCGCCTCCAGGGGACCGATCCCCGAGGAGCCCAGGCTGGGTTCCTGGAAGGTCACCGTGTGGAGCCTCCCCCAGGTCCAGCCGGAGGGATCGCCGAAGGCACTGCGCAGGTCGGCACCCGCCTGGTCGAGGGCCCGCGCGATGACCGTGTCCCGCGTCTCCACGGTCGGCGTGGACGGGTCGTCCCACCAGGTGCTGGTGGGCTGTCCCAGCAGGTCGATCAGCACCTCCGCCGAACGCTCCGTGCCCACGAAGAGCCGCGCCAGCCCGGCCTTGCCGGTCGCGCCCAGTCGCGGATCGAAGACGTCCCGCAGGAGGTGGTAGACGAACTCGGTGTACGGCGCGCACCCGGTGGACCCGACGTCGCAGAAGTCGTCCCATGCGCGGATGCGCGCGAGGACGGTCCGGCCGTCGGCGGTGGCGGGGGCGATGGACGAGGACGCGAGGGCAGCCTGGAACGGCTTCGCCTGCAGCACCAGCGTGTCGCCCTGGATGACGTGCATGTCGGCCGTGGTGAGCTTCGGCGTCCCCTGGAGCAGCTGGATGATCCGCTCTGCCCGGTAGCCGGGCGACCAGTCCTTGCCGATGAAGTAGGGGAAGCGCGAGTCGACGGCGGCGTTGTTCGCGGAGGCGATGATCCCCGACGGCGGGTCGTACAGGTACGGCAGCCTGTCGAAGGGGATGAACCCGGTCCAGTCGTGGGCGCCGTCCCAGCCGGGAACCGGCATGCTGCCGTCGCCGGAGGCGCGGATGGGCACCAGGCCCGGCATCTGGTAGCCGATGTTGCCCGCGACGTCCGCGTAGACCACGTTCTGTGACGGCGCGTCGAAGGTCCGCAGCGCGTTCCGGAACGAGGTGAAGTCAGTGGCGCGATCGAGGGCCAGGATCGACTGGAAGGTCCGCTGCACCTGCGACGTGGCGGTCCACTCGAGCGCGTAGACCACGCCGGGCTGGCCCAGCCCGCCGCCACCGCTCGCCGCGGGCTTCAGCACGTCCTCCACGTCGCTGATCACGGGCCCATGCACCGTGGAGCGGACCGTCAGCGTGACCGACGGCGCGCCCGCGACCTTGATGACCTCGGTCCGCGTGGTGAACGGCAGGTACTGGCCCTTGTAGAGGTAGCGGCTCGGGTCGGCCGGGTCCGGCTTCTCCATGAAGAGGTCCTCGACGTCGGGGTTCACGTTGGTGAAGCCCCACGCGATGCGGTCGTTGTGGCCCAGCACGACGCCCGGAGCGCCGGGGAAGCTGACGCCCGACACGTCGTAGGGGCACGCGGCGCTCACCGGCCGGCAGTGGAGGCCGATCATGTACCAGATCGACGGCATCATCACGCCCAGGTGCGGGTCGTTCGCCAGGATCGGGTGGCCGCTCGCGGTGTGGGCGCCGGAGACGACCCAGTCGTTGGACCCGAGGCCGGCCGGCCCTGCCGCGCCCGGGGCGGTGAACCCGGCGACCTGGGAGACCTGGTCGCCGATGGCCGCGACATCCAGGAGCCCGGCGGCGCTGGCGGCGTCCGCGATGCCCGCGGTTGCCGGCGCGGTGGCGTTGCCCGACCCGCTCTGTCCGGCGGCATTGCCGGTCGCCGTCGCCCCC
>JAJYKX010000246.1 GCA_021788175.1 Chloroflexota bacterium
CAGCTCGATCGCGACGGCGCGCGGGTCACGCTCCGGCTCGCCGCGGACGCGGCGTCGCTGCAGATCGCCACAGCGGCGCAGTGAGCGCGCGCGACCTCCTCGACGCCGAGCAGAACTTCTCGTCGCCCGCCCTGGGTAGATTCGGCGGGTAAATCCGCGCTTATATGAGCCCCCGCGAGATGAGCCGCCGTCTCACCTGACGCTGCGATTCCGGTTGCCTCGGACGGCAAAGCGCGCATCATTGACGGAACCGGATCGGTTCGAGTGGCGTCTTGGAGGGCGGAGAACGAGGACCGGTCGCATGAGACCATCGCGCGGCTGGATGACGGTGATCCTGCTCGCGGGCGTTTTCGTGCTGGTCGTCGCCGTCTCGACGATCCAGCAGCTCACGCGCCCGCCCTCGACGCCGTCCGGCATCTCCGCGTGGATAGAGGGGACGGTGTTCATCGGACCGTCCTGCGCCTCGCCTGCCGCGACGGGCAGGCCCTGCCAATCCAGCCCCCTGGGTGGAGCGGTCATTGAGCAGCGCTTCGCAAGCGGCGTCGTGGCGCGCACGACGAGCGACCCGGACGGTCACTACGAGTTCGTCTGGCCCGGCGGCGGCACCTTCACGATCGTGGGCCAACCGGCGGCGGGGGCATCCGCGACGCCTGCGCCCGTCACCCTGACGGTGGCGTGGAACGGAAGCGCCCAGCTCGATCTGCGCTACACGTCTCGCTGACGGGACGAGGGCCAAACAAGCAGGCGCGCCCGCGGCTCCGATGCCTGCGGTTACGATGCCTCCTCACCGGCAATCGTGCCCATCTCGTGCCCGAGCTCGGCGAGCTTGCGGCGCCCTCGTGGCGACCGGCGCTGACCCTCCCGGACCTGCGCCGGCTTCCGTTCCTTCGCGCACTCGGGGCAACCGCGTACGGACTTCGTGCGAGCCGAGATGCGCTGAGGGTACGAGTCGTGGGCCTCCGCGCACCGCCACAGCACCTCGTCGGGTGAGCCGGGAAACACCTCCGCTGGGCGGAGCGTGTTGCGCTCGAAGTCCCACTCGTCGCGGACGAGATTGGGGAACAGGGCCGCGAGGTTGTTGCTCGGGCAGATCGCCCGGTTGAGGCAGAAGGGGCAGCCGGTGCGAAGCGTGCCGCGCTGGACGATCGGTGCGGTCCAGCGGTGGAGGTGGCCCCTGTCCTCGTGCGCGCGGCAGATCCAGTGCGCCACCTTCGTGCTCGCCGCCCCGAGCGTGGCGGGATCAAGGCCTGCCGCCGCGTTCTGCTCCGCGTCCCAGCTCTCCACGAGGTCGGGCAGGTCCGCGACGTGGAGCCCCTTCACGCTCCGGTACTCGCGTGGCGCCGTGCGGCGCTTCCGCCCGCGCGACGGCTCGAAACCGGCGGCGACGCGCTGATCCTCGTACGCGGCGATCCGCTGGACGCGTCGCTCTGCCTGGTGGCTTGCGGCCCGCGCGGCCGTGTTCGCCTTTGCCCGTGCGCGCGCCTCGATCACCAGCCGTTCGAGGGACGACACCTCGACCATCCGGCTGCGATCCAGGAGCGCGTTCCACTCCACCTCGGAGGCTCCTCGGTGCGCGGCAAAGTGGGCGCGCAGAAGCGCCGCGAACCGTTGCGGGCGGGCCTCGCCGAGCAGATGCAGCCGCACCAGACCGAGCACGAGATCGAGGCGCTTCGCGTTCCAGAACGGCCGCCCCGCCAACGAGGCGGAGAGGTCCTCGAACACAGATTCCGCGGCACCGGCCGAACGCGGGAAGCCGCGATGCTCCTGCCGCCAGGCGTACTGCCCGAGCACGAGCGCCTCGTTGTTGGCGATGAACTTGCGCAGTTCCGACTCTGGCTCGACGAGCTTGCGGACCTTCCGGCGGCGGCGCCGGTCCGCGATCTCGGTTTCGACGGCCTTCTTGAATGCCTCCCATCGCTCGGGCGACCACTGCATCTGCGCCATCGCATACCACAGCGGGCTGCGGGGCAGCTTGGCCCGCTGGCGCGAGAGCCAGTATCGACGGATCGGATCTTCCTCCTCCTCCGCCGTGACGGGCTTGGCCGGCTTCTCGCGCGGAACCCACTGGGTCAGGCCATCCGCCTCGGCGGCGTCGCGGGCGTTGAGCAGCACGTGGCCTTCACAGCTGTACAGGACGGCGTCCGGCCAGGCGCGCTCGACCGCCGCGGTGATCTCGGATGCCCGATCCGCGACGACGAACGTGGGCACCGTGCCCGGCACGCTGCGCAGGAAGTCCTCCCACGACCAGCTGTCCTTGCCGCCGGCCAGGCGGAGCAGGAACGGGCGGGTCGGGTGACGCGTGAGGTCCATCGCGATCAGGACCTCGCCGAGTGCCTCGCCGGTGCGGGCGAGCTTGCCGGTGACGGGATCAATGACGCGGCGTTTGAGCGGCAGGGAGTCGAGGCCCACGCGATCGGGCCACCCGTCGGGCGGGTCGTAGGCGGCAAGGATGATCGGGGTGAAGGCATCCACGTAGGCCGCCACGAGGCGGCTCTCCCGGCTCACCTCGCCCGGCCACACGCGGCCCTTGCGCCGCTTGCTGTACTCGCGGACGGGCTTGCCCGCCTGCTGCCGCTTGCGGCGGTATGCCTCGCCCTCCGGTCGGAACGGATCCACGCGGTGGCGCAGCGCCTCCGTGTGGATCTCGCGGCCGATCTGGCGGAACCCGCCTCCCCGTGCGACCTGCGCCAGGACCTCGGCGATCTCCTGGATGGCGAACAGGAAGCCGCGCCCCGTGTGCGGCCCCTCGTGGCGCTGGTACAGGTGCTCGCAGACCGGGCACGCCTCGCCGGAGTACGGGTGCGCCGGCGTAGGGTGGCGCGCCGGCAGCGGCGGCCGGATGACGTGCCGCTGCTTGCCGTCCGGGCTCACGCATCGGTATCGGACGCGCTCGTAGGCCTCCGTCCAACGGCCGTAATGACCATCGAGGATCGTGTGGTGCGATGCATGTTCTGGCAGCGGGCAGGGCGGACGGAAGACGCCCGCGATCGGTGGGCGACCGCGGGTACGCACGCGCGCCGGGCTCTGTTCGGACGCGGGCACGGCCCGAGATTGCCATCAGCCCCGCCGGCCTCCGATGGGCCAATCCGCCGGTCCTGGCGGCCCGTCCGGCCCGATTAAACCGCCGAATCTACCCGGGGCTTCGTCGCCGGCGTCTCAGGGCCTGTGAATGAAAGGGGGCCTCCGGCCTGCGGCCCGGTAGGTTGACATCCCGGCATGAGGGACGCATCGTCTTGGTTGTGGATCTCTACTGGATCGAGCC
>JAJYKX010000247.1 GCA_021788175.1 Chloroflexota bacterium
GATGTCGAAGCGGGCGAGGATCCCGGGCGGGAAGATCGCGGCGGCACCCTGCCGCACGAAGTCGATCCCGCTCTCGCCGGGACCGCCCGGGTTCACCACCAGCGAGCCGATGCGATGGGCCGGATCGGTGGCCGGGAGCCGGACCAGGGAGAGGCGCACCGAGGGGCCCGTGGGATCCGCGTAGTCCCGCGGCACGTCGACGATGCCGCATTGGAACCCGTCGCCGCAGTCGCTCCATGCCACGGGCGGCTGCGGGGGCAGGGTCGGAACGGCGGTGGGGAAGGGGGACGACGAGGGCGCGAGCACGGCGACGGAGGCCGGCGGCTGCGCCGGTGCGGCCGGCGTGGGGCGGGTGGGGGACGCGCAGGCCGTTGCCAGCAGTGCGACCGAGATCGCCAGCGCGCCAGGCACCGAGCGGGGATGCCGGGGACGCGACGCGTGGCGCATGCGCGGACTCTACGGGATCGCATTCCCTCGCGGCCACGTTTCAGGTGCGTTGCAGGCCCCGCGTCTCCGGGGGCGAGGCCGGTGGCGGCGCGATCCGGCCCGGTTGCCGGCCGGTCAGTCGAACCCGTACTCGGTGAGCTGGCGCAGGCGTTCGACCTTCGCGACCAGCGGCCGAGGCGATTCGCTCAGCAGCTCGCGCAGGGCGTCGTCCAGCGCCGCCACGGCCGCGTCGGTGGCCGTCGCCAGTGCCCGCTCGAGCCCTTCGGAGAGCAGCTCCCACTCGAAGGGGGAGAGACCGTCGGGACCCGACGGCCCCAGGGCGTCGAGGGCGAGATCGCGGAGGGCGTCGTGTACGCGGATCCGGCCCGGCCGTGTTGCGAAGCCGACCTGACTCCCCGGTCGGGCGGCGGTGACCTGCATCGCAGCTCTCCTGCTCGAGCCCCGCCGCCGGCCTGCCCCAGGCGGGGCACATCCGGGACGCGTGGCGGTTCACCGCGATGCTAGGCGCGTGGGTACCCCGGGGGCATAAACGCCCGCTTGCAGGTTGGCCGCTGACGTGCCGGTTGTCTGGCGGGTTGCCTACCGGCCCGCGAGGTCGGCGACGAGCGGGCCCATCGCCTCCATCGCATGCGCCGGGAACGCGTAGTAGCTGATACCGAGCCGGTCGCGTCGCCGCTGCAGCAGCTCGCGCAGCTGCGCGCGGGTCCCGTACAGGACGTACGGGGTGCCGATCAGCCCGGTCCCCGCCGCCTTGAGCGCCGCAAGCAGCGACGCGCGCACGGGCCGTCCACGGCCGACCAGCCCCGCGTCGGCCACGATCACGTTCAGCTCGAGCTCGTCGAAACGCCGGCCGGCCGCCTCGCGCAGGATCGAGACCTTGCGGCCGGTGGCCGTCTCCGTCGCCTGCCGGACGAGCGGACGGCCGCGCGCGTCGAACTGCGGCAGCATCGCGACGATGTCGGCCTCCCGCGCCGCCAGCCGCAGCATGCGTGGCCCACCGCCGCCGACCAGCAACGGCGGACGCGGGCGCTGGGCCGGCGTTGGCGCGACGCGTGCGCCGGCCATGCGGTAGTGCGCGCCGTCGTGGTCGATCGTCTCTCCCGACAGCAGCCGCTTGACCAGCGGGATGGCCTCCTCCAGCCGGTCGATCCGGCGAGGGGCGGGGTCGTACTGCTGCCCGAGGTGCGCGTAGTCGGCGGTGTTCCAGCCTGCCCCCAGGCCCAGCTCGAAGCGGCCGCCGGACAGGAAGTCGACGGTCGCCGCCTCCCGGGCGAGCACCAGGGGATGGCGGTAGTCGTTGGCGAACACGAAGCTTCCGACCCGGAGCTGCGTGGTGGCCATGGCCGCGGCGGTGAGCGCGGCGATCGGGGAGAGCTGCCGCCCCAGGTGGTCGGGGATGAGCAGGACCGAGTACCCCAGGCGCTCGGCCCGCCGGGCCTGCGCGGTCCAGGCATCCGGCGTGGTGGCCCAGGAGGCCGTCACGGCGAAGCGGAACGGATGCATGGCGGACACGGTACCCGAGACCGTCCGCACGCGCCGCGCTGGCGGAGTCTCCGGGCGTGCGCTACAACGGGGGCGTGCGGTGCGCATCCGGCGCACCCCCGGATGCGCGAGGTGCGATGACGTGGCGCGATGGGGTCAACCCGACCGGTGTGTCTTCTGCGGGCTCCCGATCGGTCCCGACGAGCCGGCGGTGGGGCACGGCGAGTCGGCCGCCCACGCCGCGTGTGCCGACGCGGCGCTGCGTGACGAGCGCCTGTGGGACGGCATTGCAGGCGCCGTCGGGGGCGACGGCCCGGTGCCCGGCGGTGAGGAGCCCGCGCCGGGGGACGACGGCCCGCTGGCGCTCGACGATGGCCGGGCGTCTCGCGGCCACCCTCCGGCGCCGGCCGACGACGGCCCCGGGTCTCCGTCGGGCCGGGCATCCCCCGCGGCGGGCCGGTCCGGCTGCGCGCTGGTCGGAGCGCTGCTGCTGGCCGCGGCATCCGCGACCTGGCGGATCCGGCACTGACCGCGCGGCTGTTCTCCGCGTCGTTGAGCGGGGCTCGACGGGTGCCGGCGCGTGGCGACGTCGCCCCCGGGTGCCGGCCGCGATGATCTACACCCTGCTGACCATCGCCGTCCTCCTGCTCGCGTCGGGCGACCCCGCCTGGGCCGGGGGCTGGCTGTACCTCGGCACGCTGCTCGCCGGGCAACTGGCCACCGCGTGGACCCTGGCCCTGGGGGATGCGGCCCTGCTGCGCGAGCGATCGGCGGCGGCGTCCGGGCAGGGGACCGTGGCGTGGGACCGCCGGCTGGCGCCGTTGACGGCGCTCGGACCGCTTGCCTGCGGGCTCGTGGCCGGCCTGGCGGTGCGGTTCGGCTGGGAGCCCCGCTTCGCACCCGCGGCGGAGGCAGCAGGCATCGCCCTCTACGGGGCGGGGCTCCTCCTGGGCCTGTGGGCCATGACGTCCAACCCGTTCTTCACGCCCGTGGTGCGGATCCGGCCCCAGCATGGCCATACCGTCGTCACCGGCGGCCCATACCGCTTCGTCCGGCATCCGGGCACGGCAGGGGCGCTGGTCGCCGACCTCGCAGGGCCGCTCATCCTGGGCTCGCTCTGGGCGATCGTGCCGGCGGCGGCTGTGGCGGGGCTCATCCTCCTGCGGATGCTGCTCGAGGATCGCGCCCTGCGTGCGGACCTGCCGGGGTACGCGGACTACGCCCGTCGCGTGCGGCGGCGCCTTGTGCCGGGGGTGTGGTAGCGCCGGCACGCCCGTGTGCAGCCGGGCCGCGGCCCGGCTAGGCTACCGCGCGATGCTGCTCGGG
>JAJYKX010000248.1 GCA_021788175.1 Chloroflexota bacterium
GTGCGCCTGGCGCACGAGCTGGTCGAAGTCCGAGAGCGTGCCGTAGTCGGGGTGGACGTCGCAATAGTCAGAGACGTCGTAACCGAAGTCGGCCATGGGCGACGGGTAGAAGGGCGACAGCCAGATCGCGTCGACGCCCAGCGAGTCCGGGGTGCCGTCGTTGAGGTGATCGAGCCGGCTGATGATCCCGGGCAGGTCGCCGATGCCGTCCCCGTTCGAGTCCTGGAAGCTCCTCGGGTAGATCTGGTAGATCACGCCGTGCCGCCACCAATCGCCCGTGGCCATGCGTCCTCCTGAGTTCGGTCTGAGTTCGGTGCCCCGGCACCTGAGCGTACGCGATGCGGGGCGCACCGGCTGGCGGGGCGCACCGGCTGGCGGGGCGCACCGGCTGGCGCACGCCGCCGGTGGGCGGCCGCCGGCGGCTGGCGGACGCCACCGGCCCGTGCCCGGCCGGGTACGGGCCGGATCCCGGCCGGTGGTTCCTCGTGCGACCATGGACACGGGCCGGACGGGCCATCGACCGAGCAGCGAAGGAGGCCGACACGGACGACGACGCACCGCTGGAGGTGCTGCTCGAGGCGCCGCCCGTCCGCGAGCCGGCGCGGGGCGGGCTTCCACCGGGACGGCTCGCCGTGCGCCACGGCGGCCCACTCGCCATCCCGCTCCATGCCGGGCGGCCGACCGTCGTCGCGAACTTCGTCTCGACCATCGATGGCGTGGTGGCGATCGCCACCGGGCCGCGGGGCGGCGGCTCGGACATCAGCGGCGGCTCCGTGGCGGACCGGTTCGTGATGGCCATGCTGCGCGCGCTCGCCGACGTGGTGGTGGTGGGCGCCGGCACGCTCCGCGCCGCGCCGCGACACGAGTGGACGCCGCGCGGAGTGGCCCCCGCGTGGGACTCCGACTTCGCCACCTGGCGCGCCGCCCTCGGCCTGGCGCCGCAGCCCACGACCGTGGTCGTCTCCGCGCGCGGTGACGTGCCGCCGGAGCACCCGGGCCTGTCTCGCCCGGACGTGCCCGTGGTCATCGTCACGACGCGGACCGGCGCCCTGGAGCTGGCACGCCGCGGCATCCCGCCGGGCGCCCGGGTCGAGGTGCCGTCCGACGGGCCCCTGGTGGCCGCCGCCGACCTGCTGCGCCTGGTGGGCACGCTGGGGGCCGCGATCGCGCTGTGCGAGGGCGGGCCGCACCTCCTGGCGACGCTGCTCCGGGACGGCACGATCGACGAGCTGTTCCTGACCGTTGCGCCGCGGCTGCTGGGCCGCTCGGCGGACGCACGTCGCCTCGGGCTGGTGGAGGGCGTGGCGTGGCCCGCGCGCGAGGCGCCGGGCACGGTGCTGCGCTCCATCCGGCGGGATGGCTCCCATCTCTTCCTGCGGTACGCCATCGCGGCGGGTGTGAGACCGTCACCGGCGTGATCCGGGACGACCTACCCGCACGGGGGGCTCGACGTTCTGCGCACGACTGTTATGATTGGCGCAACGTCCGGGATTCGGACAGAAGATTGGTCCCGTTCGGCAACACGACACTCCTCTCTCGGTTCTCGCGAGACGGTCGCGGGGGCCGGACGAGAAGGAGTGTTTTCGTTGTACCAGGACAAGATTCTGACCTGCGCCGACTGTGGGCAGCAGTTCGCGTTCTCGGGGAGCGAGCAGCAGTTCTACGCTGACCGCCAGTTCAGCGAGCCGCGGCGTTGCCCCTCGTGCCGCGCCAGCCGCAAGGCGTCGCGCGGCGGTGGGTCGTACTCGGGCGGCGGGTCGTACAGCGGCGGGTCGTACGGCGGCTCGATCGGATCGTACGGCGGCGGGTCCTCCTACTCGAGCAGCGCCCCCCGCGCTCCGCGCGAGATGTTCACCGCGACCTGCTCGAGCTGCGGACGCGAGGCGAAGGTTCCCTTCCGCCCGACCTCCGGCAAGCCCGTCTACTGCAACGACTGCTTCGCCAGCCGGCGGGGCTAGCAGCCAGCCGGCAGGCCGCGTGACAGCGGCCGTGTCGCCGGCACCACGCGACGATCGGGATGAGCCCGGCGGGTTGACCGCCGGGCTCATCCATTCCCGCGGCTCCGGGCGAGCGTCCCGGAGCGCGGTCCGGGAGGTGCCCGATGCCCAGCGTCGCGCCGTTCGGTTCCTGGCGCTCGCCGATCACCACGCAGCGGATCACCGCCGATCGGGTGGGGATCGGCCAGGTCGCGCTCGACGGAGACAGCATCTACTGGACGGAGAGCCGTCCCGCCGAGGCGGGCCGCGTCGCCCTCGTGCGTCGCGGGCCGGACGGGCGCCGGGAGGATGTGACGCCGGCCGGTTCGAACGTGCGCACCCGCGTCCACGAGTACGGCGGCGGGGCGATTGCCGTCCGCGACGGGGTGGTCGTCTACGTGGATTTCGCGGACGGCCGCCTGTGGCGTCGGGACGTCGACGCCGACGGGATCGGCGTGCCGCACCCCCTCACGCCCGAGATCGCGAACGCCTCGCTCCGCCACGCCGACCCGGTGATCGACCCCGTTCGCCGGCGCGTGGTGTGCGTCCAGGAGGACCACCGCGGGGGCGGCCCGGCGCTGAACCGGATCGTGGACGTCGCCCTGGACCCGGTCGAGGGCGCCCCGCTCCCGGAGCCGCGCATCCTGGTCTCCGGCCACGACTTCTTCTCCAACGCGCGGCTGGACCCCGAGGGGCGGCGCGCCTGCTGGCTCGCCTGGGACCATCCCGACCTTCCCTGGGACGGGACCGGCCTCTGGGTCGCCGACGTCGGCGCGGACGGCTCGTTCGAATCGCCCCGCAGGGTGGCGGGCGGCCGCGGCGAATCCATCTTCCAGCCCGAGTGGTCGCCGATCGGTCGGCTCCACTTCGTGTCCGACCGGACCGACTGGTGGAACCTGTACCGCTTCGACGCGCTGCCCGGAGCGGAAGCGGAGCCACCGCAGCCCCGTGCGCTCGCGCCGATGGAGGCCGAGTTCGGCGAGCCCCAGTGGGTCTTCGGGCTCACCGCGTATGCCTTCGTCGGTCCCGATCGCCTCCTCTGCCGGTACACGCGCGACGGCATCTGGTACCTGGGCCTGCTGGACGCGTCGACCGGGGAGCTGCAGTCGCTGGATCCGGGCGGAACCTGGTACGGGTCGATGGCCGCGCACCCCGACGGCGGCGCGGTCGTGACCGTGGCCAGTGCGACACGCGACACGTGGCTCGTCCGGCTCGACACGACGACGGGCGAGGCAACGGTGGTGGCCGAGTCCTCCGGCGACGCGCCGGACGAGCGG
>JAJYKX010000249.1 GCA_021788175.1 Chloroflexota bacterium
ACGCGACCTCGACGACGCCGGCCCAACCATCGAGTACGGCGATCACGCCTGGCGCGCGTACCGCTACAGCTTCCGGATCACGGTGCCGTCGCGGTCGTAGGTGGTACCACCGCGGCCGCCAGGAGCGCCCCCCGGGGCGTCAGCTATCTCGGAGCAGCTCGTTGAGGCGGGAACCGGGATCGAGGCGGAGCATCGCGCCGCCCACGACGAGCAGGAAGATCCACGCCGCGAGCGAGAACCCTCGCCCGAAGGAGTAGTCGCCGAAGGCCAGGTGCCCGGTCAGCGCGGCGGTGGTGATCCCGGGGATGACGATGAAGCCCGACACGAAGAACAGCACCAAGTTGAGCACAGTGTAGGCAACGGCCGGCAGGTACCACATGCGCAGGCCGAGGAGGTACACCATGGCGATCAGCACGTAGGCCACGACCTCGCCGTCGAGCCAGACGGTGACATCGGGGAACTTGGCGGGGGAAGCGAAGATGTGGGCGGCGGCGTTCACCAAGGCCACCAGCACCAGGGCGAAGCGAATCCAGTGGAGCCGCCGCACCGCCCGGTCAGGGGTGTACCAGCGCTCCCGTTCCCGACGCAGGGCCGCGGGTAGGAGGCGGGCCAGCCAGTCGTCGGGAGGGGTTCGTCGTGCAGGACTTTCAGCGCCCGCTTCGGTTCGCGTCATGGCTGCCTCCATTCGCTGCCCTGCCTACCCAAGGGCTGAGCCTGTCCTGACGGTACCCCGTTGCCCTTGCGAGCCAGATCAACGCAGACAGGGCCGACAGTCAGACGCAGGACAAGAATCTCAGGTCGAGGGCACGCACCCAGATACGAAGCCCAAAGGCGTCGAGGGCGAGATCGACAGGTTGCGCCGCGCCATCTGCGACCTCGGGCACGGAGCGAATGCCCTCGCCACGGATGTGGGCAGCGCCGTCGGGGTCCTACTCAGCACCGGGGAGCCGGTGGTGCACGACGAAAGCGGCAGCCCGGGCGCGCCGCTGGAGAGCGAGCTTGGCCAGAATCGCGCTGAGGTAGTTCTTGACGGTGGTCTCCGAGAGGAAGACCTCGGCGGCGATCTGGCGGTTCGTCTTGCCCTCGGCGATGAGGAGGAGGATCTTCTGCTCCTGGCGGGTGAGCTCGGTCAGGGGGTCGAGGGCGGCCCCCGCGGCGAGGCGCCGCAGGCGATGGAGGACCGGCTCGCTCGCGAGCGGGTCGAGGAGCAGCTCGCCACGCCCGACAGCCTCGAGCCCTGCCACGAGGTCGCGGGCGCGGATCTGCTCCAAGAGATAGCCTGAGGTGCCCGCCAGGATCGCGGCGAACACCGCCTCCTCGTCGGGGTAGCTTGTCAGCATGACGACCTTCGCCGCGGGGCGCGCGGCGCGTATCTCGCGCGTGGCCTCGATCCCCGATCCATCCGGAAAGCGCACGTCCATCACGACGAGATCGGGCTGGCAGCGCGCTGCCGCAGCGATCACCTCGGCGCGCGTGCCCGCCTCGGCCACGATGCGGAACTGCTTGTGGCGCTTGAGCAGCGCCAGCAGGCCACGGCGCACCAGCTCATGGTCGTCGGCGACAAGGACCCGCGGACACTCCGGCGCGTCTTCCTGCGGGACGGCGGTGACGCTCGTCTGGTGCTCTCCCGGCGATCCGCAGCGCGCCGCGGCGTCCGGCCCTGCCGGGCTCGCCCGCGCCCGTACCGCCGCGGCCCCGGGTGCGCGGTCGCGCTCGTGGACAGGCCGGGCAACGTGGGGGTGTCGCCTACGCGCCGCTGTGCGGGCCCGCCCTTCGGCTCGATCCCGCCCGGGGCGGATCCGGCCTGTGTCGGCACCCCGCGATCAGGCACCGCGTGGCGGCCAGCCGGTCCAGGATGAGCGGCTTGACCCGGTCGACCCCGACGCGGATCTGCTCCATGCTGTCGCGGTCGCGCACGGTGACGGCGTGCTCGTCGATCGAGTCGCCGTCGACGGTGATGCACCAGGGCGTCCCGATCTCGTCCTGGCGCCGGTACAGCTTGCCGATGGAAGCCGTGTCGTCGTAGACGGCCATCGTGTCGCGGCGCAGATGATCACGGCGCGGCGCGCTCTCATGGTCCTGGCTCGTTCGCTCTGTACATCGCGGAGCACGACGTGAACAAGGCGAGCGCATCGCCGTTCCGATGCACTCCGGTGAGGCGTCGTGACCATCTCCACGGTCGATTACGGCGACGTGTACCCCGTGGCGGCTGATGGCAAGCGCATCGCGATGGTGCCGATGCTCCTGGGGATCGCACTCTTCTCGGCGATCACCGCCACGGCCACGAGCTACCTGCTTGCGACCGCGGAGCCCACGTACCCGAGGAGGAGCGGCAGGTGTGTTGAGGAAATCCAGCGGCTGGCTGCCCTACGCGAGCAGGGTTTCCTCACGGACGAAGAGTTCGCGACAGCGAAGGCAGGGCTCCTGCGCTATCAGCCGGGGTCCGATTCGACCCGTTTTCGGGGCAGTTCGCGACCCCTCGAGCCGATCACCGACCCTCACACCACCGGCCGGTTCCTGGGACAGTGACGCGCCGTTTCGCGCGAGTGACGTCTCGCGGCACGCCGTGGGCTGCGATGCACTCGCCCAGCAGCTCGATGATCCGCGTCGCCGGCCCATGGTCCACGACGTGGTGCTCTGTTCCGGTTCGAGAGTGGGCGCATAGGCGGCTCCGAACGTCCGTGGCCCCGAACGTCCGCGGCTCCGAACGCCAGGCCCGGGTGGCGCGCCGCCCAGAGGAAAGCCCGTCACTCACCGTGGGCGGCCTCATCTAGGGTGCGGCGCAGGAGCGAGGCGCGATCAAGGCGCCCGATGGCCGCGTATGCCGCCGCCTCGTACTCCAGCGAGAGGACGGGAACTATCAAGGACTCCACGTGCACCAGCCGGCGATGCTCGGCCGGGTCCGTTGGCGGCCCCCACGAGCCATCCGCCAGTCGCTTCTGCACCGCGCCCAGCAGTTCCACCGCGACACCGTCCACCACGAACGCTCCGAACAGCGAGCGCATCCGCTCGGACTCCCACCCGTGGAGCGGGGCGATGGAGTAGGGCGCCAGCAGCTCCGCGGCCTTCCTGACGCCCGCCTCGTCGGTCTGCACATCAATGTCGTGTGGCTGGACAGGCGCGCCCTGCAGAAGGTGCCCCATGCTGCCCGTGAGCGCCCAGTTGACGTCGGCCAGCGGTAGCAGCGCGACGAGGTTCCGCAGCGCGGCGAGATGCGCGTCGGACAGCGCG
>JAJYKX010000250.1 GCA_021788175.1 Chloroflexota bacterium
TTTCCGCGGCCCCTTCCGCCACGCCGTCACGACTCGCCCATCCTCGACGTCGACGACGAGCTCGATCCCTTCCTCTCCGAACCAGCGCGTGCGGATCTCACGCAACTCGTCGTGCTCCGAGCTCCGAGTGTCGTCGGGGGCCTCGTACGTCTCCTGGATCATCTTGATCGGTATCTTCTCACGCTCCGCCTCGCGCACCGCGTGCCTGCTCAGGAGCCGCGAGTCGAACTTGCCTGCCACGCCGGCTCGTCTCCATCAGGGGCCGCGGCCCGCCGCGTTCGGGTCGTCGCCTGAGTCCCTCGCTCGGCGCCGATGACCGCGGGCTGATTCCGCGGCCAGGCCGATGTGGGGCAGATCGAACGGGTGCGGGGTCATCCCTCGTCTCCTATCGCACCCTGGCAGGGGCACCGTGCCGGCGTGAGGGGCGTCGGTGGTTGCCGGGCCGTCGTCGAGCCAGGACTCTCGGGCCGCTCTCGATAGGTGCCGCGCTCGCGGCTGCCGTGAGTCTACGCTGGGTCAGCCTCCTTCCCGGTCATGCCGCCTGCCGCCGATGGCCCAGGTGCCACCCGCCGCACCACTCGCAGTGGTATAGGTGCAGGCTCCCGTGGCGGCGCATGCGGCGGTTCGCGTACGAGCGCGCCTCGCGCCTCGACTCGTACCGTGCCTTCGATCCGCACCCCCGCTCGACGAGCGGCAGGTCCCGGTTGATGAACAGTCGGTAGTCGACGAGCATGCCGCGAGTGTCGGACGGGGGCGTGCCAGCTTGGATGGCACGGCGCGCTCGCCAGTTCGAGTCCGGCTACCCGTAGGTTTGGTCGATCGGCTCCGCCGCTCGCAGCTGTTCCGACGCGTTTGGCGAGACTCGCGAGAGTAGATCGAGGCTCGACGGTATCGAGGCGGAGGACACCTCGACGCCCGACGAGAACCCCGTGTGAAGAATCTCCGCGGGGAGCCGGCTGGAGATACGCGACTCGTACTCCGCGTCGACCGCCTCGATGTAGGTGCGCACGTCCACGCCGCGGAGCGCCGCCTCGCGCACGACGGTCTCCCCTACCTGCCTACCGCTCAGGAGGAGCAACGGGTAGCGATCGGCGAAGACCTCACGCTGCGCCGAAGGCGTGTAGTAGCCGGTCGTGACGAAGGAACCAATCCAGCCCCGGTCGAGGCGTGCGACAGTTCGCGCCAGATCGAGACCGCTGGTGGCGGGAGCCTCCCCGGCTTTGCACTTGGCCTGACCGAGGACGACCAACTCCAGTGCGGCATCGTGCGCACCGAGGTCGAGACGCCCGACGAAGTCGATGCCGCCGTCGCCGGCTCGCTTCGTGATCCATCCTCGCCGGTAGATCCCGCTCTCACTCAACGCGGCACCCGTGATCTCCGACGCGAGCCCCTCGAACCTGTGCTCGCCTACGCCGCTCCAGCTTCCGCCGGTCTTGTAGTGCTGGATGACGGCCTGAAGAGCGGCCTCCGCGGGCGTGCCCGGATCCGGCCGCTGATCCGCAGGCTGGAGGACGCGGAACCGGGCGACCGACTGGCGCACCTGATCCAGAACGCCGTGGCCGTTCTGCACCCATCGCTGCCAGCTCTCAGGTGCCAGCTTGAGGCACTCTGTCGCCGACCAGGTCGGATCGCGGCGCGCAGCGATCCAGTTCCACGGCAATTCGAGGTTCTCCGGACCGAGGTCCAGGAGCGTGCAATCGAACGCGTAGTTGGTGAACAGCCGATCGTGCCTGTCGACCTGAACGACGCGCTCCGCCCTATCGATGACACCGACCCCGATGAACCGCCAGAATCCCTTCTGACGGCCCGCGTAAGGCACGCCCTCGAAGAACAGTAGGGGCGCAGCCATCAATCGGTCGGCGACGCTGTTCGAGCGATGGAGCGCGAACTGCTCCATGAGGGCACGGTTCCCGGGTGCCGTGAGCGGATCAGCGCCACGTTCCGGCTTGTTGTCGCCGTAGTAGCGCACGTGCCCGGCGAACGGATCCAACTCGTCGTGCCACGGCGTCCAGTCGGATCCCGCTCGATGCGGCTTTGACGAGATCATCGCCGCCGGCCTTCGCCGCCCGTCGGCGGCGCGCACCATCGTTATGGCGTCGATCCCATGGTCCAACTGCACACGAGCTGCCGCGGAGAGGCCGGGCCACGGAGGCCATCGAGTGGCGTTGAACAGGTTCCGAACACCATCGACGAACTCCAAGTCCGGGCCTGGACTTGGTTTCGCGTACCGATACAGGTCGAACAGTTTCACTCGGCGGCGAGTCTAGTCTCTGGCGTCAGTCTCGCGAGCGGTCCGGCTACCGCAATCGCTAACCGACATTTCCACGAGACGAGCCAGCGCGTTGGCGAGGCGCATCTGGCGCGGGGTGCGGCACTGGACGCGGATGAGCTCGGGGCTGGCGACGACGAGGGCCAGGCAGCGCGCCCGGGACGACGCGACGTTGAGCCTGTTCAGGCTGTACAGGAACTCCATGCCGCGCGGGGCCTCGGCGGCGGAGCTGGTGGCCATCGAGTAGATCGAGATCGGCGCCTCCTGGCCCTGGAACTTGTCGACGGTCCCGACCCGCACGCCGGGGATGGTCCGGGCGATCGCGCGGACCTGCGCGTTGTACGGGGCGATCACGAGTGCATCCGCGGTCGAGAGCGAGTGAAGCTCGCCGTGTACGTCGGTGAAGGTCCCGCTATGCGCGCGTAGATCGGCGAGTAAGCCGGCGATAAGCTCGGCCTCCTCGGGCGACTCGTTGCGGTTGCCGGCATGCTCGACCGGCACCCAGCGGATCCCGACCCCGTCGAGCAGGCCCGGCCCGGTCAGCGCCTGGCGCTCCGTGCCCGCGGCCGGTCGGAGCTGGCCGGCGTAGAAGACCTCCGACGTGTACCGGCAGATCTCCGGGTGCAGGCGCCACGTCTCCTCGAGGAGCAGGCCCAGGTGCGGCGGCATGGTCGGCGCGCCGTCGAGCAGGTGCCCGAGCGCCGACGTCTCCGCGCCGGGTGGGTGCGCGCCACGGACGGGCTGCTCGAGCTGCTGCGGGTCGCCGAGCAGGACCAGGTTGTCGGCCGCGGGCGCGACGGCGACGAGGTTGGCGAGCGACACCTGGCCGGCTTCGTCGACGACGAGCAGGTCGAGCGACCCGGCCATGTCCTGCTTCGACCAGACCCACGCGGTCGCCCCGACGACGTCGACCTCGCCGTTCGCGAGGGCGTCGCG
>JAJYKX010000251.1 GCA_021788175.1 Chloroflexota bacterium
GCGGACCGGCCGTTTGACCCGCGCGGCCCCGCGCGTTCGGCGGCCACGGAGCGAACGATGGTACCGCCCGCAGCCCGTCGGGCCGCCCAACGCGAGCGGGACGCGGGCGCGGAGGCCCAGAAATCGCGCGTAGCTTCGTCGGAACGCCCAAGTGGCCACTGCTACCCGCGACGGCGGTGCGCCCCGCCGTGCGCGTCGTAGCTCGGCAACGCGCGGCGCTCCGAGACGACCGTCGAGGGGGAGCGGCGGATCCCCGCGATCGCGGGGTGCGGCCCGGGGTACAGCGCGCGCCGCAGGCGCTCAGGCGGGCCCCGAGTGCCGGCCGCGGTGCCAGGCCACGGAGCAGGCCCGCGAGCAGAAGCGCCCGCAGCGACCCCGCGTGCGCCGCAGCTCGGCCGACTCGGTGGTGAATGTCCCCCCGCACTGCTCGCAGCTCCGCACGATCGTGCCACCGCGCCCCATCAGGCCACCCAGCCTCCCCGAGCAGCGGCGCGAGCAGGTGCGCTGGCCGCTCGCACACGGCCCGCCGCACACTTCGCATCGCCCAGCGTCCATCGCTCTGCCTCCCCATCTCGCGCATGACGCCGATGACGGAGGGTCGTTGCTTGGTCGGAGCCGTCAAGGATTCTCGCATCCGCGAGTCCGTCATACGCGGGGGATAACTCGCAGACGGACCAATGGACTGACCGCAGGCTCGGGATGATGCGCGGCGGTGAGGCCAAGGCGGTTGCGAATCGGCACCAGGCGTGTCGCTGCGCGTGCCGGTCAGCGGTGGTTCAGGTGCGCCTCCGGGTCGGCGAGGAGCTCGACCTGCACATGACGACGGGTGCGTCGCAGGGATCGCTGCCGCCAGCGCCCGAATACCCACTCCCCAGCAGCCCCGATGCCGCCGTCCTGCGGCTCGTCTCGGTCACGGACGAGGGGGCGACCGGCGTCTATCGAGCGGTGGCCCCGGGCACCGCCGTGCTCACCTCGAGCGGCTTCTGCATCCACAGCTCGGGGCAGGAGACGGAAGGTGAGTGCCCGCTCCTGGCGGTGACGGTGGCTGCTCCGCCGGCGCTCGGTCCCCCGACCCCCACGCCGAGTCCGTCGGACTTCACCAGTGGACCGATCGGGCCGCTCACGGTGACGCATCCCGCGACCTGGCACGTCGTGGCCGGTCCGCCCGCCGCGCAGGGATGGGGCACGGCCGACGAACGCCACGACGAGCGTGACGCCTCGGTGCGCGAGAGGTGGGCTGACGTGGATCGCTGGGCCGGTGGGTGGCCCTCGACGAGTGGCGCGGCGAGCGCCGGCCAATCGAGCGCGAAGACCGAGCGCAAGGCTCCCAGCGGGGGGTCGGCGCTCGATCGGTAGCACCACGACCGCGCCGGGGCTCCCCGGTCAGCGCAGATGCCACTGCCGCAGGGGCGAGCGCAGGGCGCGCGCCCGTTCCGAGAGGATCGGGTCGTTCACCCGCGCCGCGTGCCAGGACCGAAGGGGTCCGGGCTCGGGGGGCAGGCGAGCACCGCAGTCGGGGCACAGCGCGCCCCACACCCCGCGCTCCGACTCGCAGGGGTGTGCGCCGACGGCCAGGCCGACGCACGGCGCCTCCTGTGCCTCGCCGATCTGGTTCAGGGTGGTCGGCTCGATGTCGCACACGTCCCGCCGATTCTGCGCGACAGCTGCTTGACGTGCCAGAGCGTACTCGGACCCAATGGGTTCGGGTTTCCTCCGGGACCGGGCCGTGGCGGGCGGGCGACAGGGCGACGGGACGCAGGCAGCCCACCAGTGCCCCTCGCTCGCCAACGCGCCAACCCTTGACAGCGCCATCCCTTCGCCCAGCCTCTCGCAGACCCGCTGCGCGGGACCGCAGGGCGAGGGAGCACGACGATGGACGACGCGACGCGACAGCCGGCGGCCGGCGGGCCGAACCGCCCGGCGCTCAGCTTCCCCCTGTACCTGGCCGCTGCGCTCGCCGCGCTGGCCTGGCCCCGCTTGGCCCCCGACGCGGGCCTCGTCGCACGCCTCGGCCCCGACGCGAGCGCGATCCTGTGGGTCCCGCTCGCCCTGTGGGCGGCGGCCGAAGGGGTGCTGCTCCTGGCGCCGCGCGTCGGGGCGTTGAGCGCCGGCGACGCACGCCGGCTGGCGATCGCTCGGCTCGTTAGCGGCGTCCGCCTGCTGGCGCGCTGCTCGGTCTGGCTGATCCCGCTGGTCATGCTCCTGGGGGCCGATCCGCTGGCCTGGGTGGATCGCCTGACGAGTTCGCTGCTCGACCTCGCGCTGGCGGCGGCCGGCGTCGCCATCTTTCTCGTGGCGATCCCGCGGGCGGGGCGCACCAATCTGACCGAGATCGCGGGCCGCGCTGACCCCACGAACCGATTGCGGGCGGACGAGCGGGGCGACGATGGCCCGGCAGGTGCCGGGTTCTCGGGTGCGCGCGCCGCTTCGGCCGGCCGTGGCGCGGCCGGCTCTGGCCTGACGCCCGACCACGCGCTGCCCACGCGCCGCGATCCACTGGCGGCCCCGCTGCGCGCGCTTCTGGCGGGGCTGCGCCGGGCGGCCGGCGTTGTCGTGCGGGTGGGCGTCCCGATCGTGCGCGCCGCCATCCGCTGGACGATCGCCGGCGCGGCCACGCTCGATCCGCGCCTGGGGACCGATCCGCTGGTCACGCTCGAGACGGCGACGGCCAGTGTGACGACCCATCGGGCGATGCACGGGACGGCCGCGAGCTATGCCGCCCACGCGGCGACGGGGGCGACGGCGGCGCTGGCGGTGAGCGGCTCCCTCTTGGGGCGGGTGGTCGCGTTTCTGCGCGCCGCGCTGGCCGGCGACCCCGACCAGCCGGTGATCTACGGGGACGCGGAGATCTGGACCGAGAAGTCGTTGGGCAAGGACGCGGCGATCGTGACCAAGCGCAAGCTGCTCAAGGCGCCCCACTTCTGGTCCCGCGATCCAGCGGCCGGTGAGCTGATCGAGCTCGGCAACGCGATCCTCGAGGCGGCCCACGCCGATGCGCTGCGGCATGGCAACGCCCGTGATCTGCGGGGCGGCGCGATGTCGCACGTCGGATACGGGGACGAGGACGCCGCGCCGGTGGCCGAGGTCGGCAAGCATCTGATCCTGACGCGCGCCTGGGCCCGCCCGGACTACCTCGCGTTCATCCTGCGGACGGATTCCGTCATCTCGAACGACATCCTGGGCCGGCTCACGGC
>JAJYKX010000054.1 GCA_021788175.1 Chloroflexota bacterium
GGCGGTGGCCGCAGCCGCGGTGCTGTACCGGGAGATCCTGCGCCAGATCGAGCGCGACGGGCTCGGACGGGACACCCGGCGGGCGGTGGTGCCGCGGCGCCGGAAGCTGGCGCTCCTCGTGCGGCTCTCGCGAGCGCTGGCATAGGCGGGGGTCTGCCGTGCAGAGGCCCCGGGGACCCGGAGGGAACTGGTGGACCCGCGGGCAGCGGTGGTCCCGCGGACACTGGCGACCCGGCGGGCGGCGGTGGGCCCGCGAGCGACGAGGGTCATGGGAGGCTGCGATCGCCCTCGCCGTCGGGTACGCCTGCGGGGCGATGCCGGTCGCCGGACGGATCGGACGGGCCGCCGGCGTCGACGTCTACCGGGAGGGCGAGGCAAACCCGGGCGCCACCAACGCGTGGCGGCTGGCGGGCCCGGGTGCCGGGCTTGCCGTCCTCGCAGGCGACGTGGCCAAGGGCGCGCTCCCTGTGCTGGTGGCCCGCCGCGCCTTCCCGTCCGATCGAGCCGCGGGGGTCGGGCGTCCGGCCGGCCGGACCATGGGGCCCACGCCGGCACGCCGGGCGACCTGGGCCGCCGGCGTCGGGGCGATCCTCGGCCATGCGTTTCCGCCCGGCGGCCGGCGCGGGGGCCGTTCGGTGGCCACGCTGGCTGGCGTCC
Organism: Chloroflexota bacterium; assembly: GCA_021788175.1. Lineage (GTDB taxonomy): Bacteria > Chloroflexota > Limnocylindria > Limnocylindrales > CSP1-4 > JAJYNJ01. The sequence goes on from JAJYKX010000054.1 coordinate 658, forward strand.
TGGCGGCGCTGGCACCGGTGCCCGCGGCCGCGGCCGCCGCCGTCACCCTCGCGATCCTGCCGCTCCGGGGCCGTGAGGCAGCGATCACCGCCGGTCTCGTGGCGTACCCGATCGCCCACGGAACGCTCCGGCGTGACCTGCCGGAGCTGGCGGCGGTGGGCGCCCTCGAGGCCGGCGTCGCCCTGCGGTGGGCGGCGACCCGGCAGCGAGACCCGGTCAGGACGGCCGATCCGGCGTCCTGAACAGCTCACGCCTCGGGAGCCCCGTCTCCCCCGCCACCTGCCGGGCGGCGGCGGAGCGGGTCATCCCGCCGCGCACCAGGTCGGCGACCCGGGAACGCGCGGCGTCGAGGACGCTCCCGGGCCCGGGCGCGCCGTGCGGCGGCTGCGCGTCGGGCTCTCCGTTCGGCGCCTGCGCGTCGGGCACGCCGTGCGGCGGCTGCGCATCGGACGCGCGCTCCCTCCCGGCGACGACCAGCGCCACCTCGCCGCGCGGCGCACGCGCCTCCACCGCCGCGCACAGCTCCGCGAGCGACCCGCGGCGCACCTCCTCGTGGAGCTTCGTCAGCTCCCGGCAGACCGCCGCCATCCGGTTCTCCCCGCATGCGCCGGCCAGGTCGCGCAGCGTGGCCGCCACCCGCCCGGGCGCCTCGAACAGGACCGTCGCGCGCTCGTCGTCGGCGATGCGGGCCAGCCGCTCGCGGCGTTCGCGCCCGGATCTCGGGAGGAACCCCTCGAACGCCCACCGCGGCGCGGGGATCCCGCTCGACACCAGGGCCGCGAGGACGGCGGACGCCCCGGGAAGCGCGACCACCGGTCCCCCGGCGTCGACCCAGCGGGCGACCAGGCCGGCGCCCGGGTCGCTCACCAGCGGCGTCCCGGCGTCCGTCACCAGGGCGAGGTCGAGCCCGCCCGCGAGATGGGCAAGCAGCTCCGGCTCACGCCGCTCCGCGTTGCGGGCGTGGTAGCTCACCAGCCGGGTCCGGATCCCATGGCGCGCCCAGAGGCGCTGCGTCATGCGGGTGTCCTCGGCCGCCACCAGCGGCACCGCACGCAGCACCTCGATGGCTCGCAGGGTGATGTCGCCCATGTTCCCGATCGGGGTCGCGACCACGTACAGGGTGCCCCGGCCGGCGCCAGCCACGTGGGGCGGCGCGTCTGGCAGGCGCGGCGTCTCGGGCGCCGGGGTGCCGATGTGGGCCGGGCCACGTTCCGCCGCCGGCGATGCGGCACCGGCGGCCGCGCGGCGAGTGGCGGCACCCGCAGCCGCGTGGGGAGCGCCGGGGTCTGCCGTCTCGACCTCGGCGCGGCCGTGCTCCGCCGGGGCCGGCTTCCCCGGCATCAGGCGCCGACCGGGCCCAGGTGCCGATCGGGCATCAGGTGCCGGGCGCCGGGCGCCGCCTCGGGTAGAGGTAATCCACCCCGGAGGTCCGTGGTCCAAGCTTGGCGATCGGCGGTACCTGGCGCTTGAACTCGGCGCCCGCCACCATCCGTGCCACCCGCTCCACGAAGGCCGGGTCGAAGCCGCGCTCCACCAGCTCGGCAGCGGAGCGTCGCCGGTCGACCATCCAGTAGAGCAGGCGGTCCAGCTCGGCGTAGCTCACGCCCACCTCGGCCTCGTCGGTCTGCCCGGGCCACAGGTCCGCCGTGGGCGGCTTGGCGATGATCCGCTCGGGGACGCCGAGTTCGACGGCCACCTGCCGCAGCTGGCTCTTGTACAGGTCCCCCACCGGGTCGAACGCGCAGGCATCGTCGCCGAAGTGCGTCGTGTAGCCGATCAGCACCTCTGTCTTGTTGCCGGTGCCCACCACCAGGCCGCGCCAGGCCGCCGACAGGTCGTAGAGCACCGCCATCCGCGCCCGCGCCATGAAGTTGCCGCGCCGGAGCGTGGACGGCTCTGGTTCGCCCGGCTCCGCCGCCGTCGAGAAGTACCCGTCGACCATGGGTGAGATGTCGACCACCCGGCTGGGGCAGCCCAGCCGGTCGGCCACGGAGCGCGCGTCCTCCAGCGAGGCGGCCGACGAGGTGCGGTACGGCATGAGGACGCAGAGCAGCCGCTCGGGCCCGATCGCCTCCGCCACCAGGAACGCCACCACCGCCGAGTCGATCCCTCCCGACAGCCCGAGCACCGCGCGCTCGAAGCCGGCCTGGCGCAGCTGCCCGCGCACGAAGCCGACCATGATCCGCCGGGCGACCCGCGTGTCGATGGCGAGCTCGGGCGGCAGCTCGAAGAGCGCCGTCCCCGTTGCACCCGGGCCGCTCACCGTGCTCATCGCCGGACCCCGGCCCCCACACCGGCCGGGCGGCACCCCCCGGCCGCCGGGGATCCACCCGCCCGCGCTCCGCCCGCTCACGACTCTCCCGCCCGCGCGCGCAGGATCCGCTCCAGCTGTCGCCGGACCAGCTCGGGACGCTCGTCGCGCAGCAGCGGCAGCGCGATCCGCTCGCGCCGGACGTCCGCCAGGTCGAGCTCGGCCACGAAGACGCCCTCGTCGTGCAGCGGGGCCTGGAAGATGCTCTCGCCGTCCGGGCCGATGATCTCGCTGCCGCCCCAGAAGGTGACCGACTCGTCCACGCCCACCCGGTTGCAGAAGATCACGTGGCTCGTGGTCAGCATGGCGTAGGTGCGCATGAGCGTCCGCCAGCTGGTGGCCGTCCCCAGCCCCACCTCGTGGGTGGCCGCCACGTCGCGGCCCGGCGAGGAGGAGACGTTGACCAGGACCTGCGCGCCGTCCAGCGCCAGCATCAGCGGCACGGGCAGGTGCCAGAAGTCCTCGCAGACCGCCAGCCCGAGCGGCACGCCCAGCCGGCTGGGAGCTGCGCGGAGGACCTGCCCGGCCGCGAAGAAGCGCCGCTCGTCGAACAGCCCGTAGGTGGGCAGGTAGATCTTGCGGTGGACGTGGCGGATCGCGCCGTCCTCCATGAGGGCCGCGGCGATGAAGAGCCGGTGGTCGGAGGCCTCCTCGACGAACGACACGATCGCCGAGCAGCCTGCCGTCTCCGCGGCAAGCGCCTCCAGGCGCGGGTCGTCCAGGGTCATGGCGACCTCGGCGCTCAGGTCCTGGAGCTGGTAGCCGGTCAGCCCGAGCTCCGGGAAGACCACCAGGTCCGCCCCGTCCGCGCGCGCCCGCGCCAGCACCTCCCGGTGGGCCGCCAGGTTGTCGTCGAGGCGGCCGAGTCGCGGGGCAAGCTGCGCGAGGGCGACGCGAACGTTCATCGCGCCGAGTCTAGCGGGCTCCCGCCACCGCGGCGAGCGGCGGAGCCAGGGCCCGCCCCGGGTCGGCGGTCTCCCGGCCGGTGCCGACGCGACGCCGGCGCCGATGCGGCGAAGGCCGTCGTCGCCGGGCCGCGACCTACGAGGTGACCTGTCCCGGGCGGGCGGTCCCCACGGCGCCGCCACCGGCACGGAGGCTGCTCGCGAGGTCGGCCGAGGCGCTCGCCTCCGGCGTCCCGGCGACGCGGTCCGCGAAGTGGCAGGCCACCGCGTGGCCCGGCAGCGCGTCCACCAGCGGCGGCGCGACCGTCTCGCACTCGGCGGGGTTGCCGAGCCGCTCGCGGAGCCAGCAGCGGGTGTGGAAGTGGCACCCCGGCGGTGGAGCAGCGGGGTTCGGGACGTCGCCCTTCAGGATCACCCGCCGACGGCGTGACTCCACCACCGGGTCCGGGATCGGCACGGCGGAGAGGAGCGCCACGGAGTACGGGTGCATCGGGCGCTCGTTCAGCTCGCGCGAGCCCGCCAGTTCCACGATGCGGCCCAGGTACATCACGGCGATCCGGTCGCTGATGTGCCGCACCACCGAGAGGTCGTGCGCGATGAAGACGTAGGTCAGGCCGAACTGCGACTGCAGCCGTTCGAGCAGGTTGATGATCTGGGCCTGGATCGAGACGTCCAGGGCGCTGATCGGCTCGTCGGCGATGATCAGGTCGGGGTTCACCGCCAGGGCCCGTGCGACGCCGATGCGCTGGCGCTGGCCGCCCGAGAACTCGTGGGGGTACCGCTCGCCGTACTCGGGATCCAGGCCCACCACCTCGAACAGTTCGCGGACGCGGGTCCGCCGTTCGCTCGTGGTCCCGATCTGGTGGATGTCCAGGGGCTCGCCCACGATCCCCGCCGCGGTCATGCGCGGGTTCAGGCTGGCGTACGGGTCCTGGAAGATCATCTGCATGCGCCGGCGCATGCGGCGGAGGGCACCACCCTCGAGGTGCGTGATGTCGGTCCCGTCGAAGACGATCCGACCGTCCGTGGGCCGGTAGAGGCGCAGGATCGCGCGGCCGGCGGTGCTCTTGCCGCACCCGGACTCGCCGACCAGCCCGAGCGTCTCGCCGCGCCGCACGGAGAGCGTCACCCCGTCCACGGCACGGACGTCGCCCACGTGGTGCGTGAAGACGGTCCCCTGCGTGATGGGGAAGAACATCCGCAGGTCCGTCACCTCGACCAGCGGCGCACCGTTCGCGGTCGGCGCTGGCACGTTCGAAGGTGCCGTCGTCGTCGCCGTCGAAGGCGCGGCCCCGGGGACCGGATGCACCATGCTCACGAACGCCTCCCGGGCGCGGCCGGCTCGGGCGAGTGCCCGGCTGCGGCCGTGCCGCCGTCCTGTCCGTCGCCACCGGCCGCGAAGACGACCACGTCACCGCCCGTTCCGGACGCCGCGGCACCCGTGCCCGCCGCCCCGGGCGGCGGCGCGGGGACGAAGCCCTCGCGCAGCGGCCGCCCGATGCGCGCCTCGTCGGCCGTCGGCGGATTCCAGCATGCGATCCGGTGCGTGACGCCGGGCCCCGTGGTGACGATCGGCTCGCCGCCCACCAGCGGTTGCAGCGACGGGTTGGCCTCCCAGCAGCGCGGCAGGCGCCAGGCGCAGCGCGGCGCGAACGGGCAGCCCACGGGCGCTCGGCGCAGGTCCGGCGGCGTCCCCTCGATGGGGATGAGCGGCTCGCCCTCCGGGCTGTCCAGGCGGGGCATGGAGTGCAGCAGGCCCACGGTGTAGGGGTGGCGCGGCTCGGCGAAGAGGACCGGTGTGGAGGCCGTCTCCGCCACGAACCCGGCGTACATCACGTTGATGCGGGAGGCCATCCCGGCCACGACGCCGAGGTCGTGGGTGATCAGGATCACGGCCGTGCCGCGCTCCGTGGTGAGCCGCTGCAGCAGCTCCAGCACCTGCGCCTGGATGGTGACGTCGAGCGCGGTCGTGGGCTCGTCGGCGATCAGCAGCTTGGGTTCCAGGGCGAGCGCCATCGCGATCATGACGCGCTGGCGCATGCCGCCCGAGAAGTGGTGCGGGAAGCTCCGCAGGCGCAGCTCCGGGTTCGGGATCCCCACCATGCGCAGCAGCTCGATCGCCCGGTCGCGGGCCTCCTTCTGGCCCACCGGGCGGTGCGCCCGGATCGTCTCGACCATCTGCTCCTCGATGGTCAGCACCGGGTTCAGGCTGGTCATGGGGTCCTGGAAGATCATCGCGATGTCACTGCCGCGCAGGTCGCGCATCTGCGCCTCGGACGCCTTCGTCAGGTCGATCCCCTCGAAGCGGATCTCCCCTCCCTCGATGTGCCCGGCGGGCTTCGGCAGCAGCCGCATGACGGCCAGGTTGGTGACGCTCTTGCCGCAGCCCGATTCGCCCACCAGGCCCAGGGTCTCGCCCTCCGCCACGTCGAAGGAGACGCCGTTCACGGCGTGCACCGTGCCGTCGTGCGTGCGGAAGCGGACCACCAGGTCCCGGACGGAGAGGAGCGGCCCGTCGGTCGTCGGCATGGCTAGCGCTTCAGGCGCGGGTCGAGCGACTCGCGCAGCCCGTCGCCCAGCAGGTTGAACCCGATCGCGCTGATCGTGATCGCGGCGCCGGGGAAGAAGATGAGGTACGGCGCGTTCTGCAGGAACCGCGACGAATCGGTCAGCATCTCGCCCCACTCGGCGATCCGCGGGTCGCCCGGGCCCAGGCCCAGGAAGCCCAGGCCCGCCACGTCGATGATCGCCGTGGCCAGCGCCAGCGTCGCCTGCACGATCATCGGCGTGAGCGCGTTCGGCAACATGTGGCGCAGCAGGATGCGCGGGGTGGACGCGCCCGTCGACCTCGCCGCGAGCACGAAGTCCGTCTCGCGCAGCGCGAGCAGGCTCCCGCGCAGGAGGCGCGCGAAGATCGGCGCGTAGGAGACCCCCACCGCCACGATGATCTGGATCTCGCCATGGCCGAGCCAGGCGACGATGGCGATCGCCAGCAGGATGCCGGGCACCGCCAGCAGGATGTCGATGACGCGCATCAGCACCGCGTCGAGCACGCCGCCGGCCCCGCCCGCGACGGCCCCCACGACCATCCCGAAGGCGAGCCCGCAGGTCACCGCCACGACGCCCACGGTGAGGCTGATGCGCGCCCCGTACAGCACGCGGCTGAACTCGTCGCGCCCGAGCAGGTCGGTGCCCATGAGGTGCGCCAGGCTGGGCGGCTTCATGCTGTTCATGAGGTTCCCGACGGCGGGGTCGTACGGTGCGATGACGGGCGCGAAGACCGCCCCGACCACGAAGATGGCGATCAGCACGAGCCCCACGATCGCCGGCCCGTTCCGCAGCAACCGGCGCAGCGCGTCCCGCCACAGGCCCCGGCTCGCCCGGGGCGCGGCGCGTACGAGCAGCGCTGCCTCTTGACTCGCCATCTCAGCCGTACCTGATCCGCGGGTTCAGGACCGCGTAGCCGATATCCACCAGGAGGTTCACCGTCAGGAAGATGAGCGCGAAGATCATGATGAGGGACTGGACCACGATCAGGTCGTGGTTCTCGATGGCGGTGACGACCCAGGAGCCGACACCGTTCCATGCGAACACCGTCTCGGTGATGACGGCGCCGGCCAGGAGGCTGCCGACCTGGAGCCCGATCACGGTGGTCACCGGCAGCCACGCATTGCGCATGATGTGGCGGTCGTCCACGCGCTTCTCGGTCAGGCCCTTGGCGCGCGCGGTCCGCACGTAGTCCTCGTTGCTGACGTCGATGACAGAGGCGCGCGTGATCCGGGTCACGATGGCCAGCGGGATGGACCCGAGGGCGATGGACGGCAGGATCAGGTGCGCCACCGCGTCCTCGACGGCGGCAGCGCGTCCCGAGAGGATCGCGTCGATGATCGCGAAGTGGGTCACCGGGGTCACGTTGAGTCTCGGATCGAGCTGACCGATCGCGGGCAGCCAGTGGAGCTCGACGCCGAAGATGAACACGAGGGTGTAGCCCAGCACGAAGATCGGGATCGAGATCCCGAAGAGCGAGAGCACCGTCACCGCCCCGTCGATCCAGCCGTTGGGGTGCCGCGCGGCGAGCCGGCCGAGCGGGATGCCCAGGCCCACGGCGAAGATCAGGGCACCGACCGTCAGCTCGACAGTGGACGGAAACCGGACCAGGAAGGTGCTCGCCACGGTACGTCCGTCGACGAAGCTGGCGCCGAAGTTGCCGTGCAGCAGCCCCCAGACGTACTGCAGGTACTGCACGTACAGCGGCTTGTCGAGTCCCAGGGAGGCGTTGATCTGCGCGACGAGCTGCGGCGTGGCGTGCTGGCCGAGGATCGCCACGGCCGGGTTGCCGGGCAGGAGGCGCAGGAACAGGAAGAGGATGACGGACAGCCCGAACAGCACCGGGATCGCGCCGAGCACCCGACGGACGATGAATCTCAGCACGAGGGGTGAGTGAAACCTCCAGGTGAGCGGCCCCCCGGGATCACCGGACCCCGGGGGGCCGTGACAGCGCTGGCTGGACCTCGCCCCTCCGACCGCGCGCCGGCCGGACGAGGCGCAGCGAGGAGATCAGTGGCGCCGAAGCGTCACTGGATCCACACGCTGTTGAGGTATTCGAGCACGCCGCCCTGTGGCACGAAACCGTGCACCTTGGAGTCGTACGCACCCGGAGTCTTGGCCGAGGAGAGCGGCACCTCCGGCATGTCGGCGGCCAGGATGTCCTGGGCCTGGCCCCAGTACTGGTTGGCCTGGTCGGCCGACGTCGCCTGGATCGCCTTCTGCATGGCGTCGTTCAGCGCGGGGCTGGCGTAGTGGAACTGCGGGTTCGGCTGGCCGTTGATGTACCCGAACCAGGCCACGCTGAGGTAGTCGTCGGCGCCCGCCCAGTCACAGAGCCACCCGAACATGTACGCCGGGAACTTGCCGTTGGTGGCATCCGTGATGTAGCTCGTGCCCCAGTCCTCGGTCTTCAGGTTGACCGTGAAGCCGACCGCCTGCAGGTCGTTCGCGATGGCCGCCGCCTCGTTCTTCGGATCGGGCATGTACGGCCGGGTCACGTTCGACGGGTAGTACAGGTCGATGTTCAGCTGGCTGGCCGGCACGCCCGACTGCTGGAGCAGCTGCTTGGCCTTGGCCGGGTCGTAGGTAGGCAGGGTCTCGGCCTTGTAGCCGAGGGTCCCGACCGGGATGAAGCTCGTCGGGACGAGCGCCTGGCCGGCGAAGAACGCGTCGATGTAGGACTGCTTGTTGAGCGCGGACGCGATGGCCAGCCGGACGTCCTTGTTGGCGTAGATGGTGGCCTTGCCGCCCACGCTCTGGTTGAGGTCGAGGTTGAGCATGTTGCAGGTCTGGTTCCCTCGGTCGATGAGGGTGAGCCCGCTGCTCTGTGCCGTCTTCACGTCCGTGGGCTGGATCGACACGGCGATGTCGATGCTGCCCGACTGCAGGGCCTGCAGCCTGGCGGTCGAGTCGCCGATCGGCTTGAACACGATCTCGTCAACGTGCCCGGCGGTGGCCGGGTCCCAGTAGTCGGGGTTCTTGACCAGCGTGATGTTGTCCTTCGGGACCCAGTCCTTGAACACGTACGGTCCCGTGCCGACCATGTCCTGGCCCTGCGGCAGCTGGCCCTGGGCGTACTTGTTGCCCGACAGGGGAGTCGCGTCCGCGTTGGCCTTCTGCAGCGCCGTGGGGCTCTGGATGCCGAACACCATCAGCGTCTGGCTGAGCAGGAAGTTCGACTGCGGCGTCTTGAAATGGAAGACGACCGTCGTGTCGTTCGGTGCGTCGACCGACAGCAGGTTCGACGCGGAGCCGAAGCCCCCGAAGACCGCGCCGTAGTAGTACGCGTTGTCCTGGAGATCGCCCTTCGGGTAGTTCTTCCAGCGGTCGTAGTTGTACTTGACCGCCGCCGCGTTGAAGGGCGTGCCGTCCTGGAACGTGATGCCGGTCCGCAGCGTGAACGTGTACGTCAGGCCGTCAGGGCTGACCGTCGGGAGCGAGGCCGCCAGCACCGGAACGACGTCGCTCAGGGTGCCGGGAGCCAGGCCGACCAGCCCCTGGACCACCTGGGTGTCCACGTACAGGGAGTTCCCGTCGCTCACCAGCGACGGGTCGGCGAACGCCATGTCGCCGGGGAGGCCGACGACGAGCGTGCCTCCGTTGACCGGCGTTCCTGCCGCCGCCGACGCGGGCGCTGCGGCCGACGCCGGGGCCGCTGCCGACGCGGGGGCTGCCGCCGACGCGGGGGCCGCCGCGGAGGGTGCCGTGGTCGCTGCGCTCGAACAGGCGCTGAAGCCGATCGCCGCCACAGCGAGCAGCGCTAACAGTCTGGACCTCGCCATGCTCTCCTCCTCGCAGCTCGCACGCTGGGACGTTCAGCGGATCGAGCGGACGCGCCCCATGATGCCACGCCGGCGCAACGCGCGGCGCACCGGTTGCGACGCCGCCCGGGGGGTCGCCTCGCAGCCCGGGCACCGGGCGGCCGTGCGACGACGGCCGGGCACGGGGCGACCGGGCGACGAGCGTCAGGCGGTGGCAGCCGGCGGCACGGCAGCTTCCGGCGGCACGGCCGCTCCCGACGGCACACCTTCGGCCACCAGGTGCTCGTGCTCGGCGCGCGTCCGTTCGGCGAAGTGGCAGGCCACGGTGTGCCCGGGACCGGCCACGGTCAGCGTGGGATCCACCGTGGAGCAGATCTCGGGGTTGCCCAGGCGTTCGCGGAGCCAGCAGCGCGGGTGGAAGTGGCAGCCCGAGGGCGGGTTGACCGGCGAGGGCACGTCGCCCCGCAGGACCAGGCGGCGCCGTTTCACCCGCGGGTCCACCTGGGGCGCCGCCGAGAGGAGCGCCACGGTGTAGGGATGCAGGGGGCGCTCGTACAGTTCGGCCACTGGCGCGAGCTCGGCGAGCTTGCCCAGGTACATCACCCCCACCCGGTCGCTGATGTACTGCACCACCGAGAGGTTGTGGGCAATGAAGAGGTAGGTGAAGCCGAAGTCGTGCCTGAGTTGGACGAGCAGGTTCAGGATCTGGGACTGGATGGAGACGTCGAGCGCGGAGACCGGCTCGTCGCAGACGATGAAGTCGGGGCGCAGGGCGAGGGCCCGGGCGATCCCGATGCGCTGGCGCTGGCCCCCGCTGAACTCGTGGGGATAGCGGCGGGTGTAGTCCCGGCGCAGGCCCACCGCCTCGAGGGAGTCCTCCACCCGCTTGGTGCGCTCCCGGCTGTCCTTCACCCCCTGGGCCAGCAGCCCCTCGCCGATGATGTCGAGCACCGGCATGCGGGGGTTGAGCGAGCCATAGGGGTCCTGGAAGATCAGCTGCATGCGGCCGCGCATACGCTTGAGCTCGCGGCCCTGCAGCGCCAGCACGTCCTGGCCGTCGAAGCGCACGCTGCCCGCGGTGGCGGTCTCCAGGCGGAGGACCGTCCGCCCGAGGGTGGTCTTGCCGCAGCCCGACTCTCCCACCAGGCCGAGCGTCTCTCCGCGCCGGATGTCGAGGCTGACGCCGTCCACGGCGTACACGTTCCCGACCCGGCGGCGGAGGATCCCGCCGAGGACGGGGAAGTAGGTCTTCAGGTCGTGGACCTCGAGGAGGACGTCCTCCCCGTCCGCGCCGCCCGCGGTCCCCGGGCCGCCAGGCGCACTGACGCCCCCATGGCCGCCCGTTCCCGCGGTCGCCGAACCGGCAGGGATCATCTCAGCGCTCATCCGGCCACCGCACCCTTCACGGCCGCCGCGGCGGCCTGCTCGAACGCGGCGCGGTGCGGCGCGCCCTCCGGGGTGTGCAGGAAGCAGCGCACGGTGCGCCGGTCGCCGGGTGACGTCTCGAGCTGAGGCTCCTGCGAGCGGCACAGGTTCCAGGCATACGGGCATCGGGGCTCGAACTTGCAGCCCGGTGGCATGCGGAACGGGTTCGGCACCACGCCCTTGATCACCGACAGCTGCTGGCCGCGGCGCTGCTTCCCCGGGATCGAGCTCAGCAGGCCCTGCGTGTAGGGATGCTTCGGATCGAGCAGCACCTGCTCCGCGGTCCCCTGCTCCACGATCCGGCCCGCGTACATGACCGCGACGTGCTGGACCGTCTCGGCCACCACGCCCAGGTCGTGCGTGATCAGCAGGAGGGCGGTCCCGGTGCGGGCCTGGATCTCCTTGATCAGCTCCAGGATCTGGGCCTGGATCGTCACGTCCAGCGCGGTGGTCGGCTCGTCCGCGATGAGCAGCTTGGGGTTGCAGGAGAGCGCCATGGCGATCATGACGCGCTGCCGCATCCCGCCGCTCAGCTCGTGGGGGTACTGGCGCACGCGGCGCTCCGGAGCGGGGACCCCGACCAGCCGGAGCGCCTCGATGGCACGGTCCCGCGCCTCCGAGCCGCCGACGTGCTGGTGCAGCCGCACGGCCTCGGCGATCTGGTCGCCCACCGTGAAGACCGGGTTCAGGCTCGTCATCGGCTCCTGGAAGACCATCGCGATGTCGTTGCCACGGACGTCGTGGATCTCGCTGTCGCTCAGCTGCAGCAGGTCCCGTCCGTCGAACCAGATCTCGCCGTCCACGATCTTTCCGGGCGGGTTGTCGATGAGCCGCATGATGCTGAGCGCGGTGACGCTCTTGCCGCAGCCCGACTCCCCCACCAGCCCGAGCGTCTGGCCCCGGGCGAGGGAGAAGTCCACGCCGTCGACGGCCTTCACCTCGCCGTCCATCACGTGGAAGTACGTGCGGAGGCCGCGCACGTCCAGGAGGATGTCGCTCCCGCCGACGGGCGCCTCGGCCGCCAGCGTCGCCCGTCCGGTCATTCCTTGGCCCTCGGATCGAGCGCGTCGCGCAGGCCGTCACCCATGAAGCTGATCCCCAGGACCGTCACCACGATGGCGAGCCCCGGGAAGAGCGGCCACCACCAGTTGCCCAGCGAGATGAAGTTCAGGGAGTTGGACAGCACGTTGCCCCAGGTGGGCTGCGTCACGTCGACACCGAACCCGAGGAAGCTGACGAACGCCTCGCTGATGATCACCGAGACCACGCTGAGCGTGGCCGCCACGATGATCGGGCTCATCGCGTTGGGCAGGATGTGCCGGAAGATGATCCGGGCGTCCCCCACCCCGGCGGCGTGCGCGGCGTCCACGTAGTCCTCGCCCCGCAGCGAGAGGAAGAGGCTGCGCACCAGCCTCGAGATCCCCGGCCAGCTGAAGATCGCGAAGATCAGCATGATCAGGTACCAGCTGCCGCTGCCCAGGAACTTCGAGACCACCAGGATGACGAAGAGGAGCGGCAGGCTGAGCATGATGTCGACGATGCGCATCAGGATGTTGTCGACCCAGCCGCCGAAGTAGCCCGCCACCCCGCCCACGATGGCGCCTAGCGTGGCGCCAACCATCGACGCGCCGACGCCGATCAGGAGCGACAGCCGGGCGCCATTCACCACGAGGGTCAGCACGTCGCGCTGAAGGCCACCCGTCTCGCCGAACGGATGCGCCAGCGACGGGGGACGCCCCGCGTAGACGACCTTGTCAGGGGTGGGGATGACGTAGAAGTTGTACGGGAGCAGGATCGGCCCGACGATCGCGACGGCGCACATCCCCAGGAAGAGGACCGCGCCGACCATGGCGAGGCGGTGCCGCTTGAACCGCCGCCAGGCCAGCTGCCACTGGCTGAGGGACTGGAGCTGGACCTCGAAGTCGGGGCGCTCGAGCTGGATCGCCTCCAGCTCGGCCGGGGTGAGCTCTCGCACGATGGGGGTGCTCTCGGTGTCGGACATGGGTCGGTCCGCCTAGTCGAACTTCACGCGCGGATCGACGATCGCGTACGTCAGGTCCGCGGCCAGGTTGGCGAAGACGGTCACCACCGCCGTGACCGACAGGAGCCCCATGAGCACGGGGTAGTCGAAGTTGGCGGTGGACTGGATGAACTGGGCGCCCATCCCCGGCCAGCCGAAGATGGACTCCGTCACGAAGGCGCCCGTGAAGAGGAACGGGATCTCCAGGCCGAGGTTGGTGATCACCGGCAGCAGCGCGTTGCGCAGGGCGTGCCGGAAGACCACGCCGCGCTCGGGGACGCCCTTGGCGCGCGCGGTCCGGATGTAGTCCTGGTTCAGCGAGTCCAGCATGCTCGAACGCACGAACCTGGAGTCGTACGCGATGCTGACGGCGACCAGCGTGATCACCGGCAGGATCATGTGCATGCCGAGGTCGCTGAGCGCGGTCAGCGGCTGCGCGCCGAAGAACGCCCAGTAGTCCGGGGTCCCGAACGGCGGCACCGTGCGCGTGGTCCACATCCCGCCGGCCGGGAACCAGTGGAGGCCACCGGCGAAGATGGTGATCAGCATGATCCCGAGCCAGAAGGTGGGGAACGCGAGGCCGATGTAGTTGAAGATGGTGAGCGCGGAGTCGAAGAAGCTGTAGCGTTTGACCGCGGCATAGACGCCGCTGATCAGGGCGAGGATCACCCAGATCACCCACGCCGTCCCGGCCAGGATCAGCGTCGCCGGGAGCCGGTCGGCGATGATCGCCGCCACGGGGCGCCCGTCGGTGGTGGAGAAGCCGAGGTCCCCGTGCAGGATCCCGTTGTCTCCGCCCGGAAGGTCGATCTTCACGCCGGCCAGCTCGATGGTCCCGCCGGGCAGCGCGTTGACCAGGAACGGCTTGTCGCCGCACACGCCCAGCCACCTGCAGTACTGCACCGGGATCGGCTGGTCCAGCCCCCACCGGTGCCGGAACGCCGCGATCTGCTCCGCGGTGATGCGCGGGTTCTGGGCGAAGCGGGCCTCCGGCCCCCCGGGCGCGATCAGCAGGATCGAGTAGATCACGATCGAGATGCCGATCAGGACCGGGATCGCCTGGAGGATCCGCCGGACCGCGTACTTGAGCACTGGGTCGCCTGCCTGTGTCTCTCTGCGTGAACGGGCTGCCTGCCTGAGAACGGGAAGGCTGCGGGACCAGGTGCGGGACCCGCAGCCTTCCGCCGGATACGGTCTGGGCCGAGCGCCCTACGGCGCGCCTGGCGCTACTCGATCCACCAGTCGCCGATGTTCCACTCCGAGGTGTACTGCGTGGCGTTCACCACGAAGTTGTGGACCTTCGGGCTGACCAGCCACAGCTCCCGCCAGTTGAAGAGCGGGATCTCGATCACGTTCTGGTAGTAGAGGTCCTGGAACGTGCCCATGGCCTGCTTGATCACGGTCGGATCGACCGACGTGCGGATCGTGTCGTAGGCCTGGTCCACGGCCGGGATGTTGGTGCGGGTGGTGTTCTGGCCGCTGTGCGGCGGGTTGTCCGGGATCCCGGCCGAGTGGTACACGTTGTACGAGATCAGCGGGTCCGGGCTGTACGACCAGGCGAACTCGGCCAGGTCATAGTTGCCGCGCTGCAGGTTGCACGGCGTGTCCGCGGAGACTTCGTTCCAGCTGCCGAACAGGTCGGGGACCGCCGGGACCGGCTTCACGGTCACCTTGATCCCGATCTGCTGCAGCCACGAGGCCACCAGCGTCAGGGTGTCGATGCGCGACTGCTTCTGCGTGGTGCAGGCCGTCAGCGCGAGCTGGACGCCGTTCTTGGCGCGGATCCCGTCCGAGCCCTTGGCCCAGCCGGCCTGGTCGAGGATCTGGTTCGCCTGCGCGAAGTCCTGCGTGGTGGCGGGCTCCTCCTTGTAGTACCAGAGGAGCGGCGACAGGAAGTTGTACGACGGCTTCACGGTGCCGCCGAGGATCCGGTCCGTGATCTGGCTCTTGTCGTAGGCAAGTCGGATCGCCTGCTTGATCGGCAGCACGTCCGCCTGTCCGAACTTCTTGGCCAGCGAGGCGTTGTTCAGCTGGTTCAGCTCGTACGTCAGGGCGTCCGAGATCTTGGCCTGGTCACCCAGGTCCTGGACCTTCGGGATGGAGCCCTGGTCGAGGTCGAAGGCGACGTCGTACTCGCCGGCGCGGTAGCCCGCGATCATCGCGTCGATCGCGTCCACGTAGTACTTGTAGATGACCTTGTCCAGGTACGGCGCGT
>JAJYKX010000252.1 GCA_021788175.1 Chloroflexota bacterium
GGGTTCGACCTGCTCAACGGCGCCGCGGAGGCGATGCTCGCCGGAGGGGCACGGATGGTCGTCCTGGGCACGGGCGACGAACGGCTGGTGCGCGGCCTGCGCGAGATCGCGGGCCGCTGGCCCGGGCGAGTCGCGATCCTCGAGCGGTTCGACCGGGACGAGGCCCGTCGCATCTACGCCGGGAGCGACCTGCTGCTGATGCCGTCGCGATTCGAGCCGTGCGGCCAGAGCCAGATGATCGCCATGCGGTACGGGACCATCCCCCTGGTGCGGCGGACCGGCGGCCTGGCCGACACGGTCGTTGATGCCGATGCGCACCCGGCGGATGGCGACGGGTTCGTCTTCGCCCCGGCCGAGCCCGGGGCGCTGGCTGGCGCCGCGGAACGGGCGATCGCCGCGTACCGGGATGCCGGCCGCTGGGGTGCGATCATCCGGCGCGCGATGGCGCGCGACTTCTCGTGGACGGCGTCCGCGCCGCGGTACGTGGAGGCCTACGAGCGCGCGCTGGCGATCCGATCGTCCCGGCGCGCGAGCCAGCCCGCCACCTAGCCGCGCCCCTGGCCCGGGACCTGGCCTGGTACTTGAGCGGGGCCCTGGCCGGGGTGCTGGCCGAGGACCTCGCCCAGCACCTGCATGAAGCGCTCACGGTCCTCCCGATTCGGGCTGTGCCCCAGGCCCGGCATCTCGTGGACGTGCGATGGACCGAGGGCCATGCGCAGCAGCCGGAGCACCGGCGGGGGAATCATCCCGCCCGAGGACGGATCGCCGGCGATCACGTCGACCGGCAGATCCGGGTGGCGCGCCCGCCACGCCGCCATCACCTCCACGGGATTCCGCGGCCCTCCCCGCGCGATGGCACCGGCGGCCAGCGGCGAGGTCTCGATGATCGCGTGCGCCCTTGCCTCCACGGATTCCCCGGTCTCGCCCTGCTCGCGGACGAGCGCCCGGGCCGCCTCGAGGTCCATGCCGGGCCGCAGCTCCGCGGCGAACGACGACGCCATCTCGGCACCCTGTGCGGGCGTCATGAACGGGGGGTCCAGCAGGACCAGCCGGGCGACCGGGGCGCCCGCGTCGATCGCCATGACCGCCACCCCGGCGCCCCATGAATGTCCCAGGATCGCGGGGGTCGCCGGTGGCGACGTGGTCCCGGCACGTGGCGGCAGTGGGGGCAGCGTCCGGATCGCGCGTGCCACCAGCTCACCCACGTGGCGCAGCTCGTAGCGTTCCGCGCCGACCGACTCCTGGTCGGGCACCGGGAGCCCGTCACCGTCGGTCCAGCGGGTCCGGCCGTGGCCGGGCAGGTCGAGCGCGTCGACCGTCCAGCCCTGTCGCGCGAGCGCCATTCCCACTCCGTCCCATGCCATCGCGTTGCCGGTTACGCCGTGGAGGATCACCAGGTGCCGCCCGTCGGACCCGGCGCCGGCAGGGGGGGACCACCGCAACGCGCTGAAGCGGATGCCGGGAAGCACCAGGTCGTGGCGGGTCCCGGATGGACCGGGCGCGTTCTGCGGGGAGGCGCCGCCGGGTCGAGGATCGCCGGCGTCGGACGATGGTGTCATGCGAGGATGCTAACGCGACCACCCCGCGCCCCGGAGGCCGGCGTCGCCACCCGCGGCGGGGAGCCGATCGCCCGCGCCCTGGTCATCGCGGCGCCAGGGCCGGCGCGGGATCCGTGGTCAGTGCCGCGCCAGCCGCTCCGCAAGGCTGCGGCCCGTCGGCGCCCTGCCGTGCAACTCCGCCAGCCGGTCCAGCCGCATCATCGAGAGCTGGACGAACCGCGCCCCCATCCAGCGCAGCGGCTCCGGCTCCCAGTCGCGCGAGCGATGGTTCACGAACGGGAGTTCGGTCAGCGCGCTCCGTCGGCCGGTGATGAGATCCGCCAGCGTTCGCCCCGCGAGGTTGGACGTCGCGACCCCATGGCCGGTGTAGCCGCGGGCGGACGCGATCCCGGCCCCCGGATCGAACGAGAACGACGGCATCCAGTCACGCGGCATGCCGAGCGGCCCTCCCCACGCGTGGGTGAACCGGATCCCGCGCAGGGCGGGGAACCAGCGCACCAGCATCCGCCGCAGCATCGCGTGGGTCGTCTCGTCCCGGTCGAAGCGGGGATCGATCCGCGAGCCGAAGTGGTACGGGGCGCCGCGTCCGCCGAACAGGACCCGCCCGTCCGGCGTTCGCGAGAGGTAGTCGATCGTCAGCCGGAAGGACGAGACGCACTCGTGCCCGCTCCACCCGATCGCCGCCCACTGCTCGTCGGTGAGCGGCTCGGTGAGCACGATCAGCGAGTAGATCGGCAGGAGCTGCCGGTGCAGCTGCGGGAGCTCCGCGAGGTACGCCTCGCCGGCGAGCACCACCGTTTCCGCCCGAACGTCGCCGGTCGGCGTCCGGAGCACGGCACGCCCGCCGCCCGCCGGGCCGGTGCCGGGAGCGGTGCGCGTGTCGGCGACCGGAGCGGTGCGCGTGCCGGTGCCGGGAGCGGTGCGCGTGCCGGCGCTGAACGATGTCACCGGGGTCTGCTCGAAGATGGTCCCGCCGCGACGCTCGACCGCGCGTGCCAGCCCCCGCACGAGGCGCCCGGGGTGCACGGCCGCGCAGTCGCCGGGGTGCAAGGCCGCGCAGTCGGGCAGGTGGAGGGCGCCCGCCGCGCCGTCGACCCGCAGGCGCCGGTCGAGCTCGTCCCGGTCGAGCACCCGGCAGTGTTCTCCGAAGCCGAAGCGCTCGTACTCCTCCGCCGTGGCCCGGAGTGCCGGCATCTCCGCGGGTCCCCGCGCGACGAGGAGCGTGCCGCCCTTGCAGAAGCCGGCGTCGATGCCCTCATCGGCCGCGGCCCGCGCGACCTCGTCGACCGTGTCGTGCATCGCGCGCCGCACCGCCTTGGCGGCCTCCGTCCCGTGCCGCTCCGCGAGCAGGTCCATGCCGATGTTCAGTTCGCCGGAGCACCAGGCGCCGTTGCGTCCCGAGGCGCCGAACCCCGCGATCTCGCGCTCGACCACCGCCACGCGCAGCGAGGGCTCGCGCTTCAGCAGCTCCAGTGCGGTCCACAGGCCGGTGAAGCCGGCGCCCAGGATCGCGACGTTCACGTCGATCGATCCGTCGAGCGGTGGGCGGGGCGACAGATCTTCCCCGGCGTCCTCGAGCCAGAAGCTCACCCGGGCGCGGGGATCCGGGGCGGTGTCC
>JAJYKX010000055.1 GCA_021788175.1 Chloroflexota bacterium
CGCTGGCCGGGGCCATCGGCGCGTCGCTGGGGCGTGCGGTGGCGATCGAGGACGAACGGGGAGTGGCCGTGGCCGTGCACGCCCCCGAGGGCAACCCCGACGCCGCCGCCGCGGCGACGCGCTACCTGGCGCAGCCGCGGCAGGCCGCGCTCCGGGTCCGGCTGCCCGGCGTGGGGACGCTGGCGCTGCTCGGGCCGCAGCCCGTGAGCGAGCTGGATCGCGCCGTCGCCGACCGGGTCGCCCCACTGCTGGCACTGGAGATGGGCCGCGAGGCCGCCCGGCGGGCGCGCGGTGGCGTGCCGGACGCGCTGCCCTCCGACGGTCCGCCGTGGGTGGTGGTGGTCGCGCGGCAGATCGTCCGTGGGGAGGACGTCCCGGCCGAGGAGCGGGCGCGCCGACGCGACCGCCTGGTGCGCCTGGCGCCGGCACGCCGCCTGCTCCTCCGCGGCGACGTCACGAGCGTCGACTACCGGGTCGTCGCGGCCGTGGGCGCGGATGATCCCCGCGGGGTGTCGCTCGCGTCGCGCATCGCCGCGACGGTCGGGCGCGACGTGGCCGTCTCGCGCACCTTCGCGGAGCCCGAGGAGCGCTCCGCGGCGGAGGCCGAGGCACGGGCCACCCTGGAGGCGGTGGAGGGGCTGCCGGACCGGTCGGTCGGGTGGTCGGCGGCCGGCACTCCCCCCGGTGGCGAGGCCGCCCCATCGGTGCCCAGGGTGGTGCTGGCCGAGCGGATCGCCGCGTACCGGCTGCTCGGCGAACTGCACAATCTCCCGAACGGCCCCCGGCTGGCCGCGGCGCTGCTCGCGCCGCTCCTGGTCGGGTCCCCCGCGGCCCGGCGGAGGCGCCTCGCCACGCTGCGGGCCGTGCTCGATCATCCGGCGGGGTCGTCGGCCGCGCAGGCGCTGCGCGTGCACCGGAACACGCTGCAGTACCGCGTCGATCGGCTGGAGGCCCTGACGGGCTGGCACCTGGACGACCCGGACCTGCGCCTGGCGCTCGCCGTGGCCGTCAGACTTGTGCAGAATGACCAAGTAGATTAGCCGCATCTGCACCTGCGAGCCCGCGGCGGCGCCCCTGCCCGCCGATACACTGTGCCGTGTTGTGCAGGCTGCCCAAGCGGTGGCGGCGGAGCGTACCCATCGCAGGTGGAGGAGCGGGACGCGATGACCATCGACGTGCGAAGCGACGACCCCAGGGCCGCGATCGAGGCGGCCGAGCAGCGCGGGATCCGCTTCGTCCAGCTGCAGTTCACCGACATCATCGGCGCCGTCAAGAGCGTGACCATCCCGCTGCACCAGCTCGCCGAATCGCTGGAGCACGGGACCTGGTTCGACGGCAGCTCGGTCGAGGGGTTCACCCGGATCGCCGAGAGCGACCAGTACCTGAAGCCGGACCTCGGCACCTTCGCCGAGATCCCGTGGCAGTCCGGCAACGGGAACGGCGGCCCCCTGGGCGGCCGCGGCACGGCCCGCGTCATCTGCGACGTCTACACGCCCAAGGGCGAGCCGTTCGTGGGCGATCCTCGCTACGTGCTGCGGCGGCAGATCGCGCGCGCGGAGCGCCTGGGGTACCGGTTCAACACCGGCCCCGAGCTGGAGTTCTTCCTCTTCCGCCGCGACGACGAAGGTGCCATCCGGCCGCTGCCCCATGACCAGGCCGGGTACTTCGACTTCAGCACCGACCTGGCGCAGGAGGTGCGCCAGGACATGGTGAACGCGCTCGAGGCCTTCGGGATCACCGTCGAGGCGGCGCACCACGAAGTGGCGCCCGGCCAGCACGAGATCGACTTCGAGTACTCCGACGGGCTGCGCACCGCCGACAACGCGATCACCTTCCGCTTCACGCTGAAGGCGGTCGCGCAGATGCACGGCCTCTACGCGACGTTCATGCCCAAGCCGATCTTCGGGATCAACGGCTCGGGGATGCACACCCACCAGAGCCTCTACGACCTGAAGGCACAGCGGAATGCCTTCGCCGATCCCTCGAACAAGTACGGGCTCTCGGACCTCGCACGGGCCTACATGGCGGGCGTCCTCGCGCACGCGCGCGGCATGATCGCGGTCCTGGCCCCGCTGGTGAACTCCTACAAGCGCCTGGTCCCGGGATACGAGGCGCCCACCTACCTGACCTGGGGACGCGTCAACCGGTCGGCGCTCATCCGGGTCCCGATGGTCTCGCCGGGCCGCAGCATCGAGGCGACGCGCGTCGAGCTGCGCTGCCCGGATCCGTCCGCCAATCCGTACCTGGCCTTCGCGGTCATGCTGGCGGCCGGCCTCGACGGGATCGAGAAGGGGATGGAGCTCGCCGAGCCGGTCGAGGAGAGCCTCTACGAGATGGACGCCGCGCGGATCGCGGAGCGCGGCATCCGGCAGCTGCCGGGCACACTCGGCGAGGCGATCGACGAACTGGAGGCCGACCCGGTCATCTGCGAGGCCCTGGGCGACCACGTGCTCAACCACTTCGTCGAGGCGAAGCGCGCCGAGTGGGACGAGTACCGCGGGCAGGTCACGACCTGGGAGCTGGACCGCTACCTCGAGCAGTTCTGAGAGACGGGTCTCGTCCGGGGGTCGGCCGCCCGTTCCGCCTGGGCCGGGCGACACGACCCACCGGCCACCCGTCCGCGAGATCCGACGGCCGCCGGGCCTACCCGAAGCGACCCCGGTATGGGACGGGCAGCAGGGCCGCGATCCGCCGCATCAGTTCCTCGCTCGCCGCCTCCAGCGCGGCATGGCGCTCGGCCTGGCCGGTTCGCCGGCCGGCCGCCCTGCCTCGCGGTTCCGCGGCGGGGACCTCCGGTGCGTCGGCATCCTCGTCCGGGGAGAGGCGGTACGCATCGCCGAAGCGGATGTGCACGGTCTTGCCCGGGTGCGGCAGCAGCGATCCGATCGGCCACAGCTCCTCCGTGCCCCAGACTGCCGCGGGCACGATCTCCGCGCCGCTCCGGACGGCGAGCAACGCGACGCCCGGCTTCGGCTCGCCGAGCGCTCCGGTCCGGCTGCGGGTCCCCTCGGGCGCCAGGCCCAGCCAGTCGCCGCCGGTCAGCACGTCGCGCGCCATCCGGTAGGCCTCGCGGTCCGGGCGACCGCGGCGCACGGCGAACCCGCCGTAGTCACGGAGCAGCAGCCCGAACACGGGGATCGCCACGGCCTCCGCCTTGGCCATGTGCCGCACGCGGCGACCGTTCGCGCGGTGCACGACCACGGCCAGCAGCACCGGGTCGGCCCAGGACAGGTGGTTGCTGGCGAGGATGATCCCCGGACGATCGGGCAGCCGATCGAGTCCTTCGACCACGAGGCGCACCCGCCACAGCGTCATCAGGACCCGCACGCCGGCGTTGACCACGCGGAACGTGATCGTCACGGGCGGCGGCGCACCCGGTTCGACGGGCGCGGTCGGCGGCGGACCGGCCGGTCGGACGGGCGCGTGCTCCTCGGCGCCGGGTCGCGGGTCCGCGGGCGCGGCGGTCACCCCTCGGCCTGCTTGCTGCCCATGAGCTCGCCGCCGTCCACGCCGATGGTGTTGCCGGTCATCCAGTGGAGACGCGGACTGGCGAGCGCCACGATCGCCTCGGCCACGTCCTCCGGTGTCGTCAGGCGGCCCGCCGGGTTCCGCTCGCGGGCGTACTGGAACAGCTCCTCGTGACCCGGGATGGCGCGCGACGCGCGCGTGTCGGCCACGCCGGCCCGGATGGCGTTGACGGTGATCCCGAACGGGACCAGCTCGAGCGCCAGCTGGCGGCAGTGCGACTCGAGCGCCGCCTTGGCGGCGCTGACGGGGCCGTAGGTGGGCACCACCTTCACGGCTCCCTCGCTGGTCATCGCGAAGATCCGGCTCCCCTTCGCGAACAGCCCGGCGTGGAAGAGGTCGCGGACCCAGTAGACCATCGAGTGGGCCATGACGTCGGCGGTCATCTCGAGCTGCCGCTGCGAGACCTCCCTGCGCGCCGGATCGGTCGTGATGTACGAGAGCGTCACCCCGAAGGCCAGGGAGTGGAGGAAGACCGCGAGGTACGGATCCGCGCCGGCCGCACGCCGCTCGTCGAAGAGCCTTCCGATCGCCTCGACCACGCCGTGGCGCTTCGCCTCGTCGGCCGCGTTCACGTTGTGGAAGACGACCGGGACGCCGCTCGCCTCGATCGTCTGCCGGACCTCCTCGGCCGCGGCCAGCCCGCTGCGCATGTCCAGGTGGACGCCGATGATCCCGTATCCGTCGCGCGCGAGCGCGATCGCCGTGGCGGCCCCGAACCCGCTGCTCGATCCGAGGATCAACGCCCAGCGCTCGCGTCGGTCGTTGTCGGACATCCTTCCCTCCGTCTGACGGTCCATCCGGGCAGAGTGTAGCGGCGACCGCCGGCACCCTGGCCCCCGGACGCGGGCGATCCCCGCCGGGAGAGACGCGGCCGATCGGGCCGGGCGTCGGCCGACCGGGGTCCCGGCAGCGGTTGGGGCCCGGCTCCGGAATCTATGTCCAGACTATTGACAAAGCTCGTATCCTCTGTTTGTCCAGTGGCTGGACAAAGTTCGCCGGACGGGATCGACCCCACCGGCGACGAGGGAGAGGGGACGGAGCGACCGCGGTGGAACGACCGCCCAAGGCGACCCTGCGAGAGACCCGCGAGCACAACGAGCAGCTCGTGCTGGCCACCATCTACGACGATGGGCCGGTCAGCCGGGCGGAGGTGGCTCGCCGGACGGGCCTGACCCGGACGACCGTCTCGGACGTCGTCGAGCGGCTCATCAGCGCCGGCCTCGCGCGCGAAGTCGGGCGGGGTCCATCGACCGGCGGGAAGGCCCCCATCCTGCTGCAGGTCCCGGACGACGCGCGACTCCTGGTGGGCGTCGACCTCGGCGACACCGTGTTCCGGGCCGCGACCGTCAACCTCCGCGGCGAGATCCTCCACCGCATCGAGGTGCCCTCGGAGGATGCGGACGGCCAGGCCGCCCTCGACCGTGCGCTGGACCTGCTGGACCGGCTGATCTCGATGCGGACCGGCCCGGTGGTCGGGATCGGCATCGGCGCGCCCGGGCTCATCGACACGACCGACGGCACCGTGGTGCAGGCGGTCAAGCGCGACTGGCGGAACCTTCCCCTGGCGGCGATGGTCGGCGCGCGCTACGGCCTGCCGGTCTACGTGGCCAACGACAGCCAGGTCGCCGCGCTGGCGGAGCACGTCTTCGGCGCCGTGCGGAGCGCCAACCTGATCGGGGTCAAGGTCGGGCTCGGGATCGGGGCCGGCCTCGTGCTCAACGGCGAGCTCTTCCAGGGCGACGGGTTCGGCGCCGGCGAGATCGGGCACACGGTCGTCGAGCCGGACGGCGAGGTCTGCCGGTGCGGCAGTCGCGGCTGCCTGGAGACGGTCGCCAGCAGCCGTGCCGTTCTTGCGCGGCTCCAGGTGCTGCGCGGTGAGCCCGTCTCGCTCGAGGCCGCCGTCGAGGCGTTCCGCCAGGGCGACCCGGGCGTGCGCCGCGTGGTGCTGGAGGCCGGGTCGCACCTGGGCGCCGCGGTGGCGGGCCTGGTCGGCGCCCTCGACGTCCACCGGATCGTGCTGGCCGGCACGATGGCCGCCTTCGGCGAGCCGTGGCTGGACGCCGTCCGCGCCTCCCTGCGCCACGGGGCGCTGCCTGCCCTGGCACGCCAGGTCCGGCTGGAGCTGGGCGGCATCGACGACATCGTGATCCTCGGCGCATCCGCGCTGCTCATGACGCGCGAGCTCGGACTCAACCTCCGACCGTCGCGCACCGCAGGGTCGGTCGCGTCCGGCCCGGCGGACGATCGGGAGAGGGGGCGGGAGGAGGAAACGCAGCAGTCGATCGACGCGATCTTGCGCCCCGCCTGACGGGGCTCGGACACGGCAGGCCGCCGGGTGCGGCCGCCGGCACGGACGACACGGTTCGACACGAACGAGGAGAGGGTGGCGTGAGAGCCAGGAATCTGTTCCCGATCGCACTGGTGGCCCTGGTGGGCCTCACCGGCTGTTCGAGCGCCGGATCGAGCAGCGCTCCGACGCAGGCGGCGCCCGCCGCTTCGCAGGCCGCGAGCAGCGGCACGCTCACCGTCTGGCTGATGAACGGCTCGCTGAACGACAACACCGTCGTCCAGCTCGACACCGACTTCCAGATGGCGCACCCGGGCTGGAAGGTCAACTACCAGGTCCAGCAGTGGAACGGCATCGTCGACAAGCTGACGACGGCGCTCGCCAGCAACAACCCGCCCGACGTCATCGAGATGGGCAACACCCAGGCCATCACCTTCGAGGCCGCCGGCGCGCTCATGGACCTCACGAGCGATCGCCAGGCCCTGGGCGGCGGCACCTCGAACAGCGGTGACGGCCAGCTCTTCATGGACTCGCTCAACAGCGCGTCCGTCTACCAGGACAAGCTCTACGCCGTGCCGTTCTACGCCGGCGACCGCGTCCTGATCTACCGCAAGGACCTCTTCCAGACCGCCGGCATCGACCCGACGACGATCACCAGCAAGGACAAGCTCATCGCCGCGGCGAAGACGCTCCAGCAGCAGAACGCCAGCGTCAAGGACTTCTCGGGCTTCTACGTGGCCGGCCAGAACTGGTACCAGCTCCTCCAGTACATCTGGGACCGGGGCGGCACGCTGGCGACCCAGGACAGCAGCGGCAAGTGGACCGCCAACCTCGAGTCGCCGCAGTCGATGCAGGGCATCCAGGACTACGTCGACTACTACACCGCCGGCTCGACGGGCCCCAAGGACAACGACGAGATGAACCCGCCCGAGTACACCCTGTTCTCGCAGGGCAAGGTCGGCATGTTCGTCGGCAACGGCTGGGAGATCGGCAGCGCGGTCGATCCGAAGGGCGTCGTGACATCGGCGGACCAGGTCGGCGTCATGGGCATCCCGAGCGCGACCGACGGCAAGACCGTCCCGGTGTTCCTGGGCGGCTCCGTCCTCGGCATCGCCGCCAAGAGCAAGAACCAGGCCCAGGCCCTGGACTGGATCAAGCAGCTCACGAGTGACCAGGGCCAGCAGATGCTCATCGAGAACGGCTGGATCCCGTCGCTCAAGTCGGCCGCCGCGAACATCCCGGACACCCCCGCGAACGCGATCCTGAAGGTCCAGGCCGCCGAGGCGGCCGCGGGCAGCGGCTTCACCCCGAACGACCCGCGCTGGGCGGGCGTCGAGGCAAACAACCCGATCAAGGCCATGATGACCAAGATCCTGACCGGCCAGGCCAGCATCGCCGATGCGGCGAAGGAAGCCGATCAGAAGATCGACGCCGTCCTGAACGCGGCCCAGTAGCGCGGCGTTCCTGGCGCATCGCAGGCAGCGGTCGAGAGGGAGCACGGGCGTGATCGAGACGCAGGCGGCGGAGATCCGGCGACAGGCGCCCGGTCCGGCCGTCGCTCCCTCCCGGCCGAGCAGCATGCGACGGGCGTTCGGCAGGACGCTGCCCTACCTGGCCCTCCTGCCGACGCTCGTGGCGTTCCTGCTCCTGCTCGGCTACCCGGTGCTCCGGCTCGTCGAGACGAGCCTCCAGCACTGGGGGCTGCGGCAGCTCTTCTCCGGAACCACGACGTGGGTCGGGCTCGCGAACTACCAGCGCATCCTCTCCGACCCGGAGTTCGGGACGGTCCTCGTACGGACGTTCCTCTTCACCGCGGCCTGCGTGGGCCTGACCATCGTCGCCGGCACGCTGGTGGCGCTGTTGATGGAACGCCTCAACCGGATCGTCCAGCTGCTGCTGTCGGTCGCCATGGTGCTGGCCTGGGCCACTCCGGTCGTCACCGGCGTCGTGGTCTTCCAGTGGCTGTTCGACAGCAAGCTCGGCGTCGTGAACTGGGCCATCAGCAGCCTGGGCATCTTCGGTGACTGGCTCAACCACTCCTGGTTCGAGACCGGCCCCTCCACGTTCGGCATCATCGTCCTGCTCATCGTCTGGCAGGCCGTCCCCTTCGTGGCCCTGAGCCTGTACGCGGGGCTCCTGGGGATCAGCCGGGAGCTGCACGAGGCGGCGCGCGTCGACGGCGCGAGCGAGCGGCAGATCTTCTGGCACGTGACGCTGCCGCTGCTGCGGCCGCTGATCCTGATGCTCACGTTCCTGTCGATCATCTGGGACTTCAAGGTCTACACGCAGGTGTACGCGATGCGGCAGGGCGGCCCGGACGGGCAGACCGTGACGCTCTCGGTCTACTCGTACATCGTCGGCATCAGCCAGAGCCACTACGACATCGCCGCCGCGGTGTCGATGGTCATGGTCCTGCTGCTCCTCATCGTGCTCATCCCGTACATCCGGACGATGATCCGGTCGCAGGAGGAAGCGTGAACCGCATCGCCCGCCGCGGCCTCGTGAACCTGGTCGGGCTCGCGGCCGCGTTCCTCTTCGCGTTCCCCGTCTACTGGATGGTGATCAGCGCCTTCAAGGACAGGAACGACATCCAGACCTACACGCCCGTCTTCTTCCCGGTGCCGACGCTGGACAACTTCGTCCATGCGATCGACGCGCCGCACTTCATGGAGTACCTGGGCAACAGCATCTTCGTGACCCTGTCCACGCTCGCGCTGGCCCTCGTCGTCGGCTTCCTGGCCGCGGCCGTCGTGGCCCGGGCCAGGATCCGGGGGCGGCGCAGCTTCCTGGTCCTGGTCGCAATCGCCCAGATGGCGCCCTTCGAGGCGCTCCTGATCCCGTTCTTCCTGGTCCTGCGCGACGCGGGGATGGACAACAAGCTGACGTCGCTGATCATCATCTACTTCATCTTCACGCTGCCGTTCACGATCTGGTCGCTGCGCGGGTTCATCGCCGGCATCCCCGTCGATCTCGAGGAGGCGGCCATGGTCGACGGCGCGTCGCGGGTCGGCGCGTTCGTGCGGGTCACGCTGCCGCTGCTCTGGCCGGGCCTGGTCGCCACCGCCACGTTCTGCTTCATCACGGCGTGGAACGAGTTCCTCTACGCGAACTCCCTGATGCGCGACACGTACACGCTTCCCGTCTGGCTGGTCTCGTTCCAGACGAACTTCGGGACCGACTGGGGGGCGACGATGGCGGCCTCGACGATGTTCACGCTGCCGGTGCTCGTCTTCTTCCTGGTCGTCCAGGGGCGGATGGTCGGCGGGCTGACGGCGGGGGCGGTGAAGGGATGAGCGGGCACCGGGCCGCGGGGGCCGATGCGGTCGCGGATGGCCGCGCTTCCCGCGCCACGGGCACGCCCGGCCGGCGCGCGCTCGTCGGCTGGCGACTGCTGCGCACCTTCGAGGGCGCCGAGCCGACGCCCCGCGTCCTGGCGGCGATCTCGCGCGGCGAGGCGTCCGGGGTCACCCTCTTCCGTGCGAAGAACGTGGTCTCCCCGGCGCAGCTGCGCGCGCTCGCGGCCGCGCTGCAGGCGGCGCGGCCCGCCGGCGATCCGCCGCTCGTGATCGGGCTCGACCAGGAGGGCGGCCAGCTCCAGGCCGTCGACTACGGGGCGACCGCGTGGCCGGGCAACCTCGCCATCGGCGCAACCGGTTCGGAGGAGCTCGCACGGCGGGCGGGGCGCGCGATCGCGACCGAGGTGGCCGCGATGGGAGGCACCCTCGTGTTCGCCCCCGTCTGCGACATCTTGCATCGCGAGTCCGCCACGGCCCTGGGGACGCGCCCGTTCGGGGGCGATCCCGCGCTCGTCGCCCGCCTCGCGGCGGCGATGACGACGGGGATCCAGGAGGCCGGCGTCGCGGCGGTCCTCAAGCACTTCCCCGGCCACGGCGCCGCGACCGGCGACTCGCACCTGGGCATGCCGGTGCTGAACCGGGACCTTGCCGGGCTCGAGGCCGAGGAACTCGTGCCGTTCCGCGCGGGGATCGCCGCCGGCGCGCGTGCCGTGCTGCCCGGGCACCTCGGCGTGCCCGCCCTGACCGGCGGGGTTGCGACGCCGGCCACCGTCTCGCCGGCCATCCTGCGTGGCCTCCTGCGGGAGCGGCTCGGCTTCACGGGCGTCACCGTCAGCGACGCGATGGACATGGGCGGCGTGTCCGCGGCGGGTGGCATCGAGGCGACGGCGGTGGCGGCGGTCAGCGCCGGGATGGACCTGCTCCTCCTCGTCCACGATCCCGACACGGAGGAGGCGGTGCTGGCGGCCCTGGCACGTGCGGACGCCGACGGCACGCTCGACGACGCCGGCCTGGTCGCGGCGCAGGCGCGGATCGCGGCGCTTCGGCGATGGATGGCGACTGCGGTGCAGCCGCCGCTCGAGACGGTCGGGTGCGCGGAGCACCGCGCCCTCGCCGACGAGATCGCCCGGCGGGCCGTCACGCTGGTGCGCGATCGCGACGCGATGCTGCCGCTGCGTCCGGGATCCCGGGTGGCGCTGATCGCCCCGGTGCCCCTCGACCTCACGCCGGCCGAGACGTCGTCGTTCGTCCGGCTGCGGCTGGCCGACGCGCTGCGTGACCGCGGCGTCGCCGTGGACGAACTCGTGTCCCCGCAGGACCCGACGCCCGCGCAGGCCTCGGCGCTGGCGGCAGCCGCGGCGCTCCACGACGCGATCCTGGTCGGCACGTTCGACGCGTACGGGTCCTGCGGACAGGCGGGCACCGTGCGTGCCGCGGTCGCCACGGGCCGACCCACGCTCGCCGTCGCGCTCCGCGGCCCCTTCGACGCCGAGGCGTACCCGGAGGCTCGCGCGGTCGCGTGCACCTACGGCGTGCAGCCACCGCTCATGGAGGCGCTCGCCGACGCGCTGACGGGCCGGATCCCCTTTGCCGGCCGCCTGCCGGTCGACCTCGCGCAACCGGAGGTGCACCCATGAGCATGCGATCCGAGCTCGGCGAGGAGCCGGAGGTCGTCCAGCGGCTCCTGGAGAACGCGACCGGGCCCGTCTCCGAGCTCGCGGCTGCCATCCGGGCCCGCGACGTGGACCTGGTCATGATCGCCGCTCGCGGCACCTCCGACCATGCCGCGATCTACGCGCAGTACGTCCTCGGCTCGCGCAACCGGATCCCGGTCGCGCTCGCGGCGCCGTCGCTCGTCTCGGTCTACGGCGCCGGGCCCCGGCTGCGCAACGCGGCGGTGCTCGGCATCTCGCAGTCGGGCCGCTCGCCCGACGTCGTGGCCGTCCTCGACGACGCGCGACGCCAGGGCGCGCTGACCGCGGCCATCACGAACGAGCCCGCCTCCGAGCTGGCGCAGGCCGCCGAGCACGTGGTCGCCCTCGAGGCCGGTCCCGAACGGGCGGTCGCCGCGACCAAGACGTACCTGGCCGAGATCGCGCTGCTCGCCATGCTCTCGGCCGCGCTCTCCGGCGACGGAACCTCGCACGCCGAGCTCCACGCGGTGCCGGGCGCACTGCGCGAGGCGCTCGCGGTCGAGGAGCAGGTGGCCGAGCTGGCCGCCGCGCGGGCCGCCGAGGATCGCTGCGCGGTGCTGGCCCGCGGGCTCCACTACGCGACCGCGCGCGAGTGGGCGCTCAAGCTCAAGGAGCTCGCCTACGTGCTGGCCGATCCGTACTCCGCGGCCGACTTCCAGCACGGCCCCATCGCGCTCGTGGAGCCGGGCTTCCCGGTGCACGCGGTGGCGACCAGGGGGCCGGTCCTGGCGGGCATGCTCGCGCTGCTCGAGCGCCT
Source organism: Chloroflexota bacterium (assembly GCA_021788175.1). Lineage (GTDB taxonomy): Bacteria > Chloroflexota > Limnocylindria > Limnocylindrales > CSP1-4 > JAJYNJ01. The sequence goes on from JAJYKX010000055.1 coordinate 11,563, forward strand.
GCGGGACGCCCGGGCGAACGTGCTCGTCCTCTCCGATGCCCCCGACGACGTTGCCGGCCTCGGCGACGTCGTGCGCCTGCCCGCGGTGCCCGAGTGGCTCTCGCCGCTCGTCGCGATCGTGCCCGCCCAGCTCTTCGCCTATCACCTGGCCCGTGCCCGCGGGCTGGACACCGAGACGCCCAGGAACATCACCAAGGTCACGCTGACGCGCTGAGGGGTCACGCCGACGCGCTGAGGGGTCACGCCGACGCGCTGACCCGCCGGAGGGACGGGAGGAGACAGCCATCATGGAGAGGAGAGCCCAGGTGATCGCGGACATCGGTCCGTACCTGGTCGCGCCCCGCATCGAGCCGCCGCTGGATCCGGGTTTCCGGCCGGCGACCACGGCACGCCGCGCCATGGCAGCGGCGATCGCATCCTCCGGCGCGGGGGTCCCCGTCGCCGTCGCGGTCGAGCAGCCGGGCGGGACCGTGTCGGTTCGCGAGACGGCCGTCTTCGCGGACGGACACCCGGGCGCGGCGGCGAGCCACGCGCTCTGCGAGCGGCTCGTCAAGTTCCTGCTCTGGTCGCGTGGCGGGAGCAGGGTCTGGGTGGACGGCCCCGACGGGCTGGTCGCCGCGCTCCGCCACCACTTCGAGGAGACGGAGACCGGGCGGTTCGATGCCCACATGATGGGCGACGAGCTCTTCGGCGAGCCGTTCGAGGTCGTGCACGCGGCCCGAGCCGACTTCCCGCCGTCGCGGGCGGCGACGTCGCCCCTCGGCCGACACCTGGACGGGTGCCGCATCGGGTTCGACCTGGGGGCGAGCGACCGCAAGGTCGCGGCGGTCATCGACGGCGAGGTGGTCTTCAGCGAGGAGATCGTCTGGGACCCGTCGCACCAGGCGGACCCGCAGTGGCACTTCGACCAGGTGATGGATTCGCTGCGGTCGGCGGCGGCGCACATGCCGCGCGTGGACGCGATCGGCGGGAGCTCGGCCGGCGTCTACGTGGACAACGAGGTCCGGGCCGCGTCCCTATTCCGTTCGGTCCCCCGGGACCTGTTCGAGACGCGCGTGCGCGGGCTCTTCCGCGAGCTGCGGCATGCGTGGCACGACGTCCCGTTCGTCGTCGTCAACGACGGCGAGGTGACCGCGCTGGCAGGCTCGATGCTGTCCGGCGTCGGGGGGCTGCTCGGGATCGCGATGGGATCGAGCGAGGCGGCAGGGTACGTCACGCCCGATGGGCAGCTGACCTCCTGGCTCGACGAGCTGGCGTTCGTCCCGGTCGACTACGCGCCCGACGCGCCGGTCGACGAATGGTCGGGCGACCGCGGCTGCGGCGTCCAGTACTTCTCGCAGCAGGCCGTCGCGCGGCTCCTCCCGGCGGCGGGGATCGACACCGACCCGGGGATGCCGCTGCCCGAGCGCCTGGTCCACCTGCAGCGCCTCATGGCGGCAGGCGACCCACGCGCCGTCCCCGTGTACGAGACGATCGGCACGTACCTGGGCTACGGGCTCCTCGAGTACCGCGACTTCTACGAGTTCCGGCACCTCCTGCTGCTGGGCCGCGTGATGACGGGCCGCGGCGGCGACGTGATCCTGGAACGGGCCCGGGAGGTGCTCCGCGTCGAGGACCCGGAGCTGGCCGAGGCGACCACCTTCCACACGGCCTCGGAACGCGACAAGCGACACGGCCAGGCGGTGGCGGCGGCGAGCCTGCCGGCACTCCGTTAGGTACAGAACCGACGGACATCCACGCGAGCTCGCCCGGCTCCGCGACGGGCGCGGCGGGGCGCGCCCGTCGGCTATACTCTTCCGGCTCGCGCGGCCTCAGGGCCGCCGGCACTCGGTCGGGGCGTGGCGCAGCTTGGTAGCGCGCATCGTTCGGGACGATGAGGTCGGAGGTTCAAATCCTCTCGCCCCGACCAACCGTTCGGCAGTTGTCCCCACTTGGGCCTCAATCTCGATACCGGCCAGCGGTTTCGGCCCCACATCTTCGTGTCGGATGTCCGTCAGATGGCCATGATGCCCCGCTGAGCGTGACTGCGACCCGCCTCCTCCCCAGGAGGGAGGCCCTGAGTTGCGCGCGATTCATTCGGTCTGCGGGCGGCTCGCCTCAGTGCGGCTGGGTGACGAGCAGCGTGGGGGCGACCCAATCGGATCCTTCGACCGGGCAGGTTAGGCCTGGCTTGCAGGGGGAGGCTGGACCGGCGCAAGCACGTGTGCCTGTTCCACGCGGAACCGCGTCGGGGGCTGTCGCTCGCCGTCCACCACCGCGACCCACGAATACTCCCCCTGCGCCTTGAATGGAAACGGTCCGCGCAACACCATGATTGCCCGCTGTTCGCTTCCCGCCGCCATTCCCGGAGGGCGGCCCACCTCGAAGCTCCCCTGGACAGGCGGGAAGGCGAGCACGTTGTCGGCGTCCTCGCACCTCAACTCGAACGCATGCTGCTGATTGGTCTCGTTGTAGCCAACGAGTACGCCGACGGCAACATCGAACTGCGCCATCCCAGGGAGTTGGATCATCCCGACCCGGTCGAATCCACCGCCCATCATGTAGAGCTTGCCGCCAATGGCCTCGGCGTGATCGGCGAGCAGAAGGAAGTCGACGCGCATAGCAGGTCCTCTTGACTGTTGTACGTCGAATGTATACGCTGTCAGACGCTGTCAGTCAAGAGGCCTTGGGGTGAGGATCGACGTCTGGGATCTGCTCATCGACGACGCGAATCGTGACAAGCTGCACTCTCACGGGGTGAGCGTTCGGCAAGCTTTGGAGGTCGTCGATGAGAACCCACGGTTGCTCACGAACGCGACCCGAACCGGCGCGCCCTTCTTGCTAGTGGGCCCTGACAGGCACGGGACCTTCATCACCTTGCCCATCGACCCTACTGGTGAGTACGGTACGTGGCGACCGCGGACCGGGTATCCTTCCAAGCCCAACGACGTCGGCCGGTACCATCAGCTAAGATCGAGATGACGATGCACGAAGAAGATGTCGAGATCAGGACACGGAAGCCGACGGGAGCCGTTCTGAGCGTAAGGGTGCCGCAGGAGATCGCCTCGGCCGTCGATGATTACGCGGCAGCGAACGGCCTTTCTTTGTCTGAGACCGTCCGTACGGCGCTCGAACGGATGCTCTCGGGCGCTGGTGTGCTCATGCCCGGTGGCGTGCATGGGAGTACGACGGCCCCGAGCATGACCATCACGGTCCGAGCTCAGCCGACTGCGCAGCGGACGACCATTGCGGCCGAGACACGCGAGGACATCTCGTCCCACCAGCCGGTCGGTGTCTGATTTGAGCTCCGGCGAGTTCGTCCCCCGCCCGTAGCACGCCGAGCCTTCCGGGGCGATCGCCGCTGCTCCTTTGGGGCGTTGCCCTGCTCTCCCTTGCCGACCCTGCCTCGAGACCGAGCCCCGGACGTCATGACCGCGCTGTAGGCTGCAGTACAGTCCGGCTGGACGGGGGCTACGTAGGAGGGTGACGCCGCATGCCACGTCGGCGTGAGAACGGCGACAGGCAGCCAGCCGCAGGCGAACTAGGCTTCGAGCGCCAGCTCTGGGCCGCCGCCGACGCCCTCCGCAACAACATGGATGCCGCCGAGTACAAGCACGTCGTCCTCGGCCTGATCTTCCTCAAGTACATCAGCGACGCGTTCGAGGCGAAGCGCGCCGCGCTCGAGACTGCGCGCACTGAGGGTGCCGATCCCGAGGACCCCGACGAGTACCGCGCGGAGAGCATCTTCTGGGTGCCCAAAGAAGCCCGCTGGTCACACCTGAAGGCGAGCGCGCCCCAACCGAATATCGGGACGTTCGTCGACGACGCCATGAGCGCCATCGAGCGCGACAACCCGACCCTGAAGGGCGTGCTCCCCAAGGACTACGCGCGACCCGGCCTCGACAAGCAGCGCCTGGGCCAGCTCATCAACCTCGTCTCGGACATCGGCTTGGGCAGTCCGGCAGAACGGGCCAAGGACGTCCTGGGTCGCGTCTACGAGTACTTCCTCGCCCAGTTCGCCAGCGCCGAGGGCAAGAAGGGCGGCCAGTTCTACACCCCCTCCCACGTGGTCCGCGTGCTGGTCGAGATGCTGGCCCCTTACCGGGGCCGGGTGTACGACCCCTGCTGCGGCTCGGGCGGCATGTTCGTCTCGAGCGAGAAGTTCATCGAGGCCCACCAGGGACGCCTGGGCGACATC
>JAJYKX010000253.1 GCA_021788175.1 Chloroflexota bacterium
CCGGCTCGATCTCGATCGGCCGCTGCGGTGCCGCCAGCAGTGCCGCAGGGCCTTCGACGAGCAGGATCGGCCACAGCGGCGCCATGCCGGCGCGCACGTACAGCGGGAGCGCTCGGGGATCCGCGGAAGCGAACGTCGTTCGTCGCGGCGCGTCCCCGAGTACCGCGTCGAGCAGGGGGCGCCCGATCCCTCGACCGAGGAGATCCGGGCGGACGAACAGCTCCGCGAGCTGCCGCACGATGCCGGTGTCCACGGCCGCCCCGTACGCGACGACCTCGCCGTCTCGCTCGGTCACCAGGGCGAGGCAGCGTGCGACCAGGTGCCGGACATAGGGCCCGACGATGTCGACGTCCGTGACCGGGCCGTCCTCGTCGTGCGCCGCCAGGATCGCGCGAATCGCCGGCACGTCGTCGAGGATCGCCCGCCGGATCGCGAGGTCACCGGTCACGGGTGACAGCTCCACTCCGCGGCACGCGTCCGCTCATGCCGGCGGGTTCGATCCCAGCGCGGTGCTCGGGACCGCGACCGGGGAGGGGGTCGCGGGCGGCAGGCTCGGCGACGGGGGCGGGGTGACCGTCGGTGCCGGCGATGGCGTCACCGTCGGCGCCGGCGACGGCGTGATCCTGGGGGTCGGGGACGGTGTCGGCCGTGGGGTGCGCGACGGCGTCGGCTTCGGCGTGGGCGGTGGGGTGCCGGTCGGCGACGGCGCGGGCGTGACCGCCGGGGCGAGGCTTGCCGGGGCCGGGAATGCGCTCGATCCTGCCGTCGCACCCGGCCCGGCCGATGCCGCGGCGCCGGCCGCGGGCGAGGCGACGTTCGATGATCCCGGGGCGGCGGTCCCGGTGACGGGGGCAGCCGAGGGTGGCGGGGCGGCAGGTGCCAGCACGGCCATCACCGCGAAGGCCAGGACGGCCGCGATGAACAGCAGCAGCATCAGCGACGTGCCCAGGCCGGGCTCATCCAGGATGCCCCAGGACGGCCCTCTCCGCCCGCCGGGATCCCGCCCCATCGCCACCGCCACACGCTCCCGTCGTACTCCGGGGAGCAGGCAGCGCGATCACCGGACCAGGGTCGCTGCCGTGCGGGCCCCGCACTGGGCGAGCATAGGGCATCCGCGCGTTCGGACGGACCTTTTCCGACCACGGGCTCCGTTGTGCCCGTGCCGCGCCCCGGACATCGTGGCGGGCTTCGCCGGCTCTTGTGCCGGGTGCTACCGTAGCGCCTCATGAGGCGCGCCGCGCCCGGCGTCCCCTAGCAGAGCGTCCCATGCCAGAGCGTCCCGTCCTGCGATGAACGCGCTCGCGTCCTACCGTGCCCTGCTCCGGAACGGACCGCTGGCCCGGCTGCTCGCCGGCGAGTTCGCGTCCGGGATCGGCAACTGGCTGTACCTCGTCGCGCTCATGGTGATCATCTACAAGTCGAGCGGCCCGGCGCTCCTCGGGGTCATCGGCGCCGCGCGCATCCTCCCCTACGTCGTCTTCTCGATTCCGGCCGGGATGATCGCCGATCGCTTCGACCGCCGCTACGTGCTGATGACGTCCGACATCGTCCGCGGGCTGCTCATGCTGGTGCTGGCCTGGATCGCCGCCGTCAATGGCCCCGCATGGGCGATGGTCGTGGTCGCCGTGCTGGCAACGTGCTTCGCGACGCTCTTCTACCCGGCGATCGGCGCGCTCATCCCCAGCATGGTGCGCGACGAGACCGAGTTCGGACCGGCCAACAGCGCGTGGCAGACGCTCGACATGCTGGCGTTCGTCGTCGGCCCTGCGCTCGGCGGCCTGCTCATCGCGGGCAGCGACCTCACGGCCGCGTTCCTGCTCAACGCGGTGTCGTTCGGCGTCATCGCCGTGGTCCTCTGGACGCTGCCGAGTGGCAGGGCGCGGCCGGCTGCCGAGACGGCTCGCGTCGTCCCGGGCAGTTCCGCGGCGCCGCCCGTGGCGGACACGCCGCCCGTGGCGGACACGCCACCCGTCGCCGACGTGGCACCTGCGGCGGGTGGGCCACTCGTCCCGGAGCAGCCCCGCCCCCCGAGCCTTCGGCGTCTCCCGCCCCGCCCCATCGCGGGCATCTTCGCCATCGACTTCGTGTCGAGCTTCGTGAGCCAGTCGGTCTTCGTCCTGACCGTGCTGCTCGCCACCCAGGTGTACCGGAGCGGTGACGCGGCAGTCGGAGTTCTCAACGCGGCGATCGGCGTCGGCGGGGTCGTGGGAGCCGTGGCGGCCGGCGTCCTGGTGCTGCGCCGAAGCCTCGCGCCGGCCATCCTGCTCGGCGCGGGCGGGTTCGGCGCGGCGGTCCTGCTGCTCGGCTTCACGCACGTGATCGTGGTGGGCTTCGTGCTGATCTCGGTGGCCGCCGCGGCAAGTGTCGGCATCGACGTCGCCGACACCACCGTGTTCCAGCGCGTCGTCCCCGACGAGCTGCGCGGACGCGGCACGGGGGCGTGGATGTCGGTGACAACCCTGTTCAACTGCGCCGGCGCACTCACGGCACCGATCCTGTTCGAATCGGTCGGGTTGGCGCCCCTGATGGTCGGCATGGGTGTTGCCCTCGCCTTGGGCGGAGTGGCGGCCGTGACGCTGATCGGTCCGGCAGCCGTCCGCGAGCCGACCGAGTTCGAGCGCGAGCTGCTGCGTGCGGCGCGCCTGCCGGTGTTCGCCGGCCTGCCCCCTGCGCGCCTGGATCATGCGCTGCGCCACCTGAAGGCCGTCCGGTTCCACGCGGGCGACGTGATCATCCGGCAGGGTGACTCCGCGGACCGCTTCTATGTCCTTGCCGAGGGCCACGTGACGGTGACCGGCCAGGAAGCGCCCGCGTTCCCGGCCCGGTTGCTGCGCCGGCTCGGCCCGGACGACGTGTTCGGCGAGATCGGCCTCCTTACGAACGCGCCGCGCACGGCCACGGTCACAGCCGACGACGACGTGCTGGTGCTGGCGATGAACGGCGCGGAGTTCGTCAAACTGGTGACGGCCGGCCCCGGCGTCGCATCCCGGTTCCTGGATCTGTACCGTGCACCGGCCGAAGGTGAAGCCGGCGGTCCCGCCCCCGCGGAGGCGCCGGCCGCGGCGTAGGGCCAGTTGCCGTCGGCGGTCGGCCGCCAGCCACCGGACGGCCGGATCCGGGCCGCTCCGCCGGGTTGTCGTGAGCTATGCTGGGGCA
>JAJYKX010000254.1 GCA_021788175.1 Chloroflexota bacterium
AGCGCAGCTATCTCTCGGCGGCCTCGATCATCTCGGCCGCCATCGTCACCGGCTGCGACGCGATCCACCCCGGCTACGGGTTCCTCTCGGAGGACGACGCGTTCGCCGAGATGGTCCGCGCCCACGGCCTCACCTTCATCGGCCCCTCCGCCGAGGTCCTGGAGCGCTTCGCCTCCAAGGCCGCCACGCGGCGGCTCCTGGCCGAGCACGGGCTGCCCACCATCCCCGGCTCCGGCCTCATCCGCGACGACGCGCACGCGCTCGAGGAGGCGGAGCGGATCGGCTACCCGGTGCTCGTCAAGCCCTCCGCCGGCGGCGGCGGCAAGGGGATGCGCATGGTGCGCTCGCCCCGCGAGCTCGAGCAGGCGCTCACCATCTGCCGCTCGGAGGCCCGTGCCGCGTTCGGCGACGACTCGCTCTACCTGGAGAAGTGGCTGGAGGAGAACCGCCACGTCGAGGTCCAGGTGGTCGTGGACCGCTACGGCAACGGCGTCCACCTGGGCGAGCGCGACTGCTCGGTGCAGCGGCGCCACCAGAAGCTGATCGAGGAGGCGCCCACCCCGGCGCTGGGCCCCGAGAGCCGGCGCCACCTGTGCGAGTCGGCGGTCCAGGCCATCGTGGCCGCCGGCTACGAGAACGTGGGCACCCTCGAGTTCCTGGTCGACGGAGAGGGCAACTACTACTTCATCGAGATCAACTGCCGGATCCAGGTGGAGCACCCGGTCACCGAGATGCTCACCGGGATCGACATGGTGGCGGAGCAGATCCGGATCGCGGCCGGCGAGCCGCTCGGGTACAGGCAGGCGGACGTGGACCTGCGCGGGCACGCCATCGAGTTCCGCATCACGGCCGAGGACGTCGGGCACGACTTCCGGCCGCAGGCGGGCACCATCGAGGACTTCCAGGCACCCGGCGGTCCCGGCGTCCGCATGGACAGCCACATCTACCGCGGGTACGAGGTGCCGCCCTACTACGACTCGCTCCTCGGCAAGCTGATCGTGCACGGCCCCGACCGCGCCACCGCCATCGCGCGGGCGCGCACGGCGCTGGCGGAGCTGCGCATCGAGGGCCTCGAGACCACCGTGGCATTCCATCGTGCGATCCTGTCGCATCCGGTCTTCCTGGAGGGCGGGTTCACCACCAACCTCCTCGACCGGGTCGGCCCGGCGGCGTTCGTCGCCGCGGCCCGCGACTGACGCGCGCCGCTTGATCGGGAGGGACGGATGTCGACCACCGTGCTGACCACCCGCGAGATCCAGGCCCTGATCCCGCATCGCTGGCCGTTCCTGCTCGTCGACCGGATCGTGGAGTACGACCCAGACCACCAGCGGATCGTCGGTGAGAAGGGCGTCACCGCCACGGAGTGGTTCTTCCAGGGCCACTTCCCCGGGCAGCCGGTGATGCCGGGCGTGCTCCAGGTGGAGGCGCTGGCCCAGACGATGGCCGTCTACGTCGCGAAGCAGCCCGGCTTCGGCGACACGATGGGCCTCTTCGCCAGCATCGAGGAGTGCCGGTTCCGGCGGATCGTGGTCCCCGGCGACACGCTGCGCCTGGAGATCACCATGGAGAAGCTCGGCCGGCGGTTCGGGAAGGGCCGCGCGGTCGCCACCGTCGACGGCGAGGTCGCCTGCGAGGCGCTCCTCTCGTTCATCATCCCGCCGCCGGGCACGCTCCGGTGAGCGCCGTTCCGGCCGTGGCACACCCCGCCGCTCCCGGCACGCCGGCCGCGGGGCACGCCCGCCCGCGGCCTTCCATCACGAGGCAGCCATGACCTATCGCATCGCCCTCCTCTCCGACATCCACGGCAACGCGACCGCCCTCGACGCGGCGCTGGTCGACGTGCGTCGCGAGGCGCCGGACCTGGTCGTCTTCCTGGGCGACTACGTCCTCAACGGCCCCCGCCCGTGCGAGGCGGTCGACCGGGTTCGCGAGCTGGAGGCGCAGGGCGCGATCGTCATCCAGGGCAACACGGACGTGGCGGCCGCCGACCTGGACATGGCCGGCGCGTTCCCCTGGTTCGACGAGGTCCCCCGGGTGAACGTGGTGGCCGCCGAGTGGGCGCACGACGAGCTGGGGGACGAGCGGCTCGACTGGCTGCGGCGCCTGCCGGCCGAGCGACGGGTGCGCGTGGACGAGACGCTGGTGCTCGCCTGTCACGCCTCGCCCGGCAGCCAGACCTCGGGGATGGGCACGGACGTCGACGTCACGACGATCGTCGAGCGGATGGCCCGCACCGACGCCCGCATCGTGACCTGCGGCCACACGCACATCGCCGACGTGCGGGACCTCGGCTGGAAGCAGATCGTGAACCCGGGCTCCTGCGGCTATGCCTTCGACGGGGACCCGGCGGCGGCCTGGGCGCTGCTGGAGATCGACGGCGACGAGGTGCGGACGGACCTGCGCCGCTCCGCCTACGACACGCAGCTGGTGAGCGACGAGCTCTCGCGGCGCGCCCTGGCCGGCGACGTCTATCGCGCCGCCACGGTCCGGACGGGGCGCTACGTCCGGTGACGTCGACCGAACCCCGCCGCGTGGTGGTGACCGGCCTCGGTGCCGTGACGCCGCTGGGCGCCGACCTGCCCGCGACCTGGGGCCGGCTCCTCGCGGGCGAGTCCGGGATCCGCCCCATCGCCTCCTTCGACGCCTCGCGCCTGGAGAGCCGGATCGCCGGGGAGGCACTGGACGCCGACCCCACGCGCGTCCTGGACCGCAAGGCGCTCCGCCGCACGGACCGGGCCACGCAGCTCTCGCTCCTTGCCACGCAGGAGGCGCTCGCCGACGCCGGGCTCCCGGAGCGGCTCGAGGGGCCCCTCGCGGATGCCACCGGCGCGTTCGTGGGCACCGGATTCGGCGGGGCGGCCACGATCTTCGACGAGATCCGGACCTACGTGGAGCGCGGCCCGGACCGGCTCAGCCCCTTCTTCGTCCCCATGGCGATCGCCAACATGACGGCCGGGCAGGTCGGCCTGGTCCTGGGCGCGCGCGGCCCCAGCATGGCCACCATCAGCGCGTGCGCCAGCGGCGGCCATGCCATCGGCGAGGCGGCCGAGTCGATCCGCCGGGGCGACGCGGAGGTGATGCTGGCCGGTGGGACGGAAGCCACGGTCCTGGAGGGGATCGTCGGGGCCTTCTCGGC
>JAJYKX010000255.1 GCA_021788175.1 Chloroflexota bacterium
GTGCTGGGGCCCGGCAAGCTTCCCGAGACCGGTGCCGCCATCGGCAGGGCGATCCGCAGCTTCCAGGACGCGGCGAGCGGTCGCGACGAGCAGGCCCCGACGGCGCCCGCGCCGATGGCGGCTCCGGGCGCCTCGCCGACGGCCGGAACCGGAGCGGCGGTCGCGCCGGGCGATCCCGACTCGCACGGTGGGCCGGCCGGCGCCGTCCAGGCACCCGGCGGCACGCCGGCGCAGCGGCCTGGCGCCTGATCGAGCGCGACCTCGCCCGACCCACCCTCCCGGGCGTGGCGACTCGCAGGTGATAGGCTGAGGGGACATGCACCCCTACGAGACGCCGCGGCCCGACGATCTGCGGCCCGGCGGTCCGCGCCCCGACGATGTGACCGTGGACGACCGGACGTTTCCCGCGCGCGAGGCCGGCGATGGGCACGTGCCGGACAACCTGGTCTCCGCCGCGCGCGAGCCGGGCGATGGGGCCGACGGTCCCGTGCCGGGCGACGCGCCGCCACCCGGCGGCGCGACCGCGCCGGGCGAGCTCCCGCCGTCCTGGAGCCCGCAGTCCTCTCCGTCGACGTGGCAGCCCGACGCTCCGAGGCGGTCCTCGCCGCTCCTGCGTGGCGTCGCCGGCCTCCTGGTCCTGGCGATCGTCGCGGCCGGCGGCTTCCTGGCGGGGATCGGCTATGCCCGCGGGGGACCGTCCGGCAGCACGTCCCTGTCGAGCGGACCGCCCGCCGACGCCCGGAGCGAGATCGGCCTGCTCTACCAGGCCTGGAACCTGGTCGAGCAGCACTACGTGGACCGGGCCGCGCTCAATCCCACCAACCTGACCTACGGGGCGATCCGGGGCCTGGTCCAGGCGCTCGGCGACACGGGCCACAGCGACTTCCTGACGCCGCAGGAGTACGCGGCGCTCTCGTCCGACCTCTCCGGCCAGTACCAGGGGATCGGCGTGGAGATCTCGATCAAGACCGAGGGACCGGCGATCGTGTCCGTCTTCGACGGCAGCCCGGCCCAGAAGGCGGGGCTGCGCGCCGGCGACCTGATCCTGGCGGTGAACGGCAAGGACGTCTCCAACGAATCGTTCGACGCCCTGGCCAGCGAGCTCCGGGGTCCCGCCGGCTCCACGGTGCGGGTGCGCGTCCTGGACCCGGGGGCCACGTCGAGCCGCGAGGTGACGGTCACGCGCGCGCCCATCACCGTCCCCAACGTCACCTGGGCCATGATCCCCGGCACGCACTACGCCGACGTCCGCCTGGAGCAGTTCGCGACGCACGCCGCCGCCCAGCTGGCGTCGGCGCTGAAGGCCGCGCAGGCGGCCGGCGCCAGGGGAATCGTGCTGGACCTGCGCGGCGATCCGGGCGGCTACGTGTCGGAGGCGGTCGGCGCCGCCTCGCAGTTCCTGCCCGCCGGCGACGTGGTCTTCATCCAGCGCGACGCCGCCGGCAAGGAGACCATCTCCAAGGCGACGTCGGGCGGCGTCGCCACCACCACCCCGATGGTCGTCCTGGTGGACGACGGGACCGCCAGCGCCGCCGAGATCCTCGCCGGGGCGCTCCAGGACGACGGGCGGGCGCAGGTGATCGGCGAGAAGACGTTCGGGACGGGCACCGTGCTCGAGACGTACGAGCTGAGCGACGGATCCCGCGTCCGGATCGGGGTGGCGGAGTGGCTGACCCCCAAGGGCCACCAGATCTGGCACAAGGGGATCCAGCCGAACGTGGTGGTGGCGCTTCCGTCGACCGCGTCGCCGCTCTCGCCGTCGGAGCTGACCGGCATGACCGCTGCGCAACTGGCCGCCAGCGGCGACACGCAGCTGCTCAAGGCGGTGTCGCTCCTCTCCTCGCCGTCATGAACGCGGCGGGCGGGCAACCGGCAGGACCGGGGGGCCGCTCCGGGCAATCCGCCGTTCCGGGGCCCGGGGCCGGCGGCGCGCAGCCGGGTGGTCCCAGCTCGGTCCTGACCTGTGCCGGCTGCGGCACCAGGAACCGCATCCGCCCGAGCGCCCGCGCCGTGCCGGTCTGCGCCTCGTGCAAGGCGATGCTCCCGTGGCTGGTCCACGCCACGGACGACACGTTCGACGCCGAGGCCGACGCACGGGTGGCCGTCCTGGTCGACCTCTGGGCGCCATGGTGCGCGCCCTGCCGCTTCGTCGCGCCCATCCTGGAGGAGCTGTCCCGTGAGTACGCCGGGCGCCTCAAGGTGGTCAAGGTCGACGTCGACCAGAACCCGGCGCTCGCCCAGCGCTTCGAGGCGTTCAGCATCCCCACGCTGGTGGTCCTGCGGGACGGGCGGGTCGTCGACCGCATCGTGGGTGCCCTGCCGAAGCAGCAGCTGGCGGTCCGCCTGACGCCGCACCTCCTGCGCTCCTGAGCCGCGGGACGCGGGGACGCCGACGTGCCGCCCCTCGCCCTTGCGCTCGCACTCGGCGCCGCGGCCATCCACGCCTCGTGGAACGTCCTGGTGGCCCGCGCACGCGATCCCCAGGTGGCCACCGCGCTCGCGGCGGTCGTCTCGGTCACCGTGCCCCTCCCCCTGGTGCTCCTGGTGTGGCGTGCCTCGCCGGCCGTCATCCCGTACGTGGTCGTCTCCGGGACGCTGGAGCTCGGTTACCTGGCCCTGCTCGCGGCCGCGTACCGCCGGGCCGAGCTCAGCCTGGTCTACCCGCTGGCGCGCGGGCTGGCGCCGGTCCTCGTGCTGATCGCTGCGACGCTGGTGGTCGGCGCGCAGCACTCGCCGGCCCAGGTCGCGGGCGTGGGGCTGGTCGCCGTCGGCGTGATCCTGGTGCGCGGGATCCGCGGCGGGGCACGACCGGCCGACCTCGCGTTCACGCTGGGGATCGCCGCATGCATCGCCGGCTACACGACGATCGACAAATCCGGCGTGGTCCACGCCGACCCGCTCGCGTACTACGAGCTGGTGATGGGCTGGCCGTCGCTCGCGTACGGCGCCTGGGTGCTCGCGAGCGAGGGGCCCGCGGTGGTGCGCCGCCAGGTCGGGCGGGACACGCTGCTGGCGGGGCTGGGCATGTTCGCTGCCTACTCGATGGTCCTGGCGGCCCTCGGGATGGCGCCGGCGGCCTCGGTGGCGGCCGCGCGGGAGACGAGCGTGGTGATGGCCACGGCGATGGGCGGGCTC
>JAJYKX010000256.1 GCA_021788175.1 Chloroflexota bacterium
GCCATCGCCCTCGCCATCGCCGACGCCATCGCCCTCCCCGTCGCCATCGCCCGCCGGCTCGTCGACCGGCAACGACATCTCGTGGCCGCAGTGCGGAGGCGCGTACCCCAGCGGCCAGGCGTTCGGGATCGTGGGGCTCAACGCCGGGCTGGCGAACACGCCGAACTCGTGCCTTGCGAGCGAGCTGGCCTGGGCATGGAGCTCGAGCGGCGCGTCGTCCCCCGGTGTGCAGCCGAAGGCGTCGCTCTACGTCAACACCGCCGACCCGGGGCAGGCCGGCGTGTCCGACTGGCCAACCGGCAACGTCGATCCCAACGGCGTGCAAGTGTCCGATCCGTACGGGACATGCTCTGGCGGCAACGACCAGGCCTGCGCCTGGCAGTACGGCTGGAACAAGGCGATCCAGGACATGATGTGGCTGGCAGCCCTGTCTCCGGTCAGCCCCGAGCCCACGGACGCGAACGTGCCGTCCACCTACACCTGGTGGCTCGACGTGGAGACCGGCAATACCTGGGAGACGGGTTCCCAGGGCCTGGCGAACAACGTGGCCGACCTGCAGGGGATGGTCGCGGCGTTCGCGGATGAGGCTCCGTACGCAGGCGCGAACGAGACGTCCGGCGGCGTCACCCTCGGCGGCGCCAGGGTCGGCATCTACAGCACCGCCAGCCAGTGGGGGCAGATCACTGGCGGGGGCGCCAGCCTCGGCAGTCTGTCCGGCCTGCCGGACTGGATCCCGGGGGCGCGAACCCTCTCCGGGGCGAAGTCGAACTGCTCGCTCGCGAGCTTCACCGGCGGCGGGGTTCCGCTCACCCAGTGGTTCGGCAGACCCTACGACGGCGACTACGCCTGCCCGTGACCGGAGCGCGTCGGAAGCCGGCCGGCGCAGCAGCGACCGTCGGCGCAGCAGCGACCGTCGGCACGGCAGCGACCGTCGGCACAGCAGCGACCGTCGGCACGGCAGCGACCGTCGGCGCGATGGGCGACAAGGACCGCTCGTCTGCGGATCGCAGCCTGCCCTCGAGCGCGTGACGGAGCGGACGATGCGGCGGCTCTACGTCGACATGGACGGCGTCCTGGTCGACTTCGACAGCGGCGTGGCGCGATTGGACCCGCGGGTCCGCCTCGCGTACGTCGGGCATCTCGACGATGCTCCCGGCATCTTCGCCCTGATGGACCCGCTGCCGGGCGCCCTGGAGGCGTTCGCAGAGCTGGCGCAGCTGTTCGACACGTACGTGCTCTCCACCGCCCCATGGCGCAACCCGTCGGCCTGGTCCGACAAGCTGCTCTGGGTGCAGCGCCACCTGGGCGAGGCCGGTCACAAGCGGCTGATCCTCTGCCATCACAAGGACCTGCTGCAGGGCGACTTCCTTGTCGACGACCGCCGCGCACACGGTGCCGACCGCTTCCCGGGTGAGCACATCCTGTTCGGTGCGCCCGCGTTCCCCGACTGGCCGGCTGTGCTGGCCTACCTGCGGGACCGGGCGGACGACGCGGCGCCGGGAGATGCGCGACCCTCGATCGGCCGGGATCCGACACCCGGCGGTGAGGGCCCCTCGATCGGCCGGGATCCGACACCCGGCGGTGAGGGCCCCTCGATCGGCCGGGATCCGACACCCGGCGGTGAGGGCCCCTCGATCGGCCGGGATCCGACACCCGGCGGTGAGGGCCCCTCGATCGGCCGGGATCGCGGGACGACCTGAGCCCGTCCTTGCGGCAGCCGCCGAAACGGTCGACAGCCGCTGAGACGACAGCGCGAGTTCGCCGTGCACGGGTTCGCTGCGGAAGGCACCCGGACGGGCCGGGGGGCACGCACCTCGGGGGCGCTTCGCATCTGGCCACACCCTCCGGGTGCGACGATGCTTGCGACCATGCAGCCCGTTCGGGGCATGGCGCGCTGTCCCTGCTGCGGCTACCGGCTCGTGTGGTTCGGCTGCGCCACCTGGTGCCCGTGCGAACCGGCGCCCGCCGGGACGCGGCTGTGCGGCGAGCCGCACGAGTGCAGCGCGACGCGGCGGCTCCATCGCCATACCTTCCGCCAGCTGTATCTCGAAGAGGACTGGACGGGCCAGTGCCTGGGCGCCGTCTTCGTCTGCAGCTGCGGACAGGAGCGGCGCCTCGAGCCCGCTGCCTGAGGAGGGGCCGGCGCGAGCCTGGCGCGCGACTCGCGCGTCGCACGGCAGCCGGCCTCTGCTCCGGCGTGCGCATGGTCGATCGACCTCTGCTCCGGCGTGCGCATGGCCGATCGACCTCTGCGACGAGGAGCGCGTGAGCCCTGCGCAGCTCGTCGCCGCAAGGCCGTTTGCCTCTGTGAAGCACGCGGTCGGGCGCCTAGCGTTCGCCAGCAGCGGGATGGTCGTCGCGCTCTGTGCCCAGGGGCGCTGCCTCGTGTGCGCCCGAGCCCGACATCCCGGCGAGCGGCGGGGGACGCCATGTTCGATCACCGCGGGCAGGGCCCATTCTCAGTGACCGACCTGCGTTGGTCGGCGAGCGACCGGCCATTCACGGTCGCTGAAGCCGCCGCGGTCGCGCTGGCCGCCGTGGTCCCGGCGGTTGCCTTCTCGGTCGTCGCCATGCCGGTGGCCGGCATCGTCTGGTTGCTGGCCACCCTCCCGGGGGTGGCCTACGTCCTTGCGGGCGACCGCTTTGCCGCTCGACGGTCGGGACGCGCCGGCAAACGGCCGCGAAGGCGCTGAACCGTCGTGGCAGGTCACTGACGGTCACTCGACGTGCAGGGCCGGGTGCGCGGAAGGGCGCTGACCGGCGGGTCGTTCCGCGGACCGGGGGAACACTGCCAGCCGGCGGTGCGCTCCCCGAGGGGGCGTTCCCCGAAGCTTGCTCCCCGGAGGGGCGTTCCCCGAAACTTCCTCCCCCGTGAGTCGCTCCGCGGACTGAGGGAACATTGCCCGCCGGCGGTGCGCTCCCCGGAGTGGGGCTCCGCTGGGGTCGCTTGCGGCGGCGCGTTGCCTGAAGGGCGTTCCCCCGGGGCCGCTCCCCGGAGTGGCGCTCCGCTGGGATCGCCTGCCCGAAGCGTGCTTGCCGGCGGCGCGCTCGCCCGAGGGCGCTCGCCGGAAGGGCGGCCGGGATGCCCCCCGGACTGCATCATGCAGAAGGTGCGCCACGGGAACCGTAGGGCG
>JAJYKX010000257.1 GCA_021788175.1 Chloroflexota bacterium
GCCGGAACGCGGCGGTCACCCGGCGATCCACGTCGAGACGGCGCAGGTCGAGTCGCTCCCCCAGCTCCTCGCGTGACGGGAGATCCGGGGCGGAGAGGGCCAGCACCGTCACCCGGTGCCCGTCGGCGGCCAGCGCGCGACCCGTACGCAGCAGCCGCGAATCGTGCTCGAAGGTGTTCGCTGCGACGATCGCGATGCGGAGTGGACGCGAAGAGGGAGGCTCAGGGGTCACGTCGGGGTGATCCGGTCGGGGACCGGGGTCGGGCACGCTTCCCATCTGGCGTCCAGTGTAGGGCAGGCGGCCGGATGCCAGCCCTCACATCGTGCGAACGGGCCGATCGTCCCGCGCCGGCGGTCGGAAACGGTCTGGTCGGAGCACGCGGACCGGGTCATCTTCGCGAAGCGGCATGTGCCGCGACCGCGGGCCGGAGTGGGACGAGTTGGCTGGCACGACCGGCGCAGTGAGGCGTCCCCCGGCTTCGCCTGTGGCCCGCAACCTCCCGGCGGCGACGCTCGTCGCCCTCCGAGCCCCGCGAGGGGGGACCCACCTCCTGGTGCGTGCCGTGCTCCCCTGCGCGGTGACGGTGGCCTGGCTGGCCTGGCCCGGGTTCGACGGGACGGCGTGGTTCGCCGCAGTCGCCCTGGGAGCGATGTCGCTCCTCGCGAGGCATCTCCTGGCGACGCCGGCAGGTGACGCACGGTCTGCAGCCCCGCCCGCGATCGTTCGCCTCACTCCATTCACGCTCGGGTGGGTCCTGGGCGCCACGCTGTTCGGCGCGGTGGCGTTTGCCATCGCCTTCGACACCGGAGGCGTCCCGTTCATCGCATACGGCCTCGTCGTTGCTCTCCCGCAGTGGCTGCTGCTCCGGGAGCACCTACGCCAACCCGGCTGGTGGCTCGTGGTCACCGCCGCGATCTGGCCGATCGCCGCGCTGTCGGGACTGGAGTTCCTGTATCTGACCGGCCCGCTCGGACCGCTCGCCGGCGGTTTCCTGGTTGGCGCGGCGCAGTGGGTCGTGCTGGCCGCCGCGTCCGGGCTGACTCGTGCGTGGACGTGGGTCGTGGCGAGCGCCGTCGCGTGGGCCTCCGCGGCCTGGGCGTCCATGATCTGCGCCCCGCTGGCGCTCCCGGTGCAGGCGGCCGGCGCCGACCCCGCGCACCTTCTGCTGGCATCGCTGGGCGTCGGGGCGGCCGGAGGGCTCGCGTACGGCGTCGTCAGCGGCCCGGCGCTGGCGTGGCTGCTCGGCCGCGGTGAGGGCAGTGCTGCGTGCGCTGCCGGCTGCGCGACCGCCGGCGCGGGTGCGGCCTTCGGTGCCGAGGCGGGCGTCGGCGTCGGTGCCGAGGCGACCCCCGGCGTCGGTCCCGAGGCGGGCGTCGGCGTTGGTCCCGAGGCGACCCTCGGCGTCGGTGCCGATGCGGCCGTCGGTGCCTGCCCGGCCCACCCTTCCGCCGTGGCGGTGTCCGGCACCCGGCCCGTCGGCGAAGAGCGATGACGGCCGGGCGGATGCCCGGCCGTCATCGGCGAGGAGGGGCGGACGGTGCAGCCGTCCACCGGAAGGGTCAGTCGGCGGTCTTCTCGGCGGCCCCGAAGAGGCGGCCGGGCTGCCAGGGCGTGCCGAGGATCGGCAGGAGCCAGCGGTCGAGACCGATCCAGCCGGCGTTTCGCCAGGCGAGCACGATGAAGATCGCGAGGAACGCGAGGATCGGGTTGGTGCTCACCGTGCCGGCGAGCAGGTAGTTGGCGTTCATGAAGATGCCGAAGAACGCCGCGACGCCGGTGAGCGCGCCCAGGATCAGGGCGATCCCCACCAGCGTCTCACCGAAGGCGACCATGTACGAGAACGTGCCTGCGTTGGGGACGACGAAGCTGTTGAGGAAGTCGCTGTACCAGCCCTGCACGTTGGGATGGGCACCACCCGCCTGCTTGACCGCTCCCTGGACGAAGCCGGCCAGGGCGGTGCCGGCCTTGGCGCCGGTCCACACGGGGGAGCTGAGCTTGTCGAGTCCGGCGTTGATCCATTCGTAGCCCAGGTACAGGCGGACGATCAGCCACAGCCAGGACGCGCGCGTGTCCGCGAACAGGAACCGGGCCAGGGCGGGTTCCCGGATCTGGGTGGGGGTGAGGGGCGCGGTGGATGCCATGGTGGTTCTCCTTGGGCGGTTCATCGTGCCGGCGACGTCATCGCGGCAGTGGGCTCGTGTCGCGACCGGTCCATGCCGGCCGGCGGTCGCTGGCTGCAGGGTGTGACCGCGGGAGTGCCGGCCAGCATGGCCTGCACCGCGGCGCTCGCCTGCAACCATCCTTCGTGAAGCACGCACGGGGCTCCGGACGCGGCCACCGTGCACTGGGCGCTATCCGGCAGGACGCAGTTCGCATCGAGCGCGGGACCCTCGATCGCCTCGATGACCTCCAGCATCGAAGGCCTGGACATCGAGCCCGCGTAGCGATATCCGCCGGTCGGGCCGACCGACGACAGGACCCACCCGTGCCGGACGAGTGGGCCGAGAGCCTGAGTCAGGAACCCCGGGGTGGTCCCGATCGCCCGGGCCAGCGCCGATGCCTTCCAGACGTTGGGTCCGGTTGCCAGGACGCGCAGCGCTCGGAGGGCCAGGTCGCTCTTCCGGGTAATCTCAAGTCTCATAGTCCAAGACTATGAGACACGGCAACTGCGCCGGTGAGGCCCGTATGGCCCTTCCTGGAGTGCACAAGGTCGTGTCTCCTGCCCGGCACAACGGTCCGGCAGTCGGGCGGCGATCCGGCGGACGAGCCGGCGGGCAGGCGGCCTCTCTCGCCGACGGACGATGGGCCGACCCGGCGACCCGGCGACCCGGCGACCCGGCGACCCGGCGACCCGGCGACCCGGCGACCCGATGATGGCCTACCGGGCCAGCCAGGTCCCCAGCGACTCGGCGATGGCCTCGGCGGCCCCCGAGAACGCGACCTGCGCCGAGCGAGCGCGCGTGGTCGCGTCCCGCGCCGCGGCCCCGAGCGGCGCCAGGCGCGCGAGGGCGGCAGTGGCGCGGCCCAGGTCCCGTCCCACCAGCGCACTGCGTCCCCCGTGCGCTTCGAGCGTCTCGGGCCATTCGGTCGTCTC
>JAJYKX010000258.1 GCA_021788175.1 Chloroflexota bacterium
AGCTCCGCGTCTGGCCGTGCAGCGGCTTCCCACAGGCGCAGACGAGGAGGCCCGAGAGCAGGAACGTGCGGTGCACAGGAGCACGGCGGATATTGGCGCCGGCGCGCCCGTCGAGCGCCTTCCGTCCACACCTGCCAGGGGAAGTTCGCCGTCCGACAGTCGATCCCGTCCCCCTACGCCGCCTTCGGCCGTGGCTCCGCCTCGCTGCCTGGCGGCGCGGCCGACGCGCCGCCGGCGCCCAGGATCCGAGCGACGCTCCCTCCCCGCCCCGTGCGGACGAGGCCGGTGCCGCGCAGTTCGCGCACGGCGGCGGCGAACGTCTCCACGTCGAGACCAAGGTCGGCACGCACCCGGTGTCCCCAGCGCGTCGCGCCGCCGGTCGGCAGTTCCGCGAGCACCCTGCGAGCGACCTCGGACAGCGCGCCGTCGGGCGCGATCGGCACATCGACCGCGATCCCGGCCGGGGTGCGTTCCACGCGCCGGCGGGTGGATGAGAAGCTGATGAGGCCCGCCGCGGCGAGCTCGGTCTCCGCGGCCCACACGACGTTCGCCGGACGCCCGACCAGGCGGTGGATGCGCGACACGTTGGCGGGCCGGTCCACGGGCAGGGCGGCCAGGTAGGCACGCGCCGGCTCCGCGAGGGGGACCGCCGTCCAGCGGCGGGCATCGCGGATCAGGCTGCCCGGGGGCAGCTGCCGGCCACGGGTTGTCGCCGCGGGGAGCGAGCGAGTGTCGGAAGGGCCGATAGCGGGAGCACCGCCATCGCGCTGCGGGGCGGCCCCGGCCCACGGGGCACCCGGTATCGCTGGTTGATCAGGTGGCGTCGGTACGCCCCCGGGCGGGTCATCCTGCGGCGGGTCATCGTCGGGATCGGTCCAGCGCGGCACGTCGAGCTGGATCCGGTCGATCGCCGCCCGCGACGCACCGCCCACCAGCGCCTGCAGATACCGCATCGTCGTGTCGACCGAGGAGTGGCGCAGCAGCTCCTTGATCTCGATGATGGAGGCGCCCGCGCGGAACGCCAGGACCGCGCCGGTGGCACGGAGGGCGTGCGGGGCCAGCCGATCCTGTTCCAGCCCGACGTCCGCGAGTCGGGCGACCACCATGTTGTGGACCGAGCGGCGGGCGATTGCCGCGAGGGGCTGCAGCCCGACGCGCGCGCGGGCAGCCTTCAGCGCACGTGAGTCACAGGGCAGGAACACTGGGTCCGCCCGGTTGAGCGTCACCCCCGAGGCGCGCTCGTAGGCGCGCTTCCAACGCAGCAGGGTCTGCCACACGTCGTCGGGCAGATCGAGGTGGGCGGGCTTGTTGCCCTTGCCGATGAAGGAGGAACGGATCCGCCCGTCGTGGTCCTGGAAGCGGCCCCAGTGCAGGCCGGACGCCTCGCTGCTGCGCAGCGCCAGACGCACCATCATGGTGATCAGGGTGTAGTCGCGCTTCGCGGTCAGGCCACGGCGTGGGTCGTCGAAGCTGGCCGCGATGGCGCCCAGGAGCATCTCCACCTGGGCCCTGGTGAGCGCGGGCGTGTTGGTCTCCGGGAGGCGCGAGGGCAGCGTGATCCCGGCGAAGGGGTTCGCCGCGATCAGCTTCCGGTGCGCGGCCTTCGCATACATGCGCCGGACGACCGTCAGTTTCAGGTGCTGCGTCCCCTGCGCGTAGCGGGAGAGCGAGGCGGCGTAGGCGAAGGCGTCGTCCTCGCACGCCACCAGCGGGTCGACGCCGTGGCGATTGCACCAGCCGAGGTAGGCGGCCATCTCCTGTGCGTAGCAGACGACGGCGTCGTGCGTATTGCAGCTGCGGACCATCTCATCGGCCAGGCGGCGGATCTCGCCCGAGGGGGCCGGTTCGAGGCGGTCGAACCAGCCGTCGACGATGCCGTCGCGGTCGAGGGGCACGTGGTCGGTGAGCGGGGCGGAACCAGTGCGGGTCATGTCGAGTACCTCCGGGTCGAGCGATTCGATGGTCCGAACCCGCCCGCCGGAGGTGGCCGCGCATCCCGTAGGGGATGCTCACAACCGAGGTAGTGTCGCTACGCTTCCGTCTTTCCCTCCCGTTTCCGATCGGGAGGGGAGACGGACGCCAGCCGGAGGGGCGGGTCCGGCTGGACCCTATGGAGCCCGCTCCACTCGTCAAGGTTTG
Source organism: Chloroflexota bacterium (assembly GCA_021788175.1). Taxonomy (GTDB): domain Bacteria; phylum Chloroflexota; class Limnocylindria; order Limnocylindrales; family CSP1-4; genus JAJYNJ01. Next base: position 2,140 of record JAJYKX010000258.1, read on the forward strand.
TGCTCGCCGCGTGCTCGACGAGGTCGAAACCGACCGCCCCGCACAGGCGCTGCAGCTCAGCGAGGCTGGGATCGGCGCCCTGTTCGATCTGGCGCAGGCGTCGCGGCGCGATCCGCGCGCGCCGCCCCGCGGGGTACGGATCGAGTCCGCGGTCGAGCCGGGCCAGTCGAAGCGCGAGGCCGAGCCGGCGCGCGTCGCCCGCGTCCCGTGTGCGTCCCGAGCGGGCCCGCGGGACCGGCGAGGGCGCAGCGAGCAGCACATCGGCAGACACGCCCAGGACGGCCGCCAGGCGGAGCAGGTCGGGCACCCGCGGCTCGAGCGCGCCCCACTCCCAGCGGGCGATGACCGACTGGGAATGGCCGAGCGCGGCCCCGAGCGCCGCCTGCGTCAGGCCCGCCCGGAGGCGCGCGCGACGGAGCCGCTGGCCGAGCGATGCGGGAGCAGGGCTCGGCTCGCGATTCGGGCCGGCCCCCTCAAGGCGAGCCACGGCGTGACGTGCCGATCCGCCACGCGGATCGCAGCGCCTGCTGATCCGCCAGCGGCAGCCACGGGCCAAACAGGATCGCCGCGACCACCCGCTGCGCGGCGCTGATCACGTGCTCGCGGTCCCCGCGGGACAGGCCCGCGAGGACCGGGTGTAGCGCCATGCTGCGCGCGACCTCGGCGCATACGGCCCCCATGTTGATCCCCAGCCCGGGCACCTCCGTGGTCGCCCACAGCAGGCCGGCGATGGCGGCCTGGTACGCGGGGTGCCCGGCGTCGGCCGCGTCCGCGGCAGCGATCACCACGGCCCGCGGCTGGTCGAGGGCGTCGATCTCGGCCAGCAGGGCATAGACCTGGCTGCGGATGGTGGCGAGGGCGGTGGCGTAGTCGTCCGCCATGTCACGCCGGGCCGGTGCCGGGGCGCCCGGGCACCCTCGTGCCGCCCGCCGCGCACGGGCTCACGCCGGGCCC
>JAJYKX010000056.1 GCA_021788175.1 Chloroflexota bacterium
GCGGAGAATCGGCCGGTGCGACGGCACGCCCCACCGATGCGGGCACGGCGCCTGGTGACGCGGCCACGCGCCCAGCCGATACGGGCCCGGCGCCTGCCGGCGCGACGGCACGCCCAGCCGATGCGGGCACGGCGCCCGCTGACACGGCCACGCCCCCAGCCGACGCGACTGTCCGGCCGATCAGCGACGAGCTGCTCGACGAGCTGACCGGCTGGCCGCCGCGCGATCGCGTCGGGATGTTCCGGAACTGGCACCGCGGCGCCCTCAGCCTGATCCAGCTGAACGTGGTGGCCGTGATCGAGGCCGAGGGCCCGCTCTCCATGAGCCGCCTGGCCGACGAACTGGACGTTTCCGTGGCGAGCGCGACCGGGATCATCGACCGGATGGAGCGGCGCGGGCTGGTCGAGCGGCGCCACGCGACCGACGACCGGCGCGTGGTGGCCGTCCACCTGACCGAGCAGGGGGCCGGCGTCTTCCGCGTCTTCGCCTCCCGCCGGCGCGAGCATCTCGCGCGCCTGCTCGCCGAACTCACCGACGACGAGCTCGCCGGCCTGCTCGCCGGGATCCGCGGCCTGCGCGCGGCCCGCCAGCGGCTCGCACCCATGCACGACCAGGAATCGGCGTCCGACTGCGGCGCCACACCCGACGACCCGGCGGCCCGGGCCGCGGAGCACGAGGACGTCCACCCATGACCAGGCTCCTGACCACGTACCTGCGCCCCTACTGGCGCTCGCTGCTCGTCGTGGTCGCCCTGCTGACCGTGCAGGCCATCGCGAACCTCTACCTGCCCAACCTCTACGCCGACATCATCGACAACGGCGTGGCGAAGGGCGACACCACCTACATCATGCACACGGGCGCCCTGATGCTGGGCGTCACGCTGCTGCTCGGCATCACCTCGATCATCGCCATCTACTACGCGTCGCGGACCGCGATGGCCTTCGGGCGTGACGTCCGCGACGCCGTCTTCCGCAAGGTGCTCGCCTTCTCGCAGGTGGAGACGAACATCTTCGGTGCACCCTCCCTGATCACCCGCAACACCAACGACGTCCAGCAGGTCCAGATGGTCATCGTGATGGCGCTGACCGTCATGATCCTCGCGCCGATCATGGCCGTGGGCGGCGTGATCATGGCCCTCCGCGAGGACGTGCCGCTCTCCAGCATCCTGGTGATCATCGTGCCGCTCATGGCCATCGTGCTGGGCAGCCTGGTCTCCCGCGCGATGCCGCTCTTCCGCGCCATGCAGGTCAAGATCGACCGGATCAACCGGGTCATGCGGGAGTACCTGGAGGGCGTGCGCGTGATCCGCGCCTTCGTGCGGACCGGCCACGAGGAGCAGCGCTTCGACGACGCCAACGCCGACCTGACCGACACGACCCTGCGCGTCCAGCGCCTCTTCGCGCTGATGATCCCCTCGCTGTTCCTGATCATGAACCTCTCCAGCGTGGCGATCATGTGGTTCGGCGGGCTGCGCATCAACAACGGCGACATGCCCATCGGGAACCTGATGGCGTTCCTGCAGTACGTCATGCAGATCCTCTTCTCGGTGATGATGGCCACGGTCATGTTCGTCATGGTGCCGCGCGCCGCCGCATCGGCCGAGCGGATCAGCGCGGTGCTCGACACGCCCATCAGCCTCCACGACCCCGAGCAGCCGGCTCCCGCGCCGGCGGCCCTCGGCACGGTGGAGTTCCGCGACGTCGAGTTCCGCTACCCGGGCGCCGAGGACGCCGTGCTGCGCGAGATCTCGTTCGTGGCACGGCCCGGCACCACCACCGCGATCGTGGGCGCCACCGGCAGCGGCAAGTCGACGATCGTCAACCTGCTGCCCCGCTTCTACGACGCCACCTCGGGGAGCGTCCTGATCGACGGCGTGGACGTGCGCGACATCCGGCAGGAGGACCTGTGGCACCTGATGGGGCTGGTCCCGCAGCGCGCGTACCTGTTCAGCGGCACGGTGGGCACCAACCTGCGCTACGGCAACGAGCAGGCCACGGACGAGGATCTGTGGCACGCGCTCACCATCGCGCAGGCCCGCGAGTTCGTCTCGGCGATGCCTGACCAGCTCGATGCGCCCATCGACCAGGGCGGGACGAACGTATCCGGCGGCCAGCGCCAGCGCCTCGCCATCGCGCGGGCCATCGTGAAACGGCCCCGGATCTACGTCTTCGACGACAGCTTCTCCGCGCTCGACTTCAAGACCGACTCCGCGCTGCGGCTGGCACTCCGCGAGGAGACGCGCGACGCGACCGTCTTCATCGTGTCCCAGCGCGTGGGCACGATCATGCACGCCGACCAGATCGTGGTGCTCGACAGCGGCACGATCGCGGGGATCGGCACCCACGAGGAACTGATGGAGACCTGTGAGACGTACCGCGAGATCGTGTACTCGCAGCTGACCCGGGAGGAGGCGGCGTGAGCGGCTCGATGCGGCCGGGCGGCGGGCCGGGACGCGGCCCGCTCGCGGGCGGCTTCGGCCCCGGACGGCGCGGCCCCATGGGTGGCGGCTTCGGCGGCCACGGGATGATGGGCGGTGGCGGCAAGGCCAGCGACTTCCGGGGCACCCTGCGCCGGCTGGTCGGCGAGCTGCGCCCGGAGCGGGCGTGGATCGGGATCGTCGTCGTCTTCGCCATCGTCGGCGTCGCCTTCCAGGTCGCCGCGCCCCGGATCCTCGCCAACGCCACCGACCAGCTCTTCCAGGGCGTGCTCGGCAAGTACCTCGGGCAGTACTTCCCCGCGGGCACGCCGCAGTCGCAGGTGGAACAGCTCCTGCGCGCGCACGGCCAGGGGCAGATCGCCGACATGCTGAGCGGGATGCACGTGAGCGTCGGCGTGGGCGTCGACTTCGGCGCCGTGGGCGCCATCCTCGCCGTGGTGGCCGTGGTCTACGTCCTGAGCTCGCTCTTCCAGTGGGCCACCTACTACATCATGGCCGGCGTCTCGCAGCGCACCGTCTACCGGCTGCGGCGCCAGGTGGACGAGAAGCTGGGGCGGCTCCCGCTGCGCTACTTCGACAGCCACCCGCACGGCGACACGCTCAGCCTCGTCACCAACGACATCGACAACATCTCCACCACGCTGCAGCAGAGCCTGACGCAGGTCCTCACCGCGATCTTCACGGTGATCGGGGTGCTGATCATGATGCTGACGATCAGCCCGCTGCTCGCGGTGATCTCCCTGCTGGTCCTCCCGACCGCCGGCGTGGTGACCGCGTTCATCGCGCGGCGCTCGCAGACCCAGTTCGCGATCCAGTGGGACCGCACCGGCACGATCACCGGCCGCGTGGAGGAGACCCACACGGGGCACACCCTGGTCAAGGTCTTCGGGCACCAGGAGGACGCCGTCCGGCAGTTCGCCCAGGAGAACGAGGAGCTGTACCAGGCCAGCTTCAGGGCGCAGTTCATCTCGGGGATCATCCAGCCCACGATGAACTTCATCAGCAACCTGAACTACGTGGCCATCGCCGTGATCGGCGGCATGCAGGTGGCGTCGGGCAGCATCACCCTCGGCGACGTGCAGGCGTTCATGCAGTACTCGCGCATGTTCACCATGCCGATCACCCAGGTGGCCAGCATCATGAACGTGCTGCAGTCGACCATGGCATCGGCGGAGCGTGTCTTCCAGCTCCTCGACGAGGCCGAGGAGGTCCCCGAGACCGAGCAGCCGAGCGTGCTGCGCGAGGCGGTGGGCCGCGTCGTCTTCGAGAACGTCTCGTTCCGCTACGAGCCGCAGACCCCGCTCATCGAGGACCTCAACGTGGTGGTGGAGCCGGGCGAGACGATCGCCATCGTGGGGCCCACGGGCGCCGGCAAGACCACCCTCGTCAACCTGCTGATGCGCTTCTACGACGTGGGGTCCGGGCGCATCACGGTGGACGGCAACGACATCCGCGAGCTCTCCCGGGACAACCTGCGGAGCACCTTCGGGATGGTCCTGCAGGACACCTGGCTCTTCGGCGGCACCATCCGCGAGAACATCGCCTACGGCCGCGCGGACGCCACCGAGGAGCAGATCCAGGAGGCGGCGCGCGCCGCCCACGTGGATCACTTCGTGCGGACCCTGGCGCACGGCTACGACACCGTGGTGGACGACGAGGCGGCGAACGTGTCGCAGGGCCAGCGCCAGCTGCTGACCATCGCGCGCGCGTTCCTTGCCGACCCGCCGATCCTCATCCTGGACGAGGCGACCAGCTCGGTGGACACGCTCACCGAGGTGCTGGTCCAGCGAGCCATGGCGCGCCTGATGAAGGGCCGGACGTCGTTCGTGATCGCGCACCGTCTCTCGACGATCCGCGACGCGGACGAGATCCTGGTGATGAACCACGGGCGCATCGTGGAGCAGGGCACGCACGAGGAGCTGCTGGCACGCCAGGGCTTCTACGCCGAGCTCTACAACAGCCAGTTCGTGGAGCCGCTCGCCGAGGCGGTCTAGGGAGGCGACCGCGAAGGCGTTCGAGAACGCGTACGGCGGCACCCCGACCTGGGAGGTGGGCCACCCCCAGGGTGCCGTCGTGCGCCTCGCGGAGGCCGGGCTGATCGCCGGCTCGGTGCTCGACGCCGGGTGCGGCACCGGCGAGGTGGCCTGCTACCTCGCCGCCCGCGGCCACCCCGTCCTGGGGATCGACTTCGCGCCCTCGGCGATCGCGCTGGCACGGGCGCGGGCCCGGGCACTCGGGATCGACCCCGGGGCGGCGCAGTTCCTGGCATGGGACGCGCTGCGGCTGGCCGAGCTCGGGCGCACCTTCGACACGGTCCTCGACGTGGGGCTCTTCCACACGCTCCAGCCGGCCGACCGGGGCGCCTACGCCGCGTCCCTCCGGGCGGTGATCCGCCCGGGAGGACGGTGCTTCGTCCTCTGCTGGAGCGACCGGAACCCCTTCGGCTACGGCCCCGAGCGGGTGCGCCGGGCCGACCTGCGACGCGCGTTCCGGGGCGGGTGGCGGGTGGAGGCGATCGAGGAGGCCGAGCTGGAGACGCGGCTGCCGGGGGGCCGGGCGCACGCGTGGCTCGCGCGCCTGCTGGCGACCTGACGGAGAGCCGGAGTCACCGGGGGCAGGAGGTGCCGACATCGGGTCGCGAGGGCCGTGCCTCTCGCCGCGCCGTCCGTGCAGTGGTGGGGCGCTGCCGGGGCCGCCCGCCCAGTTCAGCCGGACGCGCCGCCGAAGAGCCCTGCCTGCTGCTGGTGCTGGGTCAGCGCCGCCAGCGCCGCCGGGAGCGTCGTCCGGACCTGCGCCCAGGAGTGCCCGACCGGGCTGTCCAGCACCGCGTCGTGGTAGCCGTCGGCCGCGAGGACCTGCGCGAACGACGTCAGCTGCGGACCGAAGAACGGCTCCGAGGGCGTGCCCACCAGGACCAGGAAGAGCCGCTGCCGGACCGCGTCGGGGAGGCGGCCGGCCAGCACCATCGGCGAGTCGGCGGCGATGAGGGCCTGGTCGTGACCGAACGGCGCGTACGCCGAGCGCGTCTCGGGGCTCCAGATCCCGGCCACGTAGTAGCCGCTGAACGAGATCGCGTTCCCGAAGACGTCGGGATGGTGGAACAGCAGGATCGGCGCGCAGTACCCGCCCTGCGAGAAGCCGATCAGGGTGCGGGCCAGCGGCGCGCGGATGGTTCGATAGCGGGCGTCCACCCACGGCACCACCGTCTGCGCGACATAGCTGTCGAAGTGCTCGCGCCCGTCGTACGAGTCGGCGCACTCGCTGGGGCGGTACGGCCCGCGGGCCTGGTTCACGAACACGACCAGGGACGGCGGCAGCGTGCCGCGCGCGATCAGGGCGTCGAGCCGCTCCCGGACGTGGATCCCGGCCTCCCAGCCGTCGCCGCCCCAAGGGACCTCGTAGAGGACCGGGTACCGCGTGCCCGGAGAGGTGGCGTAGCCGGCCGGCGTGTAGACCCAGACGTTCGCCCAGGGTGAGGTCCCGCCCACCCACGGCGCCGGGAGGTTGAACTGCGCGAAGGAGCCGGGCGGCGCGGGGGGGGCGCTCGCGGCCGGGGAGGTGGAGGCCGCGACACCCGGGCCTGATGCGGGCGCCGGCGCGGCAGGCGACGGCCCCGCGGGTGCTCCGGATGCGCTCGCTCCGGCCGCGGACCCGAACGTGGATGCGAACGGCGCCGGAGACGGCCCGGAGGACGCGCCGGAGATCGACCCGATCGGGGCGGCAATCAGCCCACCCGGGCCGGAGCCGGAGATCGACCCGCCCGTTCCGGGGGCCCTCGCGGCCGCGGCAGGCGTGCTCCCTGCGCCGGGCGCAGGCACGGTGATCGCAACCTGGAGGAGCAGCGCGATCGCGACGGCGGCCGTCACCACGCCCACGGCCAGGACCGAGAGCCCAAGCGCGCGGGCGGGTGGAGCCGTCGGCGTGGGGTGGGGCTGGTCGGGATCCAGGCGCATCGTCGCGCACGGTACACCTCCGGTGCGGGTGTCCCTGTCCGGCGGGCCGGGGCACCGTGCGCCACCCTGGGGCACCCACACCTGGCCGGGGCGGCCCCGGCGCCGGCCGCGATCCTCTGCTAGCGTGCCGGCATGAGCGATCCCACGCCTGCCTCCGAGGCCTCCCCCGTCCCCTCCCCCGTCCCTTCCTCGCTCGACCGCGTCCGCCCGCTGATCCGTACCCGGCAGGTGCGCGAGTTCACCGACGAACCCCTCTCCGCCGCCGAGATCGACGCGCTCGCCGAGGTCGCCCGCTGGTCCGGCAGCAGCAACAACCGGCAGCCCTGGCGCTTCCTCGTGATCCGCGACCGAGCCACCCTGCGACGGCTGGCCGAGGCGGGCCTGCCGCAGACGCGTGCCCTGCACACCGCCACGGCCGCCCTCGCGGTCGTCCTCCCGGTCGACCCGGCACGCGCCATCTCCCACGCCTACGACGACGGCCGCGTCGCCGAGCGGATCCTGGTGGCGACCGCGATGCTCGGACTCGCCGGCGGCATCACCTGGGTCCGCGACGACGTCGTCGGCGCGGCGCGGGACCTGCTGGGCCTCCCCGCGGACCGGACGGTCCGCACGATCGTCGCGCTGGGCCACCCGACGGAGGCGGCGCGGCACCCGAAGTCCGCACCGGGGCAGGCGCGCCTCCCGCGCGCCGAGCTCGTCTTCGATGAGCGCTGGCCCGCGAGCTGAGCGGTCGTCGTAACCGAACCGAAAGGCACGCCCTCCGAGACTGGGCGGGTGAACGGCACGTCGCCCGCCGGACCGGGCGGGCAGCAGACACCCGGGAGGGCCGGTGGCCGGGCCAGGGGCCACCATAATGGTCGGATGACGGATCCTGGCCCGGGCGCTGCGGATCGACGGTCCCCGCGGGGGACCTGAGGCGATGCGCATCCTCGTCGCCGAGGACGACCCGGGCCTCCGCGACGTCCTGGTGGAAGGGCTCCAGGACCAGGGCTACCAGGTGGACGCCGTGGAACGCGGCGACGACGCCATCATGCAGCTCCGCTTCTACGACTACGACGTGGCCGTGATCGACTGGCGGATGCCCGGCGCGCCCGGGATCGACGTCGTCGCCTGGGCGCGCCGCCACGATCGCCCCACGGCGCTCCTGATGCTGACCGCCCGGGACGCGCCGCCGGACCGCATCCGTGGGCTGGACGCCGGCGCGGACGACTACCTGGTCAAGCCGTTCGACTTCGGGGAACTGCTCGCGCGCATCCGCGCCCTCCAGCGACGACCCCGTGGCGTGGACGCGCCGGTGGTCCAGCGCGGCGCCCTCGCCCTGGACCCGGTCCGCCGCGAGATCACCACGGAGGGGCGTCCGCTCAGCCTGACGGCCACCGAGTACCGCATCCTGGAGCTGCTCATGCGCCGGTCGCCGGCGGTGGTGGACCGCAGGGCGATCGCCGAGCACGCCTGGCAGGATGAGACCGACCCCCTCGGGTCGAACGCCATCGACGTCCAGCTGAGCCGCCTTCGCGCCAAGCTTCCCGGTGCCGGCGTGCGCATCGTGACCGTGCGCGGCGCCGGCTACCGCCTGGAGGAGACGTGACCGCCCATCGCGCGGTGGACCTGCGCTCCACCTCCATCCGGGTGGCCCTCTCGGCCGCGGTGGTGGTGGGGGTGGCCTACCTGCTGGTGGCCGCCGCGGTGGTCCTCATCGTCACCCGCTCGCTCACCGCGCAGGTCGACGACCACCTCGCCCAGACGCTCGACCGGCTCTCGCACGAGCCCCCGCCGGCGCAGTCCACCGGCTTCGGGGCGCCGCCTCCCGAGCATCCGTTCGGTCCGCCGGTCATCGTCTGGACCGTCTACCCCGACGGGCAGGTCATCTCCAACACGGCGAACGCGACGCTCCCCGCCGCCTACCGGGACGTGTCGACGCCCACCACCATCACCGTCAACCAGGCCCAGGTGCGGATCGACGGCACCCAGACCGGCGCCCAGTACGTGGTGGTGGGACAGACCATGGAGTCGGTCTCGCAGGCGCAGTCGACGGTGATCGTGGCCGAGGCGCTCATCGGCCCGGTGCTGCTCGTCCTCGTCTTCCTGGGAGCGGTCGTGATCGGGCGCCGCGTGGCCGCCCCGATCGAGCGCGCCAGGCAGCGCCAGCTCGAGTTCACCGCCGACGCCTCCCACGAACTGCGCACGCCGCTCTCCGTCATCGAGGCGCAGACGAGCCTGGCCCTGTCCGCGGAGCGGAGCGCGGCGTGGTATCGCACCGCCTTCGAGCGCGTGGACCGTGAGAGCAAGCGGATCCGACGGCTGGTGGACGACATGCTCTGGCTGGCACGGTTCGACGCCGCGCAGGCACACCCCGACGCCGAGCCGGTGGACCTCGGCGTGATGGCGGCGCAGACGGCCGACCGCTTCGCGGTGGTGGCCGAGTCACGACATCTCGCGCTGCGGGTGCACGCCGAACCCGGGAGCAGCGTGGTGGCCGTCCCGCCCGACTGGCTCGACCGCCTGCTGGGCGTGCTGCTGGACAACGCCTGCCGCTACTCGCCCGAGGGCGGCTCGGTGGACCTCTCCGTCGCGCACGACGGATCCCGCATCCGGGTCACCGTCGACGACTCGGGGCCCGGGATCCCACCGGAGGAGCGCAGTCGCATCTTCGATCGCTTCCACCGCGCCACCGACGCGCCGGGCGGTTCCGGGCTGGGCCTGGCGATCGCCGACGCCATCGTGCGGGCGACCGGCGGGCGCTGGAGGATCGGGTCGTCGGCCAGCGGCGGCGCGAGCCTGTCGGTCAGCTGGCCGCGCGCGTTCGCGGGCCCCGGCGAGTCGGCATCGCGGCAGCCCGCGGAGGGCGGGCCCGGATCGGGCTGACCCCCGGCGTGCCGCCGGCCGATCGTCAGTGGAGCGAGGCGAGCAGGGCGGCGGTCGTCGCCGGCACCGGGTCCATGCCGTCCGGGTTGTACAGGTAGTCGCTGCCCGTGCCCGCCACCCCGAGATGGCCGTACTGCCAGACGATCCGCTTCGTGGCCGGGTTGATCACGTCGATGGTCTGGCCGAAGTCGTTGGTGACCGCGATGTTGCCGTTCGCCAGCCGCACGGCCAGGGACGGGTTGGAGAGCATCCCGGGCCCGCTCCGGACGTCGTAGCGCCAGAGCACCCGGCCGGTCGGAGTGACCTCCTCGATCTGGCCCGGCGTGGAGTAGTCCACCACCAGCACGTTCCCGTCGGGCAGCAGCTGCGCGTCCGACGGATAGGCGATGTCGCGCAGGTGCACGGCCCAGACCAGGCGGCCGGACGCGTCGAGGCGGTCGACCCAGCTGCCTCCGATCTCGGTGACCAGCATGCCGCCGTCCGCGAGCGGCACGTCCCCGTTGGGCGCGGCGTAGGCGACGGGCGGGTCGTGGCGCCGGGTGTCCGTCAGCCCGTACTGGTGGACGATCGTCTTCGACGGCGAGATGACCAGGATCCGCTGGTTCTTGATGTCGGCCACCGTGACGTTGCCGTCGGGCAGCATGTACGCGTCGTCGGGTCCATTCAGGTACCCGGGGGCGCTCCCGGGATGGCCGGTATGGCCGTAGGTCCAGACGATCTTCCGGGTCGCGATGTCGATCACCGAGACGGTGTCGGCGTTCTCCTGGTTGATGATGATGTGCGTCCCGTCCGGCGTGAAGAACGCGTCGTCGGGTCCCCACGACTGCGAACCCCGGGGTCCCCCGGGATCGATGGTCATGGACCAGACGATCTTCCTGGCCGGGGTGACGATGAGCAGCCGGTCGTTGCCCCGGTCCGCGATGAGCAGGTCCCCGCCGAGCGGTCCGGCGGTCGCCGTGGTCGAGGCGGACGGCGACGGCGAGGGTGAGCCGGCCGCGAGTGGCTGGGCGGAGGCGGACGGGGCCGAGGCGGCGCCGCCGGGCGCTGCGGAACCCGCCGACGGCGAACCCGCGAGGACGGCCTGGCCGGTGCCGGCAGTCGATCCGGCAGCCGTCGCGGCGCCGGTGCAGCCGGCGGCGACCATGCCGGCCACGAGGACGGGGGTGAGGGTGGCGGCGAGCGCCATGGTGGAACGAGGTCGGTGGAGCATGGCGCGCACAGTACCCGACGGACGGTTGGCCAACGGTCAACGTCGGCATCAGGTTTCGACACCTGCCCGCCCCGCCGCTGCCGGCAGCGCGGCTCCGCGATAGTCCGTAGATTGCGCAAGTACGCAACTAGATGCTACGATCCCGGCGGCGCCACGGCCGATCCGCGGCGAACCCTCAACCGGAGGCACCGTTCGTGTCCCGTCGCGATCGCCGATCTCGGGGCCGGAGTTCCGACCGCATTCGACCCGCCGCTGGATCCCAGCAGCGGCCATCTCCCGCACTCGAGGCGACCCGGGACGCGGACCTTCCCGGCGCGCCGGGAACCGCGGCCGCCGGGACGCCCGGGCCCTCCCGCGCCGCGTCCGGCACGCATGCGTCGGCCGGGTCCCGCACCGCCGGCGACCGGGCGCATCGGACGGGCAGGCGGCACGAGCCGTCCCGCCTGCGCCGCTGGGCATTCCCCTCGCTGATGGGCCTCGCCGGTGTGGCCGCGGTCGCGATCGTGATCGCCGGGGTGATGGCCGCCACCGCCCCGCCCGTCCGGGCAGCCACGCCCGTCCTGGGGTCGTCCACCGCCCCGGTCACCATCACCGAATACGCCGACTACCAGTGCCCCTACTGCGCGACCTGGGCCAGGACGATCGAGCCGCAGATCCAGACGGCCTACATCGACACCGGCAAGGTGCGGCTGGAGTGGCACGACATGGCGTGGATGGGCAGCGAGTCCAGGGACGCCGCGAACGCCGCGCGATGTGCCGCCGACCAGGGCAAGTTCTGGCAGTACCACGACCTGCTGTACGAGCACCAGGCCGGCCAGAACACCGGCGCGTTCTCGAAGGACCGCCTGAAGGCGTTCGGACAGCAGCTCGGGCTCGACGCGTCCACGTTCGACGCCTGCGTCGACTCGGACAAGTACGGCGGCGCCGTGCAGGCCGACTACGCGCAGGCGGCGCGCCTCGGGATCACCGGGACGCCGGCGTTCTTCGTGAACGGCCAGCGGATCGACGGGGCGCAGCCCTACTCCGTCTTCCAGTCGGCCATCGACGCGGCGCTGGCGGGCCGGTGAGCGCGCCGCTCCGGACCCGCCCGGCGGCGGCCCGTCCCGTCGCCCGTCGCCGCGCGGGATACCTGCCCGGGTAGCACGTGCCGCTCGAGCTGCTGGTCGCCTTCGCCGGCGGCCTCCTCTCGCTCCTGAGCCCCTGCTCCGCGCTGCTCCTGCCCGCGTTCTTCGCGTACGCGTTCCCCTCGCCCACCCGGCTGGCGCTGCGGACCGGCGTCTTCTACCTGGGCCTCGTCACGCTGCTCATCCCGGCGGGACTGGGCGCGGGCGCCATCGGCGCGGCACTGCTCGCCGCGCGCGGGCCGCTGACGCTCCTGGCGGGGCTCACCCTCATCGCCATCGGCGGCCTGCAGCTTGCCCTCGGAGGCTTCGAGCTCCCGGGTCCGGCCCGGCCCCGGGCCATGACCACGGAGACCGCGGCCAGCACCTACGTGCTGGGGCTGAGCTACGGCCTCGGCGGCTTCTGTGCGGGGCCCATCCTGGGGGCGATTCTCACCATCGCGGCCGGCTCCGGCGGTCTCCTCCCGGGCGCGCTCCTGCTCGCGGCATACGCGGCGGGCATGGCGTTCCCCCTCTTCCTCCTGGCGCTCGCCTGGGAGCGCCTGGGGGCGGCGTGGCGGGGTCGGCTGCGGGGACGGTCGGTGCGCATCGGTCCGGTCGAGCGGCACATCTCGACCGTCGTGTCCAGCCTCCTGTTCATGGTCCTCGGCGCCGGCTTCATCATCTTCCAGGGCCCGACGATGTTCTCCGGGCTCTACACCAGCCTCGGCTTCGACGAGGCCAGCCTCTCGCTGGAGGCCTCGCTGCAGCAGGCCGCGACCGCGGCGCCCCCGGCAGCGGTGGCGGCGGCGGCCGCCCTCCTGGCCCTGCTTGTGGCGGCCCCGGCCGTCCTGCTGCTCGCGCGTCGCCGGCAGCCGACCTCCGGGCGGAACGACGCGCCCCCGGTCGGTTCCGCCAGGCGGGACCGTGCGGGGCGCTGAGCGACCGCGACGCCGCCCGGCGCACGCATTTAACAGTCCCGTAACGAGCACGCGGTAGCGTCCCGACGACTGCGCAGAAAGGAGCCTGCATGTCTGCTGACCGTGCGAGCGGCTCGGGCACGCTGACGGACGCCCTCAACGAGGCGCCGCTGAGCGTCTTCCACCTCCGGGCGATGTTCACCTCCGGGATGGGGTTCTTCACCGACGCGTACGACCTGTTCATCATCGGCGTCGCGCTCGCCCTCGTCACCGCCGAGTGGCACCTCACCACCACGGAGGCCACCCTCGCCAGCAGCGTCGCCCTGGTCGGCGCCTTCATCGGCGCGGTGGTCTTCGGCCGGGTGGCGGACATCCTCGGCCGCAAGGCGATCTACGGGATCGAGGCCGCGATCATGGCGGTGGCCGCGGTGCTCTCCGCGCTCTCGCCGAACCTGGCCTGGCTGATCGCCGCGCGGTTCCTGCTCGGGATCGGCATCGGAGGCGACTACCCGGTCAGCGCCACGATCATGAGCGAGTACGCGAACCGGAAGGACCGCGGGCGGCTGGTCAGCATGGTCTTCTCGACGCAGGCCCTGGGCCTGATCGTCGGGCCGGTGGTGGGTCTCACCCTGCTCGGCGCCGGGATCTCCAACGGCCTCGCCTGGCGGCTGATGCTCGGCCTGGGCGCGCTCCCTGCCCTGGCGGTCATCTACCTGCGGCGGACGATGCCCGAGTCGCCCCGGTACATGGCCCGCGTCCTGGGAGACGCGTCCGGCGCGGCCTCGAGCATGGAGGGCTTCACGGGCGGCGCGATCCGCGCCACCGCCGCCGAGGAGCGGGCGCCGCGCCAGCGGTTCGCGGACTTCATCCGGAACCGGCGCAACCTGGTCCTGCTGGCCGGCACCGCGGGCTCCTGGTTCCTGCTCGACTACGCCTACTACGGCAACACCATCTCGACGCCGCTCATCCTGCGGTCGGTGGCGCCCCACGCGTCCCTGATGCAGTCGGTGGCCTGGACGCTGATCATCTTCGTCCTGGCCGCGGCCCCGGGGTACCTGCTCGCGCTGATCACGATCGACCGGATCGGCCACCGGCGGCTGCAGTGGATCGGCTTCCTGGGGATGGCGGCGGCCTTCGGCGTGATCGGCCTGGTGCCATCGATCACGCACGTGATCCTCCCCTTCCTGGCGCTCTACGGGATCAGCTACTTCTTCACCGAGTTCGGACCCAACGTGACGACGTTCGTCCTGCCGAGCGAGGTCTTCCCGATCACGAGCCGCACCACCGGGCACGGGATCTCCTCCGGGATCGCGAAGGTGGGGGCGTTCGTGGGGGTCTACGCGTTCCCGCACCTCGAGGCCGCGCTGGGCCTCCAGACCACCCTGCTCTTCACTGCGGGCGCCGCGCTGCTGGGCGCCCTGCTCACGCAGGTGCTGCCGGAGCCGGCCGGCCTCACGATCGAGGAGGCGTCCCGGGAGCAGGTCGTCGCGGTGCGGCCGCACGAGGCGACGACCGTCAGCGAGCCCGGCCTGGTCGTCTCCTAGCCGCGCCCGGGCGGCGTCCCCACGTCGCTCGCGCGGCGTCCCCGCGTGGCTCAGGCAGCGTCCCGGCGCCCCATGACCACCGCGTCCACCCGCCGGTGCTCCCCGTGGTCGGTGAGCACGGCCTCTGCCCGCTCGATGCGCAGGCCCGGCAGCTCGGCGGCGACCTCGGAGGCGGAGTAGAGGACACGCTGGTCCTGCGGCCCTCCCGCTCCCTCGGCCACGTTGCGCCGGTCGTGGCCCACCACCAGGATGCGGCCCCCCGGCGCGACGGCGCGCGCCGCGTGCGCCAGCACCTGCCGGCGCTCCTCGTGCGGCAGATGCAGGTAGATCAGCGAGACCAGGTCGAAGGCGCCCTCCGGGGGCAGCCAGGTCAGGAGGTCGTGCCCCTGCCAGTCCACCTCCACCCGGGCCGCACGGGCGCGCTCCCTCGCCCGCTCGAGTGCCACGGCCGAGAAATCGACGCCGGTGACACGCCAGCCCTGCGCGGCGAGCCAGACCGCGTTGCGCCCGTCGCCGCAGGCGAGGTCCAGCGCCCGGCCGGGTGGCAGGTCCGTCGTCTCGGCAATCAGGAACGGATCCGGCTCGCTCGACTCGATGTGGCCGCGCTCGGCGTGGCGACGGTCCCAGGCCGCGCGACGCTCCTCGTGGTCGGTCATGCGCCCATTGTGCCGACTGTGGCGCGAGCCTGCCACCGGGACGGTCAGGAGCCCCTGCCGACGGGACGGTCAGGAGCCCCGTCGCTCCCCCGGGGACCGCATGCCGGACTCGTGGTGGGCAAGCTCCGCGCCCTCGGCCTCGAGCGCATCGCGAATGCGGGAGGCCATCGCCTCCTCGATGACCGTGTCCGGGTCCCGCAGGCCACCGAGCGTGGCACGCACCCCGACCAGGCTCGCGTAGAGCGGCGGACAGGTGGGGCAGGTGGCCAGGTGATCCTCCACTGCCCTGCGCGTGGACGGATCGAGCTCGCCGTCCATGTAGGCCGAGACGTGGCGCCTGGCGCGCCAGCACCGCATCGGCTGCGCCAGGCTGGCGCGGCGACGCGCATCGTCCTCGGCAAGCGCACTCACGAGCATCATCCTTCCCCGCCGCAGCCGTTGCTTGGTGGCGGCGAGCCCGACGCCCATGGCGCGGGCGATCTCCACGGCGGTCCAGTCGAGGGCGTCGTGGAGCACGACCGGCACCCGGTAGATCACCGGGAGCCGGGCAAGCGCGTCCTCCAGCTCGTCCCGCAGCTCGGCGCGGTCGAGCACGAGGTCCGGCCGGACCGAGTACGCGTCGTCCTTCCAGTCCCCCTCGATCTCGTCGATGTC
>JAJYKX010000259.1 GCA_021788175.1 Chloroflexota bacterium
TGAAGCGCTTCATCACGATGGTGCAGGCATACGACATCCCGATGGGCGGGGTGATCGTGAACCAGGTGCTCCAGCCCGGGCTGCTGGGCGCCGGGGGCATGGCGCAGGCGACGGGCGTCACGGGCGGTGCAGCGGCAGATGGTGAGGGTGGCGTCCATGCCGCGGACTACGTCCGCAACCGCTACCAGGAGCAGCTCGGCTACCTGGAGCAGATCCGGGGTGACCTGGGCCCGCACGTGCGTGCCTTCATCCCGCAGTACCCGGACGAGGTGAACTCGGTCGCGTCGATGTCACGGGTGACGGACGACCTGCTCCGCTTCGTCCCGGATTCCTGGCGGGCGATCGCGGGTGCCGGTGCGTGATGGTGACCGTCGCCGGCGAGGGACTGCCACCGGACGGTGCCGGGCCCGGAGGCGCGGCGTCCCCACCCACCACCCGGCTCGTCCTGGGCGCGACCAACCTGCTGATGGGGCCGACCAACTTCGGGAACCTCGAGCTGCCCGAGCCCTGGCGGCTCATGCCCGGCGTGTCGCCGCCGGAGGTCGATCGGAGCCGCGACTGGGGCGGCAGCGGCTGGGTGACGGCCGGCACGGCCGACTACATCCTGCGGCGCGCCGAGCCGCTGCTGCACGTGGAGCTCCACCTCCGGATCGAGCCGTGGTCGAGCGGTGGGCGGCGCCCGGCGCCGCCGTCGTCGATCCCCGCGGATGCCGGGATCGTGGAGCTGAACGGGCACGAGGCACGGATGTGGAGGGGGTCGGGGACCCGGGGCCTGCTGCCCCGGCGCATGGTGCACTGGGCGCGCGCCTGGATCCCCTGCCAGCACACGGGCCGGGTCCTGGCGGTGGAGCTCGTGGGCGCGTGTGACGCGACCGAGATCGACGCGCTCGTCCCGGTCATGGAGCACCTGGGGTGCCACTGATGGACGGGCGCGCAGGGCCGCGTGACGGGAGCCATCGCCCGCTCCGGCTCGAGCTCGTCGGGCTCTTTCCCGAGCTCTTCAGCGTCTGCGCCAGCCGGTGCATGACCGGCCAGCTGGCGCGGGCCGGCGCCTCGGCCGACCGGGACCAGCTCGGCGACTACCCGCCCGACGTGCTGCACCTGCACGAGGCGGCCGGGGCACTCTTCGCGACGGTCATGGCCGAGTTCGGGGGACGCGTGGCGGTCGTGGCCACGGGCACGGCCTCGCCGCGCGGGCTCTGGCTGTCGATCCGCCACCGGCTGCCGGCGTCCGGCGTGGGGCTGTTCCTCGACGGTCGGCGGCTGGATGCGTCGCTGGACGACGTGCCCGGGATCCGGCGGGCCGTGGCATCGGCGCTGGAAGCTCGGGACCGAGGAGCGGCGGCGTGAGCGGGCCGGGACGAGGTGCATCGCTCCGCCCGGCATCCCCGGCCCCTGACGGCCGCCCTCGTGCGCCGCGTGATCGGCTGCGCCGGGCCATCGGCGCCGCGCGAGACATCCTGTGGGGCCTCGCGCTCTACGACTCCTATCACGAGACGATGGTCGAGGCACAGCGGCACCGGGACGCCTTCGACGTGCTGATCCTGGGCGAGATGCTGGGCATCCCGCTCATGAACACCACCATCGGCCTGCGGCTGCTGCCCTACGCCGTCGGGGACCTTCAGGGGTTCCGGGTCCGGTTCCTGCGCGAGCACGAGGTCCTGGAGCAGGCGCCGCACATCCACTGACCGCTCGCTCTCGGGACTGTCGCGACCACGACGCTACCGCCGGCGCGCGGAGAGGCCGACCTTCAGTCCGGAAGCAACCGGAACGGGCGCCCTGAGGACGAGCGGATCGCGCCGAAATGGCGCCTATCGAGCGTCACGATCAGGTCGGTGCCGAGGCGGTCCGCCAGGACGGCGACGGAGGCATCCGTGCCGCCGAGTGGGAAGTCGCCGTACCGCTCAACGAGGTCCGCGATGAGTGGCCAGTCCTCCGCGATCGGCGCCTCGACCTCGAGGGTGGCCAGGCCGCGCAGGAACGCGGCCTCGACTCCCGCACCGAGGCGCCGCCCGACGAGATAGGCGACCTCAGCGACGACGAGCGCGGGGACGACCAGATCGAGATCGGCGCGCTGCAGCACTTCCAGGCAGCGAGCGTGGTCGTCGTCGTCGGCGTCGACTGCCGCGTAGAGCGGGCCGGAGTCAACGACCGCGATCATCGACCAGCCCTCGCACCATGGCGGCCGTGGACGCGCCGTCAGTGGTCGCGATCACCCGCCCATTCGCGGTCGAGGATCGCCTCGATATCGCGGGCGGTCGTGTGGTGGCCGCTCCGTCCGAGCGCCGCGAACGGGAGTTCACGGCGTCCGCCGGCGCCACGTCCAAGACGAGCTTCGATCGCCTCGCGCGCGACCTGGGACACCGGTACCCGCCGGCGCTGAGCTTCCCGCTCCAGGGCCGCGGCCAGCTCGTCTGGAAGGCCGATGGTGGTGCGCTTCATACGCGCATACTAGCACCGCCCGAGGCCTCTTCTGACCGAGCGCGACTCCTCGTCGGGAGGCCGCAGCGGAGCGCGGCGGTCCGCCGGGCCGCTCACCGCCCCGGTCCCAGCGGCGAACCTGGCTTTGTCGGAACCCCCAGCCAGCCCTCCCGCTCGGCCCGCACGGCGAGCTCTGTGCGGCTGGCGACGGCGAAGCGCTCGAAGAGCCGGCCGAGGTGCGCCTCGATCCCCTTGCGGGTGACGCCCAGCGCGACCGCGATCTGGTCGTTGGTGCGCCCGTCCAGCAACTGCTCGACCAGACGCCGATCGCGCGGGCTGAGCGGAGTCCATCCCGACCGCTGCACGGCCAGGAGGAGTTCGGCCGGGAATGCGAAGCCCCCCACCGCGACCTGGCGGATCGCGTCGAGGATCTCGGCGGTCGGCGCGGTCTTCAGGACGAAGCCGCTCGCGCCTTGGCGCAGCGCCGCGTCGACGTACTGCGGCATGCCGAAGCTCGACACGACGATGAAGGCAGGGGGGGCGGGGAGCTCGCGCGCCTCGAGCACCAGCTCGAACCCCGACCCGTCCGCCAGGCGCAGGTCGAGCAGGACCACGTCGGGCCGCTCGCGGGCCAGCAGGTCCCGCGC
>JAJYKX010000057.1 GCA_021788175.1 Chloroflexota bacterium
TCCTGGAGGAGATCGCCGCGGGCGCCACGGCGGCGGGCCGGATCCGCGGGCGGGACCTGCTGCTCATCCCGGACCGGGCAGCGGCGATCCGGGCCGCGCTGGAGCGGGCCGCGCCGGGCGACGTGGTCCTCCTGGCCGGCAAGGGCCACGAGTCGAGCATCGAGATGGCGGACGGGCCGCGCGCCTGGGACGAGCGCGCCGTGGCGGCCGGGATCCTGGCGGAGCTCGAGACGGAGCGGGGCGCCGCTCCGACCACCGCGCCGATCCCGCCCCGCGACGGCACGGCGTCGTGACGGAGCGGATCGCCCGCACGGCCGGCGGCCGGCCCGGGGCGGTCACCGTGCGCGCGGCGGTGGCCGCCGATCGCGCGGCATGGGACGCGTTCGTCGCGGCGCTGCCGGCGGCGGACCCGCTGCAGGCCTGGGGCTGGGGCGAGGTGGCGGCCGAGGGCGCTGAGCGTCCCGCCCGCCTGGTCGCGGTCGACGACGTGGGACGGATCCGCGGCGTCGCCCAGGCCCTGGTCCGCGACGCGGCGGCCGGGCGGCGGGTGCTCTACGTGCCGCACGGTCCGGCGTGGGACGCCCGGGCCGCCGACGGTCCCGCCGTGATCGGGGCGCTGCTCGACGGCCTGCGCGCCCTGGGACGGGCGGAGCGCGGGATCCTCCTGAAGCTCGACCCGCGGGCCACGCGGGAGCTCGAGGCCGACGAGCTGGGGCGGATGCTGCGGGGACTCGGCCTGCGCGCGGCGCGCGCCGACCTGCAGGCCCGCACCACGCGCGTCCTGGACCTGCGCCCGGGACGCGACGCGCTGCTGGCCGGTCTCGAGAAGGACACCCGAAACCTGGTCCGCCGTGCCGCGCGCGAGGGCGTCGCCGCGCGGGTGGTGCGGGGCGCGGACCTCGCCGCATACGGGCGGTTCGCCACGCTGCTGGCGGGCACGGGAGCCCGCGCCGGGTTCCGGGTGCGCTCCCGGGAGTCGTTCGAGGCGATGGCGCGCGAGTTCGGACCGCGCGGCGACGCGTACCTGGTGCTCGCCGAGCACGGCGGCCGGGAGATCGCCGGCTGCCTCGCGCTGACCGCCGGGCCGCGCGCGTTCTACCTCTACGCGGCATCGCTGCGGGAACCCGAGCTGCGCCACGCGGCCGGGCCCTACGCGGCGCTCTGGGCGGCCATCGAGGCCCTGGCCGCGGACGGCCGGGAGAGCCTCGACCTGTGGGGCGTGGCGGAGCGGGGCGACCGGGTCGCCGACGCTTCCTGGGCAGGATTCAGCCTCTTCAAGCGCGGGTTCGGCGGGGCCCCGCTGCGCCACCCCGGCACGTTCGACATGGTCCTGTCGCCGGCCTGGTACGCCGTCCGCGACCTGCGGGAGCGGCTGGGGCGCTGACGCGACGCCCGGGTGCGCGAGCCGCCACGGGGACCCCGGCGGGCGCGGCGCCCCATCCCGGGCCGCGCGAGCGCGCGCGTATCATCGCCGCCGTGCCCGCCACCAGTGCTGCCCGCGACGCCACGCCCCCGGACCCGACCGACCCGCCGGACACGGCCGCCGGCGGCGCGGACGGGGGCGCGACTGCGGGCCGCGTCCGCGTGATCGACGCCACCGCGTGGGAGCCGGGGCGGTGGGACGCGCTGGCCGCCCGTTCGCCGGACGGCGAGGCGTTCCAGTCCCACGCCTGGGGCGCCAGCAAGGAGCGTCTCGGATGGCGGCCCCTGCGCGTGGTCGTCGAGCTGGACGGCGAACCGCGCGCGGTCGCGTCGCTGCAGGAGCGCCGGATCGTCCCGCGGCTGCCGGGTCCGGCGGGGCGGCTCACCTACCTCTACGCCCCGCGTGGCCCCGTGCTGCTGCGGCGCGACCGCGAGTCGGCGGCAGCGGCGCTGCTCGGCCTGCGCCGGGTGGCACGGGCGCGGCGGGCCGCCGTGCTCACCGTGGATCCCGCCTGGGAGGAGCACGGCGAGCTCGCCGCGGCCTTCCCCGGGGCGGGGTACCGGCCGTCGCCGAGGGAGATCCAGGTCTCCCGCACGGCCATGCTGGTGCCGATCCGCGGGACCGCGGACGAGCAGCATGCCCTGCTCGGCGACAGCACGGCCCGGAACGTCAACAAGGCGCGGCGGGCCGGCGTCACCGCCGAGCGGGTCGACCTGGCCGACGCTGCCGGCCGCGAGGAGGCGCTGGCGGAGTTCTGGGCGATGTTCGTGGCGACCGGGCGGCGCGAGGGCTTCATCGTGCGGGACCGCGACTACCAGCTCGCCCAGTGGCGTGCCCTGGGGGAGGCGTCCCTGGCCAGCCTCTGGTTCGCCCGCGCCGGCGGCCGACGCCAGAACGGCGTGCTCCTCCTGCACTGCGGGAACCGGCTCGTCTCGCACCTGGCCGGGTCACCCGACGACGCCGACCTGCGGCGCACCCGGGCGAACCACCTGCTCCAGTGGGAGATCCTCCGCTGGGGGGCCGCCCACGGGTTCGCCCAGTACGACCTGGGCGGCGTCGACACGCAGGAGGCGCCCGGCCTGCCTGCCGACGAGGGGCACCCGCTCTGGAACCTCTACGAGTTCAAGCGCGGCTTCGGGACGCGCGGTGTCGTCTTCGCCCGCGCGCACGACCTCGCGATCCGGCCCCTCCTCGGTGCCGCCTGGCAGATCGCCCGCCGCGTCCGGTGAGCGGGCCCGGGTCGGGTCCCGGACGGGCGGTATGATGGGTCACCATGTCGATCGAGCCCGCGCGCGTCCCGTCCCGTCCCGCCTCCCGCGGCACGGTGGAGCCGCGGGTCGCCACGCGCCCGGCGGAGACGTCCGAGGAGCTGGACGCGCTGGCACAGCGCCTCGTGGAGGAGGTCCGCGCCCACCACCCCACCGCGGACCTCTCGGGCATCGAGCGCGCGTACCGGTTCGCGGTTGAAGCCCATGGCACGCAGCGGCGGGCGAGCGGTGAGCCGTACGTGACCCATCCGATCGAGGCCGCACAGACGCTCGCCGAGCTGGGCCTCGATCCCATGGCGATCCAGGCGGCACTGCTCCACGACGTGCCGGAGGACACCGAGTACTCCCTCGCCGACGTCGAGGAGCGGTTCGGCCCGGAGGTGGCGCGCCTGGTGGACGGCGTCACCAAGCTGTCCAAGTTCAGCGCCCACAGCCACGAGGAACGGCAGGCCGAGAACATCCGGAAGATGTTCCTGGCCATGGCGGAGGACGTGCGGGTCGTCCTGATCAAGCTGGCCGACCGGCTGCACAACATGCGGACCATCGCCGGCCTGCCGCCGGAGAAGCAGCAGCGGATCGCCCGCCAGACCCTGGAGATCTACGCGCCGCTCGCGGAGCGGCTCGGGATCTGGCAGATGAAGTGGGAGCTCGAGGACCTCTCCTTCAAGGTGCTCGACCCGGTCGCCTTCCGCTCGCTGGCACAGCAGCTGGAGACGCGCCGGGCCGCGCGGGAGACGTATGTCGAGCGCGCGATGGCGGACCTGGGCGAGGCGCTCGAGGCGAGCGGGATCCTGGCCGAGCTGTCCGGCCGTCCCAAGCACCTGTACAGCATCCACCGCAAGATGGAGCGCAAGTCCGCCAACTTCGACGAGGTCTACGACGTCTACGCGATCCGCGTCCTGGTGGACGAGGTCAAGGACTGCTACGCGGCGCTCGGCGTGGTGCACTCCCTCTGGCGGCCGATCCCCGGGCAGTTCGACGACTACATCGCGATGCCCAAGGCGAACGGGTACCAGAGCCTGCACACCGCGGTGATCGCCCTCGAGGGGCACCCGCTCGAGGTCCAGATCCGGACGCACCAGATGCACCGCATCGCGGAGGTCGGGATCGCGGCGCACTGGCGCTACAAGGAAGGGTCCCGCTCCGACCGCGACTACGACGCGAAGCTCGCCTGGATCCGCCAGCTCATGGAGTGGCAGCGCGAGGTCTCGGACGCCACGGAGTTCGTGGAGGGGCTCAAGCTCGACGTCTTCCAGGACCAGGTCTTCGTCTTCACGCCGAAGGGCGAGGTCAAGGACCTGCCGGCCGGCTCGACGCCGCTCGATTTCGCGTACCGGATCCATACCGACATCGGGCACCGCTGCATCGGCGCGAAGGTGAACAACCGGCTGGTGCCGCTGGACTACAAGCTCCGCAACGGCGACATCGTGGAGATCGTCACCACCAAGGCGGCGCACGGCCCGTCGCGCGACTGGCTCTCCATCGTCCGCACCACGCACGCGCGGGAGAAGATCCGCCAGTGGTTCAAGCGCCAGGAGCGCGAGGAGAACATCGCGCACGGGCGCGAGTCGCTGGATCGCGAGCTGCGGCGGCTGGCGCGCACGTCGCTCGAGCGCGTCGGGACCGACATCCTCTCCGAGATGGCCGAGGTCTACAAGTTCCCGACGGTGGACGATTTCCTCGCCGCGGTCGGGTACGGTGCGGTCAGCGCCCAGCAGGCGGTCATCCGCATGGGGGTCGTGGACGACTCCAACGAGCAGGTGCTGCCACAGGTGGCCCCGCCGGTGCCCGCCGCCCAGGCGGGAGGCGTCCGGGTCAAGGGCGTCGGCGACCTGCTGGTCCGGTTTGCCGCGTGCTGCCACCCCATCCCCGGCGATCCCATCATCGGCTTCATCACCCGTGGCAAGGGCGTCACGGTGCACCTGCGCGACTGCGTGACGATCCTCCACGAGAAGGACGTTGAGCGCCTGATCGAGGTCGAGTGGGAAGGTGCGGCGGAGCGGACCTATCCGATCGCCATCCGTCTTGACGCGTACGACCGGACGGGCCTGCTCTCGGACATCACCAACGTGGTCGCCGAGCAGAAGGTGAACATCGTGGCCGCCCACGTGGAGACGCACCCCGACCACACCGCGACCGTCAGCGCCACGCTGCAGGTCTCCTCGGTCGCGCAGCTGGCGCGCGTCCTCTCCCGCCTGGAGCAGGTCAAGGACGTCTTCTCGGTCCAGCGCGCCCTGACCTGAGGGCGGGCAGCCGTCAGGTCTCGCGTCGACCGGCCAGGAGGCGGGTCTCCACGGGGCCCCTGCCGTCGAGCTCGCGTGCGAAGGTCGCCGCTCCCGCGCGTGCCTCGACCTCGAAGACGTTGTCGCGGTACCAGTGGCCGCCGTGCCGCCAGGCAGCCCAGGAGCTCGCCGCATAGCGCACCACGTACAGCACGCCGTGCTCGCGCCACTGCCGCACGTGCGTCAGTTCGTGCGCAAGCTCGGCAGGGCCGAGCGGGCGCCAGCTCCAGATATCCCGCCCGATCGTGATCGCCAGCCAGTGGGGGAGTACCAGGCTGCCGGACCGGCGCAGCCAGGGCCAGACGTGGACGCGGTGGCGCGGCGGACAGCCAGGACCCGGTACCTCGCGCGGTGCCGCGGCGCGCGGTGCATCCGCCCGGCGGTCGTCGATCATCGTGACGCGAAGTATCCGTCGTTCGGAGCGCCGCGTGGAGTCTGCCGCGGCATGCTCCGGCGCCCGGGAGGCGTGCCGCAGGGCCCGGTACACTTCCCGCCATGCCTCTCTTTCGTGCCCCCCGGGGCACCCGCGATCTGCTTCCCGCCCTGCATGCCCCCTGGGAGCGTGTCGAAGCGGTGGCGCGCGACCTCGCCCGGCGCTACGGCTACCCGACGATCGAGACGCCCCTCTTCGAGCAGAGCGGCGTCTTCGAGCGCGCCATCGGCAGCGACACCGACGTCGTCGAGAAGGAGCTATTCCGGCTGCAGAGCCGCGGCGAGGAGCAGGAGAGCTGGGCGCTGCGCCCGGAGGCCACCGCCGGGATCGTGCGCGCGTACGTGCAGCACGGGATGCGGACCCTGCCGCAGCCGGTCCGGCTGTCGTTGCTCGGCCCGATGTTCCGCTACGACCGACCCCAGGCCGGCCGCTACCGGCAGTTCTGGCAGTGGGATGTCGAGGCGATCGGCGATCCCGGCCCGGCCATCGACGCGGAGCTGATCGAGCTCGGCTACCGCTTCTACAGCGAGGCCGGGGTCGAGGGAGTCAAGGTCCACCTGAACTCGATCGGGGATCCGGCCTGCCGGCCGGCCTACCTGGAGCGCCTCGCGGAGTACTTCTCGGCCCACCGGGCCGCGCTGCCGCCGCTCGAGCGCCAGCGGCTCGAGACGAACCCGCTGCGGCTGCTCGATTCGAAGGACCCGGAGATGGAGGTCCTGATCGCCCAGGCGCCGCGCCTTGTCGAGCACCTCTGCCCCGCATGCGCGGAGCACTTCGCGGCGGTGCAGGCGCACCTGGCCGTGCTCGAGGTGCCGGTCCGGCTGGAGCCCACGCTCGTACGCGGCCTGGACTACTACACGCGGACGGCGTTCGAGTACTACCGCGAGGGTGCCGAGGGGCAGCAGCAGGCGCTCGGCGGCGGCGGCCGGTACGACGGCCTGGTCGAGTTGCTCGGCGGGAAGGCCACGCCGGGCATCGGCTTCGCGCTGGGAATCGATCGCACGGTGCTCGCGCTGCAGGAGCAGGACCGCGACGGAGGCGCGCCGGCGGGGACGCTGGCCGTCGTCGTCGGCGCCGACCCGGACGACACGGCCGGCCGACTCCGGCTGGCCACCAGGCTGCGGGCCGCAGGGCTCGCCGTGCGCGCCGACCTGGGCCGTCGGCGCCTGGGCCGCCAGCTCGAGGGAGCGGCGCGCGAGGGCGCGCACTTCGCCGTGATCGTGGGAGACGAGATGGCCGAGGGGCACGTGCAGGTGCGCGACCTGCCGGCCGGGACGCAGCGCACCGAGCCGCTGGCCGACCTGGAGCGCTACCTGCGCCGGGCCGAAGCCAGTCATCATCACGGCTGATGGCCGTGCTCCGGGCAGGTTGCCCGTCCGGGAGGCAGACATGACGCAGGTGGCACGAATCGTCGAGATCCTGCGGGGAGACGTGGCGCCCGGGACGCGGGCCACGGTGGAAGGCTGGATCCGCACGCGGCGCGACTCCAAGGCCGGCCTCTCGTTCCTCCACGTGCACGACGGTTCGTGCTTCGACGCCATCCAGGTCGTGGCGCCGGCGTCGCTCCCCAACTACGAGTCGGACGTGCTCCGCCTGACAACAGGCTGCGCGGTGGCGATCACCGGCACGGTCTCGGCGTCTCCCGCGGCGGGCCAGGCCGTGGAGCTGCAGGCGGAATCCGTCGACGTCGTCGGCTGGGTCGAAGATCCCGACACGTATCCGATCTCGCCCAAGCGCCACACGTTCGAGTACCTTCGCGAGGTCGCCCATCTGCGCGCCCGCACCAACACGTTCGGCGCCGTTGCACGGGTCCGTCACAGCCTGGCGCTGGCGATCCATCGCTACTTCGACGAGCACGGCTTCTACTGGGTCCACACGCCGATCCTGACCACCAGCGACGCCGAGGGCGCCGGCGAGCTGTTCCGCGTCTCCACGCTCGACCTGGCCAACCTCCCCCGGACGGCGGGCGGCGCGGTGGACTTCGCGCAGGACTTCTTCGGCAAGCCGGCGTACCTGACCGTCTCCGGCCAGCTCAACGTGGAGACGTACTGCCTGGCCCTCGAGCGGGTCTACACGTTCGGTCCCACGTTCCGCGCCGAGAATTCGAACACGAGCCGGCACCTGGCCGAGTTCTGGATGGTGGAGCCGGAGATCGCCTTCGCCGACCTCGACGACAACGCCGACCTGGCCGAGGACCTGCTCAAGTACAGCTTCCGGGCGATCCTGGACGAGCGGCCGGACGACATGGCGTTCTTCGCCGAGCGGATCGACAAGCAGGCCGTCAGCCGGCTCGAGGGTCTCGTCACGTCGAGCTTCGCCCGCATGACGTACTCCGAGGCGATCGCGGCGCTCGAGCGTTCGGGACGCGACTGGGAGTTCCCGGTGTCCTGGGGCGTGGCGCTGCAGGCGGAGCACGAACGCTATCTCTGCGAGGAGTACGCCCATCGCCCGGTCGTGGTGACCGATTATCCCAAGGAGATCAAGGCGTTCTACATGCGGCTGAACGACGACGAGCGGACCGTGGCGGCGATGGACGTCCTGGCCCCGGGCATCGGGGAGATCATCGGCGGCAGCCAGCGCGAGGAGCGCCTGGACGTGCTGGATCGGCGCATCGTCGAGGTCGGGCTCGACCCGGCCTCCTACTCGTGGTACCGGGATCTCCGGCGCTACGGCACCGTGCCGCACGCGGGGTTCGGGCTCGGGTTCGACCGATCGATCGCCTATGCCACCGGCATGGCGAACGTTCGGGATGTCATCCCGTTCCCGCGCACGCCGGGCAGTGCCGACTTCTAGCCACGCCCCCGGGGGCCGCCCCGCGATCGCGGCCGGGCCGGGCGCGCGCACGCTCGGCTACCATCTCGCCGTATGAGTGACGCCACCCCAGTCCAGCCCAGGAACGCGTTCAGCCTCGCGACCCCGTACCGCGATGTGACGTGCGGGGAGCTGCGGGCCGGCGACGCCGGCAGGCAGCTGCGGATGGCCGGCTGGGTCCACCGACGGCGCGACCTGGGCCACCTGATCTTCATCGACCTGCGCGACCGGTACGGCATCACCCAGATCGTCGTCGATCGGGACGAAGCGCCGGAGGCGCATGCGGCCGCGAGTCGGAGCCGGCCCGAATTCGTGGTGAGCGTGGAGGGGAAGGTCACGGAGCGCCTCCCCGGCACGCACAATCCCAGCCTCGAAACGGGCGACGTCGAGGTCCGGGCCACCCGCGTCGAGATCCTCTCCGAGGCGCAGACGCCGCCCTTCTACATCAACGAGCCGGATGCCCCGGTGGACGAGGCGGTCCGGCTCCGGTACCGCTACCTGGACATCCGCCGCGAGCCGATGCGTGACCGGCTCCTCCTGCGCTCCGCGCTGGTGCGGGCCATCCGCGACGCCCATCACCGGGCCGGGTTCGTGGAGATCGAGACGCCCATCCTGATCAAGTCGACGCCGGAGGGCGCGCGGGACTTCATCGTCCCGAGCCGGCTCCAGCCCGGCACCGTCTACGCGCTGCCGCAGAGCCCCCAGCAGCTCAAGCAGCTGCTCATGGTGGCCGGCATGGACCGCTACTTCCAGATCGCGCGCTGCTTCCGCGACGAGGACCTGCGCGGGGACCGCCAGCCGGAGTTCACCCAGCTCGACCTGGAGATGAGCTTCGTGCAGGAGCAGACGGTGATGGACTTCGTCGAGGCGATGGCCATCGAGGTGAGCCGCACGGTCCTGCCGGAACGCCCGCTGCTGACGGTGCCGTTCCCGCGCTTCACGTACGAGGAGGCGATGGAGCGGTTCGGCTCCGACAAGCCGGACATCCGCTTCGGGATGGAGCTCGTGGACCTGGCGCCCGTGCTGCGCGCGGGCGGCGAGGGGACCGGGTTCCGCGTCTTCGACGAGGTCCTCGAGGTGGGGGGCCGGGTCAAGGGGATCGTGGCGCCCGGGATGGGCGGCGCGACCCGCCGGGAGATCGACGAGCTGACGGCGTTCGCCCGCCGGTACGGGGCGAGGGGCCTGGTGCACGTCTCGAGCGACGCGGACGGCGCGGTGCACTCGCCCGTGGCCAAGTTCCTGGGCGAGGAGCGGCTCAGCGCCATGCTGCGGGCGGCCGCGGCCGGCCCCGGCGACCTGCTGCTGGTGGTGGCGGACGACCCGGCGGTGACGGCCGACGTGCTCGGCCGGCTGCGCAGCGAGCTGGGCGAGCGGCTCGGGCTGGCGGACCCCGCCGTGCTGGCGTACTGCTGGGTGTACCGCTTCCCGATGTACCAGTGGGACGCCGACAACCACCGCTGGGACGCCACCCACAACCCGTTCTCCGGGGTGGTGCCAGAGGACGAGCCGCTGCTCGTGACCGCTTCCGGCGATCCGTACCGGCCCGCCCCCGACGACCCGGCCGGTCGCGCCCGGGCGATGCAGTACGACATCGCGCTGAACGGCTGGGAGCTGGGCGGAGGCTCGGTGCGCATCCACCGGCGGGAGCTGCTGGAGCGGAGCTTCGCCCTGCAGGGCTACTCGAAGGAGCGGATGCACGGGCTCTTCGGGGGGATGCTCGAGGCGTTCGACTTCGGCGCGCCTCCGCACGGCGGGATCGCGCTGGGGATCGACCGCTGGGCCGCCCTGCTCGCCGACCAGACCAACATCCGCGAGGTGATGGCCTTCCCCAAGACCTCGTCGGGGACCGACCTCATGCTCGACGCGCCGTCCGCGCCGGATCCCGCGCAGTACGAGGAGCTGGGCCTGCGCTACGTCGGTCCCGCTCCTGCCGCCGGGGCGGCCGGCGCGGCAACCGGGACCGGCCCGGGAGGCACCGCAGGGGGAGGGGCCGCATAGCCGCCGACCTCGCGGCCGGTCTCGCACGCGTCGCGGGTGCCCTGACGCGCCACGCGCGCCTCGCGGCGCTCGGGGGTGCGCTCTGCATCGCCTTCTCCGGGATCTTCTTCCGGTTCTCGGGGACGACGCCGGCCACCGCGACCGTGTTCCGCTGCCTCTACGCGCTGCCGTTCCTCGGGCTGATCGCGCTCGGGGAGCGCCGCCGCCTCGGACCGTTCGGCCGGCGGCCGCACGCGATCGGGGTGGTGGCCGGCGTCTTCTTCGCGCTGGACCTCCTGCTCTGGCAGCACGCGGTCCTCCAGGTGGGGGCCGGGCTCGCCACGGTCACGGCCAACCTCCAGGTCGTGGTGGTCGCGGCCGCGGCGTGGGCGCTGCTCGGCGAGCGGCCCTCGCGATCGATCCTGGTGGCGATCCCCGTGATGCTCGCCGGAGTGGGTCTCATCTCGGGGATCCTGGGCGCGCACGCCTACGGGGCCGACCCCCGGCTGGGCGTCCTGATGGGCGCGGGCTCGGCGGTTGCCTACGGCGGTTTCCTGCTCCTGACGCGTCAGCTCAACGTGGGTGGGCCGCGGCCGGCCACCGTGCTCTTCGACGCCACCGCCACCGCGGCCGCGACGGGCGCCGTGCTCGGGACGCTCCTGGGAGAGTTCGACCCGGTGCCGTCGTGGCCCGCGCACGGCTGGCTCCTCCTGGTCGCCCTCACCTCGCAGGTGGCCGGCTACCTCCTGATCTCGTCCTCGCTCCCGCGGCTCCCAGCCGCGCTCACGTCCTCGATCCTGCTGGCACAGCCCATCGCCACCGTGATGCTGGCGGCCGTCCTGCTCGGGGAATCGCCGTCGGTCTTCCAGCTCGGCGGCGTGGCCCTGGTGATCCTCGGTCTGGCGGTGGCCACCGCGCGCCCGGCGGTGCGCCCGGTGGCGCGGGGCACGGTCCCGGAGGCCGAGGCGACGCCACTCGCCTGACCTGAGCGCGGCGGACGGGTCGTCGGCCGCTCTACGCGTCGTCGGCCGCTCTACGCGTCGTCGCGCGCGTCGCCGATCAGGAGCTCCACGATGACGGTGTCCCGCCAGCGGCCGTCCAGCCGGGCGTGCCGGCGGTAGACGCCCACTTCCCGGAACCCGAGCCCCACGCAGAGCCGCCGGCTCGGCACGTTCTCCGGGAAGATGCGGGAGACGAGCTTCCAGAACCCGGCGGCTTCGCACGACGCGATGAGGCCCGCCAGGGCGGCATGCCCGGCACCGGTGCCGCGTGCATCCCGGGCGGTGTAGACGGAACACTCGGCCACACCGTCGTAGCAGCGTCGGGGCCGGTACTGCGAGGCG
Organism: Chloroflexota bacterium; assembly: GCA_021788175.1. GTDB lineage: Bacteria > Chloroflexota > Limnocylindria > Limnocylindrales > CSP1-4 > JAJYNJ01. The sequence continues at coordinate 11,538 of JAJYKX010000057.1, forward strand.
CCGGCCCATGCCACCACGCGGCCGTCCCGCTCGGCGACGACGACCGGGTACCGACCGGAGCGTTCCGCGAGATACTCCGCCATCTGCTCCGCGGTCCGCGGCTCGGTCTCGAACGTGGCGGTCCGGTCCTCGATCCCCTGGGTGTAGATCGCCGCGATGGCGGCAGCGTCCTCCATCCGGGCGTCGCGGACGATCGTCGCGGGCCGGGGCTGCGGCGGGGCGTCGACGGGATCGACCGCGCCCCGAGCGCGCATCCGGCCGGAGCCGGTCATCGCTCCGGGGCGACCCGGGCGACGTCCGCCCCCCAGTCGGGCGGATGGCCGGTGACGGGCTGGTCGGGCCCCGCATATGCGGGGAGATCCGCGCGTGCCGTGTCGGTGGAGAGGGTCACGCCGGGATCGCCGAGGTCGAGCGTCCGGACGGTGGCTCCGCGGCGCTCCAGGGCATCGAGCAGGGCCCCCGGGTCCGGTACGCCGGCCAGGGTGCCTGGGTCGGCGAGGAGAGCGATCGGGACCAGCGTCGGCCAGCCGGCGACACCCTCCCAGGTCGGTCGGATCACGGAGTCCGGCGCGCTCGCGTGCGCCTCCAGGAGCGCGGTGACGGTCGCCGCGTCCACCCAGGCCATCGACATCGGCCACACCAGGACTGCGGTCGTCTCGCCCACGCGATCGACCGCCGCGTGCACGCCGCGGGCGACCGGGCCCGGGCCCTCGCCGGTGGACGCGTCGAGTACCGCCGCCGGGATCCCCGCCGGCGATGCGGGCCGGGACGCCGGATCCCCGGGGGAGGGCGCTGGCCCCTCGGGCGGGGCGACCAGGTCGGCAGCGGAACCGGCCAGCGACGCGGCAACGGCGCCGTCGGGATCCGGTGCGACGACCACGATCGGCATCGCGCCGCCCGCCCAGGCCGCATCCGCGACGTGCCGGGCGGCGGAGACGCCACCCACGGGGCGCAGTGCGTCGCCGGCAGTCCGGGCGATGACGACGGCGGCGACGGTCACGTGGCGGATGGTAGCAGCGGCTCCGCCGTCGACGGTGGCGACGGAGACGGCGGCGGTGCTGTGCCGGGCCGGGGCTGTGCCGGGCCGGGGCTGTGCGACAATGCGCGTGCCCATGACCGACCAGCCCCGTGCCACCATGCCCGATGGATCGCCCGCGCCGCACGCGCCGGGCTCGGCCGTGCGCGTCCGCGAGGACGTCCGGAACGTCGCGATCGTCGCCCACGTCGATCATGGCAAGACCACGCTGGTGGACGGGCTGCTGCGGCAGACCGGCGCCTTCCGCGCCAACCAGGAGGTGGTCGAGCGGGTGCTCGACTCCCTCGACCTGGAGCGCGAGAAGGGCATCACGATCATGGCCAAGCACACCGCGGTGGAGTACGAGGGAGTCCACCTGAACATCGTGGACACGCCCGGCCACGCCGACTTCGGCGGCGAGGTGGAGCGAAGCCTGCTCATGGTGGACGCGGTGCTGCTCCTGGTGGATGCCTCGGAGGGACCGCTCCCCCAGACGCGGTACGTGCTCCAGAAGGCCATGGCGCGGCACCTGCCCGTGGTGGTCTGCCTCAACAAGATCGACCGCGGCGACGCCCGCCCCGCGGAGGTCCTGGACGCCGTCTACGAGCTCTTCATCGATCTCGGCGCAGACGAGCACCAGATCGAGTTCCCCGTCGTCTACTCCAACGCGAAGGCCGGCACCGCCACTCTGGACCCGTCCGTTCCGGGCACCGATCTTCGGCCGCTGCTCGACCTCCTGGTCCGCGTCACCCCACCGCCGACCTTCACGGAGGGGGAGCCGCTCCAGCTCCTGGTCACCAACCTGACCGCCAACGACTACGTGGGTCGGATGGCGGTGGGCCGGATCTGGAACGGCACCATCCGGATGGGGCAGCGGATCGCGATCGTCCGCGAGGAGGACGACACCACGGCCGGGTCGGTCGAGCCCGGGCGCACCGTCACCCTGGCGGGGACCGTGACCAGCCTGACGACGGCCGAGGGGATCCAGCGGATCGACGTCCGGGAGGCCGGCCCCGGCGAGATCGTCGCGGTGGCCGGGATCCCGGATGTCACCGTGGGCGACACGATCACCGATCCGCTCGACCCGCGGCCCCTGCCGCGCCTCTCGGTGGACGCCCCGACCATCAGCATGACCTTCGGCGTGAACACCTCGCCCCTCGGCGGGCGCGACGGACGCTTCCTGACCAGCCGGCACCTCCGCACGCGCCTCGAGCGGGAGGTCCTCGGCAACGTGGCGATCGAGTTCCTGCCCACCGACTCGGGAGAGGCGTTCGAGGTCCGCGGCCGCGGGGAGCTGCAGCTGGCGGTCCTGATCGAGACGATGCGCCGCGAGGGGTACGAGCTGCAGGTCTCCCGGCCGGAGGTGATCCTCCACGAGGTCGACGGGGAGGTGCAGGAGCCGTACGAGCGGATCACGGTGGACATCCCGCCCGAGTACATCGGCGAGGTCTCGGAGGCGCTCGCCTCCCGGCGGGCGCGCCTGGAGCAGATGACGACCGACGCCGACGGGCGGGTCCGCATGGAATACGTCCTCCCGGTGCGCGGGCTGATCGGCTTCCGCGGGCAGCTCCTGACCCTGACCCGGGGCACGGCCCTGATGCACCAGATCGGGGAGGGCTACGGGCCGTGGGCCGGCGAGGTCGCCCACCGCACGACCGGGGTCCTGGTGGCCGACCGGCCTGGCGTGACCAGCACCTACGCACTCCACAACCTGCAGGAGCGCAGCGAGCTCTTCGTGGGGCCCGGGATCGACGTGTACGAGGGGATGGTCGTCGGCGAGAACGTCCGGCCGGGCGACATGGACGTGAACGCCACGAAGGAGAAGCACCTCACCAACATCCGCTCGTCCACCCAGGAGCAGACGCTGCGGCTCACGCCGCCGCGCGAACTCACCCTCGAGTCGGCCATCGAGTTCATCGCCGCGGACGAACTGGTGGAGGTGACTCCCTCGAACATCCGGCTGCGGAAGCGAACCCTCTCGATGCACGATCGGCGGCGCGCCGCGGGCCGGGAACACGAGCGGCGTCTGCTCGAGGAGCGGGAGGCCGCCGGCCGCTGACGCCTGCCGGGCGCGCCGTGGGCGCGCCGGATGATCGCGTCCCGAGCCCCCGCCGCCTGCTCCCGTGTGCGCACCTCGTGAACCCCGCGGCCGGCCCCGGACCCGTGCGTGGGCCTCCTTGCGTGCGCCACGTGCACACCGCCCACCCGGGACCCGGGACCCGGCCACCGGCCTGCTGGCGTGCTGGCCGCCGGCGTGCTGGCCGCCGGCGTGCTGGCCACCGGCCTGCTGGCCGCCAGCGTGCTGGCCGCCGGCGTGCTGGCCGCCGGCGTGCGCCACGTGCACGCAAGCGACCGCCGCCGGACCGCAGACCTGCTGGCGTGCACTACATGCGCGCAAGCGACCGCCGCCGACGCACCCATCCAGGCGTCGCCGCCGGGGAGGCCGTGGCTGTGCGCGGCACGCACACTCTCGCCCCGCCGCTGGTCGCGGGAGCCTCCGGTAAGGCACGACCGCCCCGACCGGCCCGCCGGGATCCGTGAGCGTGCATCAGGGGCACATCGGCGGGGGTCCCCAGAGCGCGGGCACGGCCGCGCGCACCATCACCGTCGCTTACGTGCACCTCGTGCACACGGCCGCTGCAGGACCCGC
>JAJYKX010000058.1 GCA_021788175.1 Chloroflexota bacterium
CGGGCACTTGTAGGGCATGCCGGCGATACCGATGACGATCCGTCCGCCGCTGAAGGCGTCCAGGGCGCGCCGGAGACGGCGCGCCGCCTCCGGCGTGTAGAAGTGGTGGGCCTCCTCGCTGAAGTGCGGGATGGCCTCAGGCAGGATGCGGGACCCGGTGGCCAGCACGAGGTAGTCGTAGATGAGGCGCGTCCCATCGACGAGTTCCACGGCCCGGTGCGGTTCATCGATCCGCGTGATCTCGCCCACCACGAGCTCCACGTTCTGGTCGAGCAGGCCGCGCTCCGCGCGATGCAGGCTCTGCTCTCGCTCACCACCCATGGCGATGTACATGAAGCCCGGCTGGTAGACGTGATCGCCGGTCGCGTCCACCACCGCGACAGCGACCGAGCCACGGGCGATGTCCGCGCGGAGCTTGCGGGCCAGCAGGTTGGCGGTGAGGGTTCCGCCCACGCCGCCGCCGAGGATGACGATGCGCTGCATGCGGATCAGTCGCCCTGGCTCAGTGAAGCGTCTCGACCACGATCTGATCGTAGCCGTCCCGGTTGAACACCCCAACCATGCGGTGACCGGCCTTCTCAACCCACTTGGGGATATCCGTGCGCGAGCCGCCATCGGCGGACAGGACCGCGATGACGTCGCCGGCCTGCGCCTCGCGGGTAGCGCGGATGAGTTCCATCAGGGGACCCGGGCAGAAGCTTCCCCGGGCGTCGATGGTGCGCGTGATTGCGGGGATGGTGTCGTCAGGCATCGCGGGTGCCTCCATGCGTACGTGCGGTGTGAGCGAGAACTGGCGCGTGCCCCAGACCGGGGCCGCCGCGCTCTAGATGAACAGGGGCGACCAGCCCTCGGACATCAGCCCGAGCACGGTGGCGGCCCCGACGGGCTCGGCCATCCCCTCGATGAGGTCGTCGGGATTGAGCCCGAACATGTCCATGGTCATCTGGCAGGGAATGAACTCGACGCCCATGGACTGGGCGATCTCCAGGAGCTCCCTGGGGCTGGCGTTCTTCTGCTGCTTCGCGAGCTGCCCCATCATCCAGGGGCCCATGCCGAGGAAGTTCATCTTGGAGAGCTTCCGGTGGCTGATCCCCGGGCGCTGCATGAAGGACATCATCTTCTGCATCCAGTTCTTGCCCGTGATGCGCCGCGAGTCCTTCACGAAGTTCTGCAGGCCCCAGAAGGTCACGAAGACCTTGCACTGGAGCCCCATGGCGCCGGCGGTGGAGGCGAGGAGCATGGTCGCCCAGACCTTCTCCAGCTCGCCGCTGTAGTTGATCAGCAGGATGTCGTGGTGCTGGACCTCCGGGGCACCTGCCTCGGCCGGCTGCGACACGAGCGCGGGGGCCTCGGCCGTCGGTTCGAGCGTCAGCGTCATGGCCTGTCTCCTACTTCTTCTGGAGCACGAAGCGGAACACGGCGCCCTCGACCGACGACTCGACCAGCGGGTTGCCGGTGGACTTCGACCAGGCCTCCAGGTCCTTGGTGGAACCCGGGTCCGTGGCGAGCACCTCCAGGAGCTGGCCGGAGGCGAGCCCCTTCATGGCCTGCGCCGTCTTGACGATCGGCATGGGGCACGACAGCCCCTTCGCGTCGACCCGCGCGGCGATCTCGAGCGTGGTCATCGTCCCTTCCTTTGTGCTGGGCGGCCGCGCCGGTGGGCGCGGTGCATGGATCCCGATCTCAGACGAAGAGCACCTGGCCGCTGCCCGCGGCCCCGAGGAACCCGGCGATCCCCTCCACTCCATCGACGATGGGGTCGAGGTCGCCGGGCTGGAGCTTCAGGATCTCCATCGACTGGGCACAGGCGTGGATCTCGACCTCGCCCAGCTCCTTGGACATGCGGAAGGTCTCGGCCCAGTTGACCTGCCCGGAGGCGATGGCCGCGGTGAGCGCGGCGGCGCCGGCCTCGCTGGCGTCCTCCGACAGGCCGCTGCCGCGTCCGGCGCGGTCCGCCCTGAAGGCCTCGAGCCCCCAGTACTGCAGCAGGATCCGGACCGGGCGGCCGAGGGCCGCGGCGCCGGCGGCGAAGACGCTGGCCGCGGTGAGCCGGTCGTCGGAGCCGGAGAAGATCACGATCGAGAGGGGGTCGTCCATCGATGCCTCACACGGGCTCTGGGAGCCGCAGCGGCTCGGCGGCCGCCGCGGGCTGGAGGGTGGTTCCCGAGAGCATCCCGAGCCGGGCGAGGCGGCGCATCAGCACCGCGTGCATGATGTCGCAGGCCCGGATGATCTCCGGATCGGCGAGCCGGTAATGCACCTCGCGGCCATCCCGCTCCGCCTCGACGATCCCTGCGCTCCGCATCACGGCAAGGTGCTGGGAGACGTTCGGCTGGGACACGCCGAGCTCCTCCGCGAGCCGGCCGACCTCGCAGGGACCCTCCGCCAGCCGATGGATGATCTCCAGGCGGCGGGGGTTCGCGAGCGTCTTCAGGACCGTGGCCTGCATCACGCAGATCTCATCCATGGATGCGAGGATGAAGTCATGCGCACCTATGCATCAGTAGCGTCCGTGCCCGAATAGGCCGTGCTGCAAAGCCTCGACCCCGACGGGCCGATTGCACCGGTCCGAGGTGACTGGTGACCTGCCCCTGGTCGCTCGCCCTCGCGGGCGGTCCGACGCCGCCGCCGACCCGTCGACCGGCCGGCCAGCCGTTCCCGGCCGTTCCCGGCGGCCCTGCCGGGCCGGAGCGGGGTACCCTACCCATCCGGAGGGCTCCGTCTCCGTGTGGAGTGTCCCGAGGGGGCCATTCGGCAGCTTGGGCAGGCCGCCCGCCCACCGGAGAATTACCCGATCCGCGTCCCGCACCGCAGAGCGCACCCATGTCCGTTCCGCCTCCCGAATCCCGCACCGACGACCACGCCGTTCACCTGCGGCTCGTGCAGCCGTGGGAGGGCGACCCGGCGCGCGCGCGCGCGTCCCTGGACGACGGCGGCGCGGAATGGCTCGGAACGCCGCTGGATCGCCCGGTCGACCGGCCCGACGTGCGCCGCTTCGAGAGCGACCTGGTCCTCCCGATGCGCGAGCAGGCACGCCACATGGTCCTGCGCAAGGCCGCCCTGGTGGACCTGGGGCCGGTCGAGTCGATCCCCGGCGGGTTCCGGGTCGACGTGAGCTGGCGGTCGGCCAACCTCGCGCCCCTCTTCCCGGTCTTCGTGGGGACGCTGACGGTCCTGGCAGGCGAGCTGACGCTCGAGGGCTACTACGCGCCCCCGGGTGGCGAGATCGGGGTGATCCTGGACCGCGCGCTGCTCAACATCGCGGCACGCGGGACGGCACGCTGGTTCCTGGGCAAGGTCGCCGAGGCGCTCGCGCCCGAAGCCGCAGGGCGCTGAGCCGGCAGGTCGCCGGGGCGTCCCCTCCGACCGCGATCTGCGCCGCTAGGAGACCAGCGGGAACGGGTGCTCCGCGTCGAGCCCCAGGTCGCCGATCGCGTCCTGCGCCACGGCCCGCTCGATTCGCTCGCCGGCCGCGAGCGCGGCGAGCGTCGCGACCACGATGTGCTCGGCGTCCACCTCGAAGAAGCGGCGCAGCGCTTCGCGCGTGTCGCTCCGACCGAACCCGTCGGTGCCCAGCGAGACCCAGGTGCCCGGGATCCACCGCGCGACCTGGTCCGGCACCGCGGTCACGTAGTCGCTGGCGGCCACGATGGGGCCCGCGGCCCCGGCCTCGGAGAGCGCCGCCGTCACGTACGGGACCCGCCGCGGCTCGCCCGGGTGGAGCCGGTTCCAGTGCTCCACCTCCAGCGCCTCGGCGCGCAGCTGCTGGTACGAGGTCGCGCTCCAGACGTCCGCCGCGACGCCGTAGCGCCCGGCCAGCAGCTCCTGTGCGCGGAGCACCTGCTGCATGATCGAGCCGCTCCCGAGGAGCGTCGCGCGGGCCCGCACGTTCCCCTCGATGTCAGGAGCCCCGCGGAAGCGGTAGAGCCCGCGGACGATCCCGTCGGCGACGCCGTCGGGCATCGAGGGCATCACGTAGTTCTCGTTGTACACGGTGAGGTAGCAGCTGGTGTCGTCGCCGCCGAGCATCCGCGCGATGCCGTCCCGGACGATCTCGGCCGTCTCGAAGGCGAACGCCGGGTCGTAGGCGCGCATGGCGGGGTAGACCGAGGCGAGCAGGAGGCTGTGCCCGTCGTCGTGCTGCAGCCCCTCGCCGTGCAGCGTGGTCCGGCCGGCCGTGGCGCCCACCAGGAAGCCGCGGCCGCGGATGTCGCCGAGCGCCCAGAACTGGTCGCCGGTCCGCTGGAAGCCGAACATCGAGTAGAAGATGTAGAAGGGCAGCATGGGCTCGCCGTGCGTGGCGTAGCTGGTCGCCGCCGCCTGGAACGAGGCGCTCGATCCGGCCTCGGTGATCCCCTCCTCCAGCACCTGCCCGTCCGTCGCCTCGCGGTACGAGAGGACCAGGTTGGAGTCCACCGGCTCGTAGCGCTGGCCGTGCGCCGCGTAGATGCCGACCTCCTTGAAGAGGGGATCCATGCCGAAGGTGCGGGCCTCGTCGGGCACGATGGGCACCACGCGCCGCCCCGCGTGACGGTCGCGGATCAGGTTGCGCAGGAGCTTGGCGAACGCCATGGTGGTCGAGACCGCCTGGCCGCCGGAACCGTCGCGGAACTCGGCAAAGACGGCGTCCCCGGGCAGGTCGACCGGCTTCGGCACCACCACCCGGCGCGGAAGGGGGCCGCCGAGGGCCCGCCGCCGTTCCAGCAGGTAGCGGATCTCGGGTGCGTCGGGTCCCGGATGGAAGTACGGCGCCTCCTTGAGCTGGGCGTCCGGGATGGGCAGCTCGAGCCGGTCCCGGAAGATCCGGAGTTCGGCCTCCGAGAGCTTCTTCGCCTGGTGCGTGATGTTGCGCGCCTCCACGCCCGGTCCCAGGGTCCAGCCCTTCACGGTCTTGGCGAGGATCGCGGTGGGCGCGCCCCGGTGCGCCAGCGCGGCGCTGTAGGCCGCGAAGACCTTCCGGTAGTCGTGCCCGCCGCGCCGCAGGCGCTGCAGCTCGTCGTCGGTCCTGTCCGCCACCATCGCCTGGAGGCGCGGATCCCCGCCGAAGAAGTGCTCGCGGATGTACGCGCCGGATTCCACCGAGAACTTCTGGAACTCGCCGTCCAGCGTCTCGTTCATCCGGTGGACCAGCACGCCGTCCACGTCGCGCGCGAGGAGTTCGTCCCACTCGCGGCCCCAGATCACCTTGATGACGTTCCAGCCCGCGCCGCGGAAGAGGCCCTCCAGCTCCTGGATGATCTTGCCGTTCCCGCGCACCGGCCCGTCGAGGCGCTGCAGGTTGCAGTTGACCACGAAGGTCAGGTTGTCCAGGCCGTCCCGGCCGGCGAGTCCCAGGGCGGCGATCGCCTCCGGCTCGTCCATCTCGCCATCCCCGAGGAAGGCCCAGACGTGGTTGTGGCGCGTGTCCTTGATCCCGCGCGCCGCCAGGTAGCGGTTGAAGCGCGCCTGGTAGACCGCGGCCAGCGGGCCCAGCCCCATCGAGACGGTGGGGAACTCCCAGAAGTCGGGCATCAGGCGGGGGTGCGGGTAGGAGCTCAGTCCCTCACCCGGCACGACCTCCCGACGGAAGTGATCGAGCTGGTCGACCGTCAGCCGGCCCTCGAGGAACGCCCGCGCGTAGATCCCCGGCGCGGCATGCCCCTGCACGAAGACCTGGTCGCCCATCCCTTCCGCGTCCTTGCCGCGGAAGAAGTGGTTGAAGCCCACCTCGTACAGGGTCGCCGCCGAGGCGTAGGTGGCCAGGTGCCCGCCGATCCCCGCGGTCAGGTTGTTGGCGCGCAGCACCATCGCCACCGCGTTCCAGCGGACCATGCGGCGGATGCGGTGCTCCATCACCTCATCGCCGGGGAACGGCGGTTCCTGCTCGGGCGAGATGGTGTTGATGTACCGGGTCTGGGTGAGCGGCGGCAGGCCGATGTCCAGCTGCCGTGCGCGCTTCAGCAGGCGGTAGAGGATGAACTGGGCGCGGTCCGCGCCCGCGGTGCGCACGACCGAGTCGAGCGCATCGATCCAGTCGAGGGTTTCCTGAGGGTCGCTGTCGGGGAGCTGGCGCTTGAAGTCGCCGTAGGCATCGAACATCTCGCGCGCATGGTACGGCCGATGTCCGGATGGCGCCGTCGTCCCGGTCGCCGGAACGCGCGCGCCGGGCGGGCCGGCGGGCCCTCAGGCGCTCCGGCCGGGCGCCTCGCCCTCGGACCGCGCGCCGCTCACCGTGCCATCCGCCGGCAGGCGCTCCAGCAGGCGCGCGAGCTCCCGGAGCTCCGCCTGGTCGAAGTGGTCGGCGAAGTGGCGACGGACGCCGTCGAGGTGGACCGGTGACGCGGCCTCCAGGCGCGCCACGCCCGCCTCGGTCAGGACCGCGAAGGATCCCCGGGCGTCCGAGGGGCATGTCGCGCGTCGCACCAGCCCATCCGCCTCCAGCCGGTCCACCAGCCGGGTGACCCCGCTGCGGCTGAGCAGGACGCGGGCCGCCAGCTCGTGCATGCGAAGGCGGCCGCCGTCGGCCGCGGCGAGCTGGACGAGCACATCGTAGTGGGCGAGCGAGACACCGCCCCGGGCGACGAGCTCGGCCTCCAGCTGGCGCATGACGGCGACATGGGCCTGCAGGAAGGCGTGCCACGCCCGCATGCCGTCCGGCCCGAGGATGCGCTCCCCGGCCACCACGGGATCCCGCCTCGCCGTCACGTCCTGCACCGCGTGCTGCCCGGCCATCCTGCCTCCACCCCCCTGCTGTCCGGCGCGATCATACACGCCGGGGACAGGTAGTTGCCACCGCAATGATCCAGTGCTATAGTTGCGCTCGCAACCACATCGGCCGCACGAGCGACCGGACACGACAGAGGAGCCTCGTCACCAGATGGCCGCATGGCAGCTTGATCCCGTCCATTCCTCCGTGCAGTTCTCGGTACGCCACATGATGGTGTCCAACGTGCGCGGCAAGTTCCGCGACTTCGCGATCGACGTCGCGTTCGATCCCGAGCGCCCCGAGCAGGGGACGGTGCGGGCCAGCATCCAGGCCGCCAGCATCGACACCTCCATGGAGCAGCGCGACGCGCACCTCCGGTCCGCCGACTTCCTGGATTCGGACACCTTCCCGACCATCGAGTTCGCCTCGACCCGCGTCGAGCGGACCGGCGAGGACCGGTTCCGCCTGCATGGCGACCTGACGATCCACGGCCAGACGCGCCCGGTGGCCCTCGACGTGGAGTACCTCGGCGCGGCCCGCAACATGCAGGGCGGCCTGAGCGCCGGCTTCTCCGCGCAGACCCGGATCAGCCGCAAGGAGTGGGGCCTGACCTGGAACGTGGGCCTCGAGGCGGGCGGCTGGCTCGTGGGCGACGAGGTCCGCGTCGAGATCGACCTCGAGCTCCTCTCGGCGGCGCAGACCGCCAGCGCGACGGCCGGGAGCAGCGCGGCCTGACACCCCCCGCCATCCGCGCGAAGCGACCCGGCCCGGATCCCGGCCGGGTCGCTTCGTATCCCGGCCGTGCGTGGCTCCGGCGCAGGACCGCTAGACTTCGGGGATGACGGAGGACCACGACAGCGCGAGGGAGCGCCCCGGGATGGACGACGAGACGGCGCGGCCAGGGAACGAGGCGGAGCCGGAGGACGGCGCGGGGCGCGAGCGGCCGGCAGTCGCCTCCGAGGGACGCCCCTTCGGGGTCGGGATCGACGTCGGCGGCACCGGTGTCAAGGCGGCGGTCGTGGACCTGGAGACCGGGTCACTCGTGTCGGCGCGCCTGCGCGAGAAGACCCCGTCACCGTCCACCCCGGACGCGGTGGCCGAGGCGGTGGCGCGCCTGATCGAGGGGATCGAGGCCTCGGGGCACCGCACGAAGGGGATGCCGACCGGGGCCGGCCTGCCCGGCGTGGCCAAGGACGGCTGGCTCAGGACCGCCGCCAACATCGACGACAGCTGGCTCAAGGTGCGGGCCCAGGACGTCCTCGAGCAGCATCTCGACCGGCCCGTCGTGATCATCAACGACGCCGACGCCGCGGGCCTGGCGGAGATGCGGTACGGGGCGGGCGTGGGCCAGCACGGCGTGGTGCTGATGCTGACCATCGGGACGGGGATCGGCAGCGCCCTGTTCGTGGACGACCGGCTGGTGCCGAACACGGAGTTCGGCCACCTGGAGTTCCACCGGCGCGACGCCGAGACCCTGGTCAGCGGCGCGGCGCGCGAGCGCCGGAAGCTGGGCTGGAAGGCCTGGGCCCGCGAGTTCGACCAGTACCTCGACCGGATCTACCGCTACTTCTCGCCGGACCTGGTGATCCTCGGCGGCGGCGTGAGCAAGGAGACCAGGCGGTACCTGCAGTACCTGACGCCGCGGGGTCCGCTCCAGGTCGCGCGCCTGCTCAACTCCGCCGGGATCGTGGGCGCGGCGCTGGCGGCCGCCGAGGCGGGCGGCTATCGCCCGCCCGTGTCCGCCGGTGCAGGGACGGTGGTCGCCGCCGGCTGACCTGCCGGCGACATGGCCCCGGCTGCGCCGGGTGTCAGGCGACCCAGCGACGCCGGAGCACCCCGCGCACGACCTCGGCGACGAGCGCCGGCAGCAGGGCGACCGCGGCCACCAGCCCCCAGTCCGACAGGTCGAGCACCGTGGCGCGGAACGCGTCGGCGACCGGCGGGACGTACGGGATCAGGAACTGGACCACCACCGTGACCACGCCGCCGGCCAGGAGGAGCGGGTTCGGCCGCAGCCCGAGGACCGGCAGGCGGAGGCTCCGGTTCGCGTTGGCCCGCACCGCCTGCCCGGCCACCAGTGCCGAGTAGGCGAGCCAGCGGGCGTGCTCGAAGCCACCCGGGTGCACCTCCATGATCACCAGCGCGGCCACCGCGCTGAAGCCGCCGGCCAGCGCGATCCGGGCCAGCAGCGTGTCGTCCAGCAGCGGGTGGTTCCGCGGCCGGGGCGGGACCCGCATGGCGTCCGGCTCCTCCCGCTCGATCTCGAACGACACCACGGTGAGCATGTCGATGAAGACCTCGAGCCAGAGGATCTGGATCGGGAGCAGCGGCTGCGAGTAGCCCGCGATCGTTGCGATGAGGATGAAGCCGAGCATCGCGACGTGCGTGGAAACCAGGAAGACGAGGCCCTTCTGGACGTTGGCCACGATCCGGCGTCCCTCGCGGAGGCCGTACATCAGGGTCGCGAACGAGTCGTCTCCCAGGATCAGGTCCGAGGCCTCGCGGGCGACGGCGGACCCGCTCCCCATCGCCACCGCGACGTCGGCGTGCTGGAGCGCCGGCGAGTCGTTCACGCCGTCGCCGGTGACGGCCACGGTCCGCCCGGTCGAGCGCGCCGCATCCACCAGCCGCAGCTTGTCCTCCGGTGCCGCGCGGGCCACGATGTCCATCGAGGGCAGCTCCGCGCGGAGCCGGCCGTCGTCCCAGGTGGCGAGTTCTGCGCCGGTCACCACGCGCTCCCCCCGCATCCCGGCGTCGCGGGCGATCGCCGCCGCCGTCAGCGGATGATCGCCGGTGACGATGATGGTCTGGATGCCGGCGCTGGAGGCCAGGTGCATGGAGTCCGGGATCCCGTCGCGCAGGCGATCCGCGAACCCCACGAGGGCGAGGGGCTTCCACGGGTCGTTGTCCGCCCGGCCGGCGAGGAGCAGCAGCCGCTCCCCGGCATCGGCGTCGCGCCGCACCAGCTCGTGCCAGGCGTCGTGCTCGGCCGGGGCGAGCCCGTCGGCGAAGGCGAGGACGGCCTCGGGTGCCCCGATGACGAGCTCTTCCACGACGCCCTGGCGGACGGAACGGGTGCGCGAATACGGGCGATCGTCGCTCACCGGCTCGGCACCGATCAGCTCCGCGGGATCGAGCTCCGGATCGCCCCCTGCATCCTTGAGCGCGGAGGTGAGCGAGCGGGTGAAGGACCCGGGCCGCGCCCCGGTCCCCACGCTCCACGCGTCCTCCTCGGCCCGCAGCGCGGCGGTCAGCAGCGTGCGCCGCCGGTCCGGGTCCGGGATCTCCCCCTCGGGCGTGCGCAGCGCCGTCAGGGCGAGGCGGTTCTGGGTCAGCGTGCCGGTCTTGTCGGTGAGGATCAGGTCGATCGCGCCCAGGGTCTCCTGCGCGTTCAGGCGCCGCACCAGCACGCCGCGCCGCAGCAGGCGGTAGGCGCCCAGGCCCAGGATCACGGCGAAGAGGATGGGCGGCTCCTCCGGGATGGAGGCGATGGCCGCCGAGATGCCCGCCATGAGGTTGGCCGTCGCGGGGTTGCCGCGGAGGAACCCCAGGCCGGTCGTGATGGAGATCAGGCCCACGGCGACCGCGAGGAGGATCCGGACCAGGCGGTCCAGCTCCCGCTGCAGCGGCGAGCGGCGGCGCGACTGCGTCGCCAGCGAGGTGGAGATGCGGCCGAACTCGGTGCGCAGCCCCGTGGCGACCACGATCCCCTCGCCGCGACCGGCCACCACGCTGGTCCCGGCGAACGCCACGGCGTGGCGCTCCGCCAGCGGGGCATCCGCGGGGTCGGGCGCGTCGCGGCCCGGCTCGGGAAGCGATTCGCCGGTGAGGGCGCTCCGGTCGAAGGCGAGACCCTCGGTCCGGAAGAGGCGCAGGTCGGCCGGGGACACGTCTCCCACGCGGAGCAGCACCACGTCACCCGGGACCAGCCGCGCCGCCGGGATCTCCGCGACGGTCGAGTCGCGCCGGACCCGCGCCATGGGCGCGGCGGCATCGCGGAGCGCCTCGAGCGCGCGCTCCGCGCGGTACTCGGTGACGACGTCGGCGCCGACCATCGGGCCGATCATCAGGAGCACGAAGAGGCCGTCCCGCACCTCCCCCAGGGCGACGGCGAGGGCCCCGGCCACGAACAGGAGGAGGATGAAGGGCTCCGTGAAGCTGTCCCAGACGATGTGGATCAGCGAGGGGCGCCTGACCTCCTCGAGCTCGTTGGGGCCGGAGAGCAGGAAGCGCTGCTCGGCGATCCCGCTGTCGAGGCCGGCCGCGGGATCCACGGCGAGGGCAGCTGCGACCTGGGCGGCGGGCTGGGCGTGGGCATCGACGATCGACCCGGGTGGGCTACCGGCAGTCATAGCGCTCCATGGTGGACCGAAGGGTCAACTGTCGCGCATGCCGAAGCGGGCGGGGTCCGGGGGCCGATGGGCCCGGAAGACGCCCGACATGCCCCGGCCGCGCCCGCGGCGGGACCGGCCGCCCACGGGATGCCGAGCGGCGTCGATGGTACCGTCGGTCGATGCAGCTCCACCTGCTCGACGCCACCTACGAGCTCTTCCGGGCCCACTTCGGCCGCCCGCCGGCCACCGACGCGGACGGACGCGAGGCCGGCGCCACCATCGGACTCGTCGAGAGCGTGCTGCGGCTGCTGCGCCAGCCCGAGGTCACGCACCTCGCCTGTGCGACCGACCACGTGATCCGGTCGTGGCGCAACGAGCGATACGCCGGATACAAGACCGAGGCGGGGATGCCGCCGGAACTCCTGGCGCAGTTCGGGTCCGCCGAGGACGCGCTCCGGGCGACGGGCCTCGTGGTCTGGCCGATGGCCGAGTTCGAGGCGGACGACGCCCTGGCGACGGCGGCGGCGCGCTGGGCCGACGCGCCGGGGATCGAGCGGGTGGTGATCCTCTCGCCGGACAAGGACCTCGCGCAGTGCGTGCGTGCCGACGGGCGGGTGGTCGCCTGGGACCGGCGTCGCGAGCGCCTGGTCGACGCGGACGCGGTGCGGGCGCGCTTCGGGGTGGAGCCCGGGAGCATCCCCGACTGGCTGGCCCTGGTGGGCGACGCCGCCGACGGGTTCCCCGGCCTGCGCGGGTGGGGGGAACGTTCGGCGTCGACGGTGCTGCGCCGCTACGGGCATCTCGAGGCAATCCCGGAACGGATGGAGGACTGGGACGTGACGGTGCGCAACCCCGGGCGCCTCGCGGCCGCCCTCCGCGACGGACGGGAGGAGGCCCGGCTCTACCGGGAGCTGGCCACGCTCCGGCTCGACGTGCCGCTCGCGGAGAGCCTGGATGACCTGGCCTGGTCGGGCGTGCCGCGCGGACCGTTCGAGGCCCTGGTCGCGAGGCTGCGCGCCCCGCACCTGCTGGACCGCGTCCCGCGCTGGCGGCTCCCGTGACGGCGCGAGGCGGCCGGAGCCGGGGACACGGGCACTGGCCGGCCGAGCGGGGCCGCGTGAGCCGGCCGGGTGGAACGGGCGGGGCGGCCCGGCGCCGTCAGCCGGCCGGGTCGAAGAGGTCGCCCGTGTAGCGCCGGGGCACCCGCACGTCGAGGATGCGGGGCTCGACCAGGATCCGGAAGGGGCGCCCATCGGCGCCCCGGAGGGAGCTGCTCCGGACCGCGCTGCCGTCGACCTCCACCGGGGGGACCACCGGGGTGCGGATCGCGATCTCCCGCCCCCGGAAGCGGGGCACCTCGCCGCCCGGCCGTCGCCGCAGGGCGAGGGACCAGCCGAGCCGGATCGCCACCTCCAGATCGTCCGCGGGCACCACGGTGACATCCAGGAGCCCGTCGTCGACGCGGGCGTCCGGCGTCGCGTGCACCACGTTCGCGTAGAGGCGCGAGTTCCCGACGATCACCTGGATGACACGCCCCTCCCAGGCGTCCCGCCCGTCCACCGAGATCTCGACGGGAAACGACCGGAAGTCCGGGATCGCGCGGACGACGCCCACGGCGATCCCGCCGGGACCCAGCCTGGCCTTCAGGCGCGGGTCGGTGTGGTCGAGCATCAGGCCATCGATCCCGATCCCCGCCATGAGCAGGAAGCGCAGGTAGCGCCCGTCGGGGTGGACCAGCCGCCCCATGTCCATGCCGCGGACGTCGGCGTCCACGAGCGCGGCCGCGGCTTCCTCGGGCGGGCGCGCCACGCCCAGCTCGTGCGCCCACAGGTTGGCGGTGCCGCCCGGCAGCACGCCGAGCTGGGCCCGGTGGCCGACCAGGACGTCCGCCACGTCGCGCAGGGTGCCGTCGCCTCCGGCCCCCACCAGCACCTCGGCCCCGAGGTCGAGCGCCTCCTCCACCTGCCGGCGGACGCTGGTCTGGCGGTCGCGATGCGCCACGTCCACGGTCCAGCCGGCGCGCTCGAGGACGGGGAGCACACGGTGGATCGGATAAGGGCCGCGGAAGGACCAGGGGTTGTCGATGATCCGAGCGCGCAACGTTCACCCGCCGTGGACCAGGGATGGCCGCCGGCCGAGGGCCGGTACGGGCACACGCTACACGCGGCCCGCCGTTCCTGCCGGGCGTGGCGCTACCATCCCGGCCCATGAGCCAGGTCACGGCGGGCCGCGCGGTCGTCACGGCGCTCGAGCGCGCGGGGATCCGGCACGCGTTCACCGTCCCGGGGGAGAGCTTCCTGGAGCTGCTGGACGCGCTGCGCGACTCGTCGATCCGGCTGGTGACCACGCGGCACGAGGCCGGCGCGGGGTTCATGGCGGAGGCGTATGCGCAGCTGACCGGGCGACCGGCGGTCTGCCTGGCCACGCGCGCCGTCGGGACCGCGAACCTGTCGATCGCCCTCCACACCGCGATGCAGGACTCCGCGCCGCTGGTGGCGATCTCGGGGCAGGTGCCGCGCGCCTTCCGGGGGCGCGAGGCGTTCCAGGAGACGGACCTGGCGGCCACCTTCGGCGCGCTGTGCAAGGGTGCCGCCGAACTCGACGAGCCGGCCGGCGCCGCCGGGGAGGTGGAGCGCCTCGCGTTGCTGGCACGCAGCGGACGTCCGGGTCCCGTCCTCGTGGCGGTGCCCGAGGACGTGCTGCGCGCGCCGGTCGATGCACCGTGGCCGACGGGTCCCGGCGAGCCGGGCACGGTGGCCGCGGCGCCCGCGCCCCCCGAGCCCACGGTCGGCGAGGTGCGCGAGGCGCTCCGCCTGCTCGCATCCGCCCGGAGGCCGGTGCTGGTCGCCGGCGGCGGGGTGCTGCGGAGCGGCGCGACGGCCGAGCTGCGCGCGTTCGCCGAGGCGGCCGAGCTCGCGGTGATCGCCGCCTGGCGGCGACCCGACGTCTTCCCCAACGACTCGCCGCGGTACCTGGGCGCGACCGGCCTGTCGGCGGCGCGCACGGTCCGGCCGCGCCTGCTCGAGGCGGACGTCATCCTCGCGCTCGGCACCCGGCTCTCCGAGGTCGCGTCCTTCGAGTACGCGGTCCCGGCGCCGGCCACCCGCCTGGTCCACGTCGACGTCGAGCCCGGCTTCCGCGGCGACAGGCCGGCGCCCGCCCTCACGGTGCGCGCCGACGCGCGCGCGTTCCTGCGCGTGGCGCTCGCGCTGCTCGGCGAGGCGGGCCCGGGCGCGAGCGGCCGGGGACCGGGAGCGCTGCGTCCGCCCGCTTCCCTCGCGGCCCGGCGTGCCGCGGATCTCGCCCGTGACCGCGCGGCGTACCTCGCCGCGGTGGAGCTGCCCGACCCGGGACCGCGCGGCGCCGGGGGACGGGCGCACCCGGCGACGGTCGTGGCGGCGCTCCGGCGGTACCTCCCGGAGGACGCCATCGTCACCACCGACGCCGGCAACTTCGCCGGTTGGGCGGCCCGCTACCTCCCGGTGCCGCCCGGGGGCCGGTTCCTGGGACCGACGTCGGGCGCCATGGGCTACGGGCTGCCGGCAGCGATCGGCGCCGGGATCGCCGCGAGGGAGCTGCAGGGCAGGCCGCGCCCGGTGGTGGCGCTGGCGGGCGATGGGGGGTTCGCGATGCTCATGGCGGAGCTGGAGACGGCCGTGCGCGAGGACCTGCGGCTCGCCGTCGTGGTCTTCGACAACGCCATGTACGGCACGATCCGGATGCACCAGGAGCGCGCGTACCCGCGCCGGGTGGCGGCCACCGACCTGGGCGCCATCGACTTCGGGGCGGTCGCGGAGGCCTGCGGCGCCCGGGCGTTCCGCGCCGTGCACGACGGCGAGGTCGGCGATGCGGTGGCGGCGGCCATGCGACATCCCGGCGTCGCCCTGGTCCACGTGCTGACCGATCCGCGCGTGATCAGCGTGGACGCCACCCTGCCCGGCTGACGCCCGGCGCACGACGGACTCCGGCAGGCCGGGTACTGCCCTGCGGCCCGACTGACGCCCGACGGCACCACGAATGCCCGCCCGGTGGACGGGCAGCAGCAGCCGGGCGGCCGCCGCCGATCCAGATCAGCCGGGGCCCGCCGCCCGGAAGAGCTCCAGTATCC
>JAJYKX010000260.1 GCA_021788175.1 Chloroflexota bacterium
GGACGGCCTCCGTGACCCGGAACGAGCAGCGGTAGGCCACGCCTCCCGGCGGCTTGTTGGTGTAGACGCCGTCCACCTCGACGAACGCCGCGGGCAGGTCGTAGGAGCCGGTGATCACGTTGAAGAGTCCGGCCGGGAACCGGGAGGGGTCCGCGGCGGCATCGGTGTAGCCGTGGTCCGCGATCGTCTTCACTCGCAGGCCGGTGAGCTTCCCGTCCTTCGTCGCGCCCAGCTCGCAGTGCACGTGGTAGTCGCGCGCGAACGAGTCGGCCTGCAGGTTCTCCGAGCGGTCCTCGATCCACTTGACCGGGTGCCCGGTGGTGAGGCTCGCGACGACCGCGAGGACGTACCCGGGATAGACCGGCACCTTGCCCCCGAAGCCGCCGCCGATGTCGTGCGTCTTGATGCGGATCTTGTGCTCGGGGATCTTGGACACCAGGCTGAACACGGTGCGGATCGCGTGGGGGGCCTGGGTGGTCATGTGCACGGTCAGGTGCTCGCGCACGGGATCCCAGTCGGCGATGCAGCCGCAGGTCTCGATCGAGGCGACGTGGATGCGCGGGATGTACAGGTCCTGGTCGATCACCACGTCCGAGCCGGCCAGGGCGCGGTCGGCGGCGGCCCTGTCGCCGGATTCCCAGTGCCAGATGCGGTTGGTCTGCTTGTCGGGACCGCGGTCCGGGCGGAGCACCGGGGCGCCCGGCTCGAGCGCCTTGAACGGGTCCACCACGACCGGCAGCGGGTCGTAGTCGACCAGCACGGCGGCGACGCCGTCCGCGGCGGCGTACCGGGAGCTGGCGACCACCGCCGCCACCTCCTGGGCCTGGTACATCACGGTGTCGACCGGCAGCACCATCTGCCTGTCGCCGGCGAGGGTCGGCATCCAGTGGAGCCCGGCCGCCTCGAGGTCCTTGCCGGTGATCACGGCCAGGACGCCCGGCACCTTCAGCGCCTCGGAGGCGTCGATGCCACGGATCGTCGCGTGCGCGTAGGGGCTCCGGACGATGTCCATCCAGAGCATCCCGGGGAGCACCACGTCGTCGATGTACTCGCCCTTGCCCCGGATGAAGCGGGGGTCCTCCCGGCGCTTGAGGGAGTGCCCCATGCCCCCGACTTCGGGGGTCGTGGTGGGTGGCTGCGCGTGATAGGTGTCGCTCATCTCGCCGCTACCTCGCCGCCACGCCGGCCGACCCGGCCGGCGCTTCCGGGGCCGCCCGCAGCTCGGCCGCCGCCTGCTGGATGGCCTTGACGATGTTCACGTACCCGGTGCAGCGGCAGAGGTTGCCGCTGATCCCCTCGCGGATCTCCTGCTCGGTCGGGTCGGGGTTCTGGGAGAGCAGCCAGCTCGACTCGACGATCATCCCCGGCGTGCAGAAGCCGCACTGGAGCCCGTGCTGGTCCCAGAACGCCTGCTGCAGCGGGTGCAGCTTGCCCGCCTGTTCCATCCCCTCGATGGTGGTGATCTGGGCGCCGTTCGCCTGCACGGCGAGCAGCGTGCAACTCTTGGCGCTCGTCCCGTCCACGAGCACGGTGCAGGCGCCGCAGTGGCTGGTGTCGCAGCCGATGTGGGTGCCGGTGAGCCCGAGGACGTCGCGGAGCAGGTGGACCAGGAGCAGCCGCGGCTCCACGTCGGCCTCGTGCCGGGTGCCGTTGACGGTCACGGAGACATGCTGGGTGGTCACGGTCTCGATCCCCCGCTACGCCTGGCCGAGGGCGCGGGCCGTGGCGCGCCGCAGCGCCCGCACGGTCATCTCCGCCGCCATCGCCCGCTTGTACTCCGCCGGCCCGTGCCCGTCCGCGGACGGGCGGCTCTGGGCCGCGGCGGCCTCCCCGGCCTGCCGGAAGAGCGCCTCCGAGGGTGCGTTGCCGGCCAGGACGCGCTCGGCCTCGGTCGCCGCGAAGGCGGTCTCCGCCACGGCGGTCAGCCCGATCCCGACCTCGGCGATGCGCCCGTCCGGTCCGAGCCGGAGCTGCACCGCCGACGCCGCGGTGGCGAAGTCGCCGGCCTTGCGCTCGATCTTCTCGTATGCCCCGCCGCTGCGGTCCGCCGGCCGCGGGATCCGCACCTCGGTGAGGATCTCGGTCGGCTCGATCGCCGTCACGAACGTGTCGAGGAAGAACTCGCGGGCCGGGACGGTCCGCCGGCCGTCGGCGCTGCGACAGACGATGGTGGCACGGGACGCGATGAGGACCGCCGGCCAGTCGGCCGAGGGATCGGCGTGCGCGCAGGAACCGCCGATGGTCCCCCAGTTGCGCACCTGGGGGTCGCCGATGCCGCCGGCCGCGTCGCGCAGGAGCGGATACCGGGCGGCGACGACCGGGTCGAGCTGGATCTGCCGATGGGTGGCCCGCCCCCCCACGACCAGCTCGCCGGCCGTCTCGACGATCCCGTCGAGGCCGGAGACGTCCCGGATGTCGACGAGGAGCCCGGGCTGCGCCAGCCGGAGCTTCAGCAGCGGGATGAGGCTGTAGCCGCCCGAGAGGACCTTCGCCTCGCCCTCGCGCTCCTTCAGGATCCGGAGCGCGTCGGGCAGGTCCGACGGCCGCACGTAGTCGAACTGCGCTGGGATCATCGCCGAGGCGCCCCTCCTTACCCCGTTGCCGGCACGAGCGCCGGCAGGGAAGCCGCCCGCGAGCCGTGCGGGCGCGATCGCCAAGCAGCTCGTTCGAGCGCCCGGGTGGCCTCCAGCGCTTACGGGGGACGCGCGTCCAGCGCCCGAGGCGGAGGAACGATGGGCGGGATGGTAGTTGCGCAGTCAAAATCGGTCAACGACGCGGACGCGACGGGCCACGCGGCCGCTGCAACAGCGGCGTGTCAAACCGGTCCACCTGCTCGCGGTTCGCGCGCACGCGCTCGGCCCGCTCGAGCGCCGCGAGATCGCCCGGGGTGTCGACGTCGGGGTTCGCCCCTGGAACCGCCACCTCGCGGACCAGCCCCGGGTGCGCGTGCAGCACCGGACCCAGGCCGCGGTCACCGGCGGTCTCGAGTGCGAGGGGCCATGCGGCGCGGGCGATCAGCACCGGGTTCGCGCC
>JAJYKX010000059.1 GCA_021788175.1 Chloroflexota bacterium
TGCCGCGGCGCCGCCCGGGAAGGGGCACGGCAACAAGGGCGGGCCGCCGGGCGCCACGGAGGCGCCGGGCGCGGCCGTCCGGGGCAGCGAACGAGTGGCGCAGGCGCGCGGCGGGGCGGGGCGGCACCGCGGGTGGCGCATCGAGCTGGCGGGCATCATCCGGGGCACGTAGCCGCGTCCCCGGCACGTGGCCGCCTTCCCGGCACGTGGCCGCCTTCCCCTTCCCCGGCAGCGTCGGGACGGGCCGCGCGCGGCTGACGGCGCCCGGGATCACGCCCCCAGGTAGCGCAGGTAGACCACCGTCACGGACCGCAGGATGCCGCGCGTCCAGCTCTGGCCGGACAGCGCCTGGAACGTGGCCACGTCGAGGTCGATCACCCGGTTCGGGAAGAGCCGGCGGTCCGGGCCGTAGTCGTTGGTCGCCCGGATCACGTACCGACCGTGCCAGACGATCTGGACCAGCCATCGGCCGCGACGCGGCACGGCGATCAGCCCCGCGTACCCGGGTCCGTACGTCGATGCCTGTCCGACTTCGGGCGACGGCATGCCGGGCACGGTCCGGATGGTCCCGACGAGGCGCCGGATCCCGGTAGCCGAGGACGGATGCGCGGTTGCCGCGCGGGTCGCGGACCTGGCGCGTGGTACGGCCGTCGATCGGGCGGCACGCGAGCTCGCGGGCACGGCCGCTGCCGATGTGGACGTCGAGCGCACGCCGACCGTCGCAGCGCCCCCCTCCCCGACCGACCCCGACCCGCTCGTGCCGGCCGGGCTGGATCCGCCCCCGAACGGGTCGGAGGAGGCGTGGAGGGCGGCGAGCACGATGTCCTCGGGTCCCGCACCCGACCCGGATGCGGTTGCTCCGACGGGCAGCCATGGCGGCATCGTCGGCGGTGTCGGCGATCCCGCCGGCCCGCGATCGTCCGACGACGACGGCGTCGCCGGTGAGGTGGACAGGCGCCCCGCACGCTCGGATTCTCCCTGTGCGGTGGAGTGAGCCGGTGCGGGCGTCACGAACAGGAGTGCCAGGGCGGCCGCCGCTGCGAGCTTCCGCGCGGAGCGGGAGATCGTGGGCGCCCCCTCGGCCTCGCCGTTGCGGCCGATCCAGGGGACAGGCAGGCGCAACGGACGGGTCCGCTGTTGTCGCGTGATCGTTTCTCCTCAGCGGGCACCTGCCGCGCGCGGGTGAGCGCGGCCGCGGTGCCGAGCCGGGTGGCGCGGGCGCACATCGTGTCGACCCGCGAGCGATCCGGCGAGGAAGCGTGCCCCGAGCGCCACGCATGCGGCGCTGTTCCCCTGGCCGGTCCGGCTCGAAGCCCCGGAGCCACGGCGCATGCAGGCCGCCCGCTCGGGGCCGGGGCATCCTACACGGGATCGCCGCTTCGTGCACTGTCCGGGTGGCGGGCGTGTGACCGCCGAACGCGTCGCCATCCTCCTGTCAGCGAGCACGCGGACCCTTCCGGGACGAACCGCGCCACGCGGGCGACAATGGGGCCGTGAGTGCCGAAGGCCGGATGCAGCCGGCGTGAGCGAGGGCAGGGCAGCCCCGGATCGCCTCCATCCGAACCCCCGCGGAGCCGACCACGCAGACCCCGCCGGGCGTCGCAACGTGACCATCATCATCGCCGCGAGACTGCTGATGAGCGCGTCTCGCGCCCTCGCCGGCGTGGTGACGCCCGTCTATCTCGCGCTGATCGGCTTCAGCGCGCTGCAGCTGGGCGAGCTCGCCCTGGTCGTGGCCATCGCCACCGCGATCCTGTCCACCTCCATCGGGCTCGTGTCCGACCGGATCGGGCGCAAACCCTTCCTGGTCGTGGTGCCGCTCCTCGCCGCCGTGGCCGGCGTCGTCTTTGCCACGACCCGCGAGACGGGCATCCTCTTCGCGGCGGCCGCCATCGGCAGCTTCGGGAGGGGGGCTGGCGCCGGTGCCGGCGCGGTGGGACCGTACGGGCCTGCCGAGCAGGCGATGGTGACCGACATCGTGCCGCCGACGCGGCGCAACGTCGCGTTCGGGCGCCTGGCCTTCGCCTCAAGCGTGGGAGCCCTGGTGGGCGGTCCGCTCGCGCTCCTGGTCGGCAACGCACCCGCCGGCAGCGCCGCGGTGACGGCCGCGTACAGGATCCCGTTCCTCGCCACGGCGGCGCTGGCTGCCGGGGCGGGCCTGCTGGCCCTCCTCCTCCGGGAGCCGGCGCGACCGGCGTCCGTCGGCGACCCTGGACGGCGTCCGCGCCTGCCCCGACGCTCCATGCCGCTGCTGGCCAGGCTGTGGGCGACCAACAGCGTCAACGGGCTGGCGGTCGGGATGTTCGGGCCGTTCGTGACCTACTGGTTCTTCCGCCGCTATGGGGTTGGGCCGGGCCAGATCGGCGTCCTCTTCGCCGTGATCAACGCCGCGACCGCCGTCTCGACGCTGTCCGCGGCGGGGTTCGCGCGGCGCTGGGGGCTGGTCCGCACGGTGACCGCCGTGCGTGTCGTGCAGGCCATCCTCCTGGTCCCGATGGTCCTCGCGCCGTCGTTCCTGATGGCCGGCGCCATCTACCTGGTCCGCATGATCGTGCAGCGCATCGGCATGCCGCTGCGACAGTCGTATGTCCTCGCCATGGCGGATCCCGGGGAACGCGCCGCTGTCGGAGCGCTCTCCAACCTGCCCAGCCAGGTCACCATGGCGGTCGCGCCGCTGGTCGCCGGCTACCTGTTCGACGAGGTGAGCATCTCGCTGCCGTTCGTGGTGTCGGCCGTCCTGCAGTTCGCCAACGCGGCCCTCTACTGGGGGTTCTTCCGCGCGCTCCCCCCGGAGGAGGAGCGGACCGTGCCGGCCACGAGCGGATCGGCCTGACCGCAGCGGCCTGACCGCAGCGGCCTGACCGCAGCGGCCTGACCCGCCGACCTGACCGGGCCGGCCACGAGCGAGTTCGCCTGGCCGCAGCGACCTGACCGGCCGACCTGGCCGGGCCGCCCGGACTACGATGCCGGGGCAGCGTTCGCGCGCAGCCACACCACGATGTCGGCGACGACCTGCGGTCCCTGCGGCTCGTTGAGCGTCTCGTGCCGCAGCCCCGGGTAGACGCGCCGGACGACGTTGGGGAGTGCGCCCAGCGGCTCGGTGCTCGACGGCGGCACGATCGTGTCGTCCGACCCGTGCGTGACGAGGGTCGGAACGGGGAGCGCGCGCAGTTCCCGCCTGGCCCGTGCCGCGGCACCGAAGAGCTCCGCGCCGAGACGGGCCGTGGAGCGCGGTGTCACCAGCCGATCGGCGAAGTACGCGCGCGCCACCTCCGGGTCGGATGACAGCTGGTCGCCCCGCAACCCGTTGGACAGGCGGAGCATGGGCGTCAGCCGTCCGAGCACGGGTGCGGCGGCACGCACGGGAAGCGGGACGGTCGTGCCGATCGCCGGAGAGCTGAGCACACAGAGGTCGGGCGTGGCGCGGCCGTCGAGCAGGTAGGTCAGGGCGACCAGCCCTCCCATCGAATGCCCCATCAGGACCAGCGGCAGCCCGTCCCGGGAGGCCGCGAGACGGTCCTCCACGTCGTCCAGGTAGACCGCCCAGCCACCCACGTAGGCTCGCGGACCCCCGACTCGCCGAAGCCGCGGAGGTCGAAGGCGGTCACGTCGACGCCTGCGGCGGCCAGCAGCGACCCGGTCCGCTCGTAGCGTCCCGAGTGCTCGGCGATGCCGTGGACGAGGACCACGCGGGCCCACGGGGCCTCACCGGGGGCCCAGTGGCGGGTGCGGAGGACGGTTCCGTCGCGGGCGACGGCGCTCCCGACGACCGCGGAGCCGCTCATCGGGTGCCGCTCCAGCCCGCCGCGGATCCTCACCGGGCCGCCCCACTCACCTGACCGCCCCACTCACCGGGCGGTCACACTCACCTGACCGCCCCACTCACCGGACCGCCCCGAATCCTGCAGATTGTGCGCCCTGGGAACCCTATGTCTCATCGGGGCGGGCCACGCGGATCCCCGGAAGTGGCGCGAGGGTGGCGGCGCCGTGCTGGCTGCGCCCGACGGCCCGCCCCGAGCACGGCCGGCGACCACGCCGGGCGGCTGGCCCGGCCCACGGTCTGAGCGAGAACAGGCGGTTGCCCCTCGGACGACCGCCGGTCGGACATACGGTTCTACCCGCGCACATCCTGCAGGATCGGCGCATCGGATCCTGCGCCGCGATCGGGTGCATGCACCTTCAGCAGGACAGGGTGGCCGCCCGCCCTGCACAGCGATCTGCCCATGCACATCCCGCAGGACGAGCGCCCCGGCGGCAGCGTGGCTGAGCCCCGGCGGCAGCGTGGCTGGGCCCCGGCGGCAGCGTGGCTGGCTCCGGCGGCAGCGTGGCTGGCTCCGGCGGCAGCGTGGCTGGCCCCGGCGGCAGCGTGGCTGGCTCCGGCGGCAGCGTGGCTGGCTCCGGCGGCAGCGTGGCTGGCGCGGCGGCAGCGTGGCTGGCGCGGCGGCAGCGTGGCTGGCGAGGAAGGATTCGAACCTTCGATCTCCTGATCCAGAGTCAGGCGCCTTACCGCTTGGCCACTCGCCAGCGCAAGCCGCCGAATCCTATCGCAGGCGCCTGTCGCGAGCCCCGGGCGGAGCCGGTCGGTCCCGCCGGGCCGCCCTGTGTTAGCCTCGCCTGTGGCCGCATCGTCGGCCGTACGGCGCGCCCGAACGAAGTCCCAACCCGGACAGGTGTCGCCGCCGCAGGGTGTCGCGGGAAGGACACGCGGTGACGGGGAGTTCGTCCCCTGGCGCCGGCACGGCGAGCCGTGCACGAGTCTCGTTCCAGCCAGATCAACACGGGGAGCCGCCGCAACGTGAACGTCCGGTCACCAGCCTCGCCGGAGCGGGGCGATTTCATCCGCGAGATCGTGGCCGCGGATCTGCGGGAAGGGCGGCACCGGACGGTCGTCACCCGCTTCCCGCCGGAACCGAACGGCTACCTGCACATCGGCCACGCCAAGTCCATCTGCCTCAACTTCGGCCTCGCGCAGGAGTTCGGCGGCCGCTGCCACCTCCGCTTCGACGACACGAACCCGGCCAAGGAGGAGCAGGAGTACATCGACGCGATCCAGGCGGACGTCCGCTGGCTCGGCTTCGACTGGGGCGAGCACCTCCACCACGCGTCGGACTACTTCGAGCAGCTCTACGAGTGGGCGCTCCACCTGGTCCGCACCGGCAAGGCCTACGTGGACGACCTCTCGGCGGACGAGATCCGCGAGTACCGCGGCACGCTCACCGAGCCCGGCCGGAACAGTCCCTGGCGGGAGCGACCGGTCGAGGAGAACCTGGACCTCTTCGAGCGGATGCGGCGGGGCGAGTTCCCGAACGGGGCCCGCGTGCTGCGAGCGAAGATCGACATGACCTCGCCGAACATCAACCTGCGGGACCCGGTGCTGTACCGCATCGTGCACGCGTCGCATCCTCGGACCGGTGACGCGTGGTGCATCTACCCGACCTACGACTTCGCCCACGGGCAGTCGGACGCGATCGAGGGGATCACCCACTCGATCTGCACGCTCGAGTTCGAGATCCACCGCCCGCTCTACGACTGGCTCATCGACAACCTTCCCGTGCCCTCGCGCCCCCACCAGTACGAGTTCGCGCGGCTCAACCTGACGTACACCGTCCTCTCCAAGCGCGTCCTGCTCCGGCTGGTCACCGAGGGACACGTGCGAGGCTGGGACGACCCGCGCATGCCCACCATCTCGGGGCTGCGGCGGCGCGGCTTCCCGGCCGAGGGGATCCGTGACTTCGCGACCATGATCGGCGTCGCCAGGAGCGACAGCGTGGTCGAGGTCGAGATGCTGGAGCACGCCGTGCGCGACGTGCTGAACCGGACGGCACAGCGCCGGTTCGCCGTTCTCGACCCGCTCAAGGTCGTCATCGAGAACTACCCCGAGGGCCGGGTCGAGGAGATGGAGGTCGTCAACAACCCGGAGGATCCGTCGGCGGGGACGCGGCGCGTGCCCTTCTCCCGGGAGCTCTGGATCGAGCGCGACGACTTCATGGAGGACCCGCCGCCGAAGTTCTTCCGCCTGGCCCCCGGCCGCGAGGTGCGGCTCCGATCCGCCTACTTCGTGACCTGCCGCGAGGCCGTGAAGGATGCCTCCGGCCGCGTGGTCGAGCTGCGGTGCACCTACGACCCGGCCACCCGCGGCGGCGATGCGCCGGACGGCCGACGACCGAAGGCGACCCTCCACTGGCTCTCGGCCGACCACGCCGTGCCCGCAGAGGTGCGTCTCTACGAGCATCTCTTCACCCGGCCGGACCCGGGCGCGGACGGCGACCTCTTCGCGGACCTGAACCCGGAGTCGGAGCGCGTCCTGCAGGGCTGCCTGCTGGAACCGGGCCTCGCCGACGTGCCGGTCGGGGAGACGGTCCAGTTCGAGCGCCTGGGCTACTTCGCCCCGGACACCGATTCGACGGCGGAGCACCCGGTCTTCAATCGCACGCTGACCCTCAAGGACACTTGGGCGAAGGTCCAGGCGCAGGGGCGACAGGGCGCCTGACCGGGGCCGAGGATCGGCGGGCGAGCCGCAGCCTGCACCGACCGGCCACCGACCCGCCGAGCGGCCCCGGATCCGGCGACTGAGGTCGCGACGACGACCGATGCCGCCGCCCGGCTGCACGGCCCGGCTCCGGCCGACCGCGCCTCGGTCCCCCGGCGCCTACTCGCCCGGGCGCAGCCACTTCTCCATGAACAGGATCTCGTGCTGCGCGTAGCCGATGCGGTCGTAGAAGCCGGTGACCTCCGCGTTGTCGGGCTCCACGTGCAGGTTGACCTTCGCGCAGCCGCGGGCCCGCAGCCGCGCCTCCACCTCCGCCACCAGCCGCCGTCCGATCCCGCGGCCCTGCCAGGCCGGCGCGACCGCCAGGTGGTGCAGCCACCCGCGCCGTCCGTCGAATGTGCCGAGCAGCGCCCCCACCAGCTGGCCGTCCGCCTCGGCCACCACGAAGAGCTCCGCGTCGTGGTCGAGCGTGAGTGCCAGGCCGTCGCGCGAGTCGGAGACGGTGATCCCCAGCCCGGTCGCTCGCCAGAGCGCGATCACCGTCTCGTAGTCGGACCAGGCGAACGCGCGGAGCGTGATGGCGTCGGGCATGGCGGCCAGTCTACGCAAACCTCTGCCGCACCTCCCGCCGGTACGCGATCGTGGCCAGCACGAAGAGCGCCAGCGTCCAGGCGAGCAGCCATGCGGCCGCCACGCGGGCGGGCTCATTGCCCGCGCCGAACGCACCCCAGGCCAACTGCGCGTAGTGGTACGTCGGGAGCACCGGCGCCAGCGGCCGAGGCGTGGCCGCTCGCGAAACTGGCCACCGCGTACCGCTCGCAGGCGGCGGAGCTGCAGCGCGTCGCCGACAGGCTCCGACTCGCCCCGCCGACGGGCGCCGACGCGGTTCGCGCGATGTGGGAGGCCATGATCCCCGTCTCCGCCACCGCGATCGAGGATCCGGTCCTGCCGGACGAGCTGCTTCCGGCGGACTGGCCCAGGTCGGAAGTGCGGGCCGCGATCGGGGCGGCCGGGATGATCCTTGGGCCTGCGGTCCTGGAGTACATCGGGCAGCTCGGGCACCTGACCCCTTGAACCGCGCCCCGCCGCGCTCAACCCGGGCGCCGTGGGCTATCATTCCGCACTGGCACTGGCGAGTGGCCTAACGGTAAGGCACCTGACTCTGGATCAGGGGATTGAAGGTTCGAATCCTTCCTCGCCAGCCAACTCCCTGATCATCCGGCGCGGCTCCGGCGCGCCCAGCGCACGGTCGAGCGCCAGGGCGCCGCGTTCCACGCGCGGCAGACACGCCACCCTGGCCGCCTCGCGCACCAGTCGCCTCAGCCTGGCGGCATCGATGGCGTCCCCCGGCCGGAAGGTTCCCCGGCGGGCGCGGGGGATGCGGCCCTCCAGGAGCCCGTCCGGGTCGTCCATGAGCGAGCCGTGCACGAACCCCAGGTGGACGTGGACCGCCTCGGGCATGATCCAGCAGAAGTACGTGGCGCGGCGTCCGGTCGGCACGTCGTAGCCGATGACCCTCCAGCCGATCCGGACGCGCTCGATCACCTCCGGCATCGCATCACGCACCACGAGCCGCAGTGCCTCGCCGATGCAGGCCATCGGCTCCGGGCAGGTCGCGAGCAGCGCCTCGGGAGGGATGACGTCGGTCACGGCAGCACCGGCGCCGCACGGGGCACAGCGCCGGCAACCTGCGCGCCGGACCTCTGCCTGTATCGATGCGACATCGCTGCCCCGCGCTACCAGTCGACCGGCTGCGCCGGCACGGGCCGGGACGGCAGCATGAGCCACAGGCCGGCCCGCACGAGCAGGCGGCCGAGCAGGCGCCGCGGCAGCGCCGGTCGACCCGCGTGCAGGGCGGACGCCATCCGGCTCCGCGCCGCATCACGCACCATGCGCTCGTGGTCCCGGCGGATCATCGCCAGCTGCAGTTCCGGGTCCATCATCTCGCCACCCCCAACGACGCCGGCAGAGGAGTGCCCGCCGCCGTTCCACGCATCCGATGGCGTCCACACTACCCGAGATACCTGACAGATCACGGCAGGAATAGGCGGATACGATATGTCCCATGCAGGCCAGCAGGCTCGTCTCGGTTCTCCTGCTCCTCCAGGCGCGCGGCCGGATGACCGCCCGCGAGATCGCCGACGAGCTCGAGGTGTCGCTGCGGACGGTCTACCGGGACCTCGACGGACTGGCGGCCGCCGGCATCCCGGTGTACGCAGAGCGAGGCCCCGCCGGCGGGTATCGCCTGGTGGACGGTTACCGCACCCGCCTCACCGGGCTCACCCCGGACGAGGCCGAGGCACTCTTCCTCTCCGGCCTGGAGGGCCCCGCCGCCCAGCTCGGGCTGGGGACGGTGCTGGCCGCGGCACAGCTCAAGGTCCTCGCCGCGCTGCCGCCAGAGCTGCGGGGCCGTGCCGCCCGGTTGCGCGAGCGCTTCCTCTTCGTCGCGCCACGCTGGTTCCAGCACGACGAGACGGTGGACGCGCTCGCCACGGTGGCGGAAGGCGTCTGGGAGTCGCGCGAGCTCGAGATGACCTACGACGGCCCCGGGGGACCGGTCGAGCGCCGCGTCGAGCCACTGGGACTGGTCCTGAAGGCCGGGATCTGGTACCTCGTGGCGCGACGGGACCATCTGCCGCGGACCTACCGCGTGTCGCGCATCCTGCGCGCCGCCTGCCTGCCCGGGACGTTCGAGCGTCCCGCGGGGTTCGACCTGGCCGCGCACTGGGAGGCGACCGCCGCCGCCTTCGAGGCGGGCATGCGGCCCATGGAGGTGGTGGTGCGGGTCCCGGCCGAGGCGATCCCGGACCTCGAGTACGCCACCGGGGCCGAGCTGGCGCGGAGCGGGCCGGACGGAGCCGGCGAGGCCGGCGGGATCGGGGCGGGCGGCCAGGCGACCGGGAGCGTCTCCGATGCAACCGCCGGGGAGCGGGTCGCCGGCGCCACCGGGACAGGCCGCGCCACGCGCTCGGGGACCGGCGCCTGGGTGCAGGTCGCGTTCCGGACGAGCTCCATCGAGATGGCCCACGACGACCTGCTCCGGATGGGCGCCCGGGTGGAGGTCGTCTCGCCGCCCGAGCTGCGCGAACGACTGGCGGCGACCGTCCGGGAGATGGCCGTCCGGTACGGCGTCCCAAGGCGCTGACGGGGCACACGCCGGGGCAGGCCCGGCCCGCTACGCTGGACGCACCCGCACGGGAGACGCGCATGAAGGTCCTGTTCATCGGCGGCACCGGCCTGATCAGCGGCGCCTGCACTCGGCTCGCACTTGAGCGCGGCATGGAGCTCTTCCTCCTCAACCGGGGCGGAAAGCCCGATGCAGCACCCGGTGCCACCGTCCTCGTGGCTGACGCGCACGATGAGCCGGCCGCGGAGACCGCGCTGGCGGGACATCGCTTCGACGCGGTGGTGGACTGGATCGCCTTCACCCCCGACGACGTCGAGCGCGACCTGCGCCTCTTCCGCGGCCGCACGGACCAGTTCGTCCTGGTCAGCTCGGCCAGCGCCTACCGCAAGCCGCTGGTCGACTGGATCCTGCGCGAGGACACGCCGCTGGCGAACCCACACTGGGACTACTCCCGGAACAAGATCGCCTGCGAGGAGCGGCTCATGTGCGCGCTGCGGGAGGAAGGGTTCCCCGGCACCATCGTCCGGCCCTCGCTGACCTACGGGGACACGCAGGTGCCCCTGGCCGTCAACAGCTGGGAGCGGCCGTACACCGCCATCGCCCGGGCGCGGCGCGGCGCGGCGCTCATCGTGCCGGGCGACGGCACGTCCCTCTGGACGATCACCCACAACAGCGACTTCGCGGTGGGACTGGTGGGCCTGCTGGGGCGCCCGCAGGCCGTCGGGCAGGCGTTCAACATCATGTCCGACGAGGTGCTGACCTGGGACGAGATCTACCGCCAGGTCGCCCTCGCGGCCGGCGCGGAGCCGCGCGTCGTCCACATCGCGTCGGACTTCATCGCGGCCTGCCTCCCCGGGATGCACGGCACGCTGCTCGGCGACAAGTCGGTGAGCGCCGTCTTCGACACCACGAAGATCCGGCGCTTCGTGCCCGACTTCCGCACCGCCACGCCGTTCGCGGAAGGGATCCGCAGGACGGTCGCCTGGTTCGACGCGGATCCCGCCCGGCAGCAGGTGGATGCCAGGCTGGACGCCCGCTGGGACCGGCTCATCGCCGCCTACCAGCGAGGGCTCGCCGGCGCGGTCGCCGCGCTGGCAGACGAGGCCTGAACCCGGACTGCGTCGACCGGGTGGACGGGGCCCGAGCGGCAGGCGCGTCCCCACCGGGCGGTCGCCGCCGCCAGGGGGCCGGGTCAGTCGTCGTCGCCGCTGGACCGGAGCGCCGCGCCGAGCGCCGTGCCGCCGTGGGACGGCCGGTGCTCCCGGGCCTCGATCGCGTCGGCGGCCAGCAGCCCGGCCTCCAGCGCCTCGGCCTCCTGCTCGTCGTGCACGTACCGCCCGCCGCGGAGCCAGGACGCCGCGGCCGCGATCAGGAAGATCACGATCGAGAAGATCGACACCACCGCCACACCGTCGTGGAACGGCGCGGCGATCAGGGATGGGAAGAAGCTCGTGCTGACCAGCCGCGCCGCGTCGGCGGCGGGGAGCGTCGCCAGCACCTTGGGTCCCACCAGGGTCGCCAGCGGGTTGTAGCCCAGGAAGGCCGCGAACAGGTACCCCACCGCGGGGAGGTGCGAGAGCGTGGCGGCCACGCCGGTGGCCACGCCGTCGGAGGTCAGGCCACGGTACATGGCAGTCGGGACGTTCGATGAGAGCCCCGCGATCATCAGCGTGAAGAAGACGCCGATCGAGAGCGGCATCCCGGTGTTCTGGAACGTGGCGCGGACGCCCGAGGCCGCGCCCCGGTACCCCGGCGGCACGCTGTTCATGATGGCGGCCGTGTTGGGGGAGGCGAACATCCCGAAGGCCACGCCGTTCAGGAAGATCACCACGGCGAAGGCGGGGTAGACGAAGTCCGCCGGCAGGAGGAGCAGCAGGACGAACGTCAGGGCGGCCAGCAGCATCCCGCCCGTGGCGAAGGGCCGCGCGCCGTGGCGGTCCGAGAGCCAGCCCGAGATCGGACCGGCGACCACGAAGCCGACGGTGAGCGGGAGCATGTAGATGCCGGCCCAGAGCGGCGTGTCCTCGAAGTTGTAGCCGTGCAGGGGGAGCCAGATCCCCTGCAGCCACATGATGAGCAGGAACTGCAGACCGCCCAGGCCGATCGCGCTGAGCAGCGCCGCCGCGTTGCCCGCGGCGAAGGCACGGATCCGGAAGAGCTCCAGGTTGAGCATGGGCGCCTTCACCCGGCGCTCGATGAGCACGAAGGCCACCAGCAGCACGATCCCGGCGCCGATGGCCTCCGCCACGAACGGGTTCCCCCAGCCCATGGTGGCGTTCCCGTAGGGCGCGATGCCGTAGGTGATGCCGACCAGGAGCAGGCCGAGGCCCGCGGCGAAGGTGACGTTGCCGGCCCAGTCGATGTGCGCGGGGTGACGCTCGCCCAGCTCACGCAGCGCGACGTAGGCCCAGATGGTCCCGAGGATCCCGAAGGGGACGTTGAGCAGGAAGACCCAGCGCCAGTCGACGGTGGCCAGCACGCCGCCCAGGATGAGCCCGAGGAAGGACCCCGCCTGGAACGCGATCTGGTTGATCCCGAGGGCCATGCCGCGCTCGTTGGCGGGGAAGGCGTCGGTCAGGATCGCCGCCGAGTTGGCCATCAGCAGGGCGCCGCCCACGGCCTGCACCATGCGCATCACGATGATCTCGATGGCGCCCGCCGAGCCCGTGCTCCAGGTCGCCGAGAGGCCGACGGAGGCGATCGTGAAGACGACGAAGCCCAGGTTGTAGATGCGCACCCGCCCGAACATGTCGCCGATCCGACCGAAGGTGACGACGACCACCGCGGTGACCAGCATGTAGCCCATGAGGACCCACAGCAGGTACGAGAAGTTGGCGGGGTCGAGCGGGTTCAGGTGGATGCCGCGGAAGATCGCGGGCAGGGCGATGATCAGGCTGGTGGAGTTGATGGCGCCCATCAGGCCGCCCAGCGTGGTGTTCGAGAGCGCGACCCACTTGTAGGGCAGATGGGTGAGCCCGCGCTGTCGCGGCGTCGCGGCGGTCACCGGGCGATCTCCGCCGCCGCTGCCGCCGCCGAGGAGACGTCGCGGTCCGTCGACGACGCCCGCCGGGCCGCCGGCGCCTCGGCCACGGTCTCCTGCTCGGCGTCCTCCTCCGCACCCCGTTCGACCAGGCGCTCCAGGAGCGTGGCCAGCTGCAGTCGCTCGCCGGGTGTCAGGCGCTCCACCCGCCGCACCAGGTCGCTCGACTGGAAGAGCGCCCGGTCGCCCAGCGCCTCGAGAGCGCGCGGGGTCAGCCGCAGCGTGGTGACGCGACGGTCGGCGGGGTCGGCGCCCCGGTCGACGAGGCCGGCGGCCTCCAGCCGGTCCACCAGCTTGGTGGCGCTGGATGGCTTGACGTCGAGGGCGGCACCGAGACGGCTGATCGCCACCTCGCCCATGTCACGCAGCAGTCGGAGCGCGTGGAAGTCACCGAGCGCCACGCCGTAGCGCCGTGCCAGCTCGCGCTGCAGAGGATCCGCCAGGGCAACGGCGCGCAGGAAGGCGCGCAGTGCCCGACGGGTGTCGGGAGACCACTCGTTCACCGAACACTCCACAACAGTGTATAGTCGAAGGGTAGGGAGTATAACCGATGCCGGTCATCACCATCGCGCGGCAGTACGGGGCGGGTGCCTCCGCCGTTGCGCGGCTCGTCGCGGACGAACTGGGCGCGGAGCTGATCGACAAGGAGCTCATCGCCGAGGTCGCCCGCCGCGCCGCGGTCGCCCCATCCCTGGTGGCCGCCGAGGACGAGCGGCCGGTGAGCATGCTCGCGCGGGTCGTGGACTCGTTCGGGCCGCTCGCCGCGGGGGCGGGCCTGATCTGGGAGCCCCCCTACCCCGATCCCGCGTACGACCCCCATCGAGCGCTCGTCGAGCTGACCCGCCGGGTGATCGCCGAGGTGGCCCGCAGCGGCAACGCCGTCATCGTGGGGCGCGGCGCGTCGGTCGTGCTCCGGGATCGCCGGGACGCGACGCACGTCTTCCTGTACGCCGACGACGGGATCCGCGTCGAGACCGTGAAGGCGCGCGAGACGGTGTCCGAGGCGGTGGCGCGTCGCCGGATGCACGAGATGGACGCCAACCGGGCCGCCTACCTGCACCAGGTCTACGGGATGGACTGGCGGGACCCGTTGCTCTACACGGTCATGCTGAACACCGGCGCCCTGGGCTACGCCCGCACCGCCGAACTCATCCTGGCGACCGCCCGGCGCGGTGCCCGGGCGCGCGTGGCGGACCGTCCGGAGCCTGCACTCGAGACGACCGCCTGAGCCCATCAGGCGCTCACCGGCCGCGCAGCCCCGCCGGAGCTCACCGTCGGGCACAGAACGCCCGAGAGGCAGCAACGCCGGCCGAGCGCATCGCGTCCCTACCGGCCGGACGAGGCCGCCGTCCCCACCGCGACCGCCGTGCCGCCCTCCCCGTCGGGCACGGGCCGCCCTCCGCGCAGCCACGAGGCGGCCGCTGCGACGAGCGCCATCGTGGCCGCCGCCATGAAGACGACCGTGATGCCCGCCTGGAAGGGCCCCGAGATGAGCTCGGGGAAGAACTCCTTGCCGGTGAGAATCGCCGCCTGGCTCGCCGGCAGCGCGTGCAGCACCTGCGGTGGCAGCAGGGTCGCCACCGGGTTGTAGCCCAGCAGGGCCCCGAAGAGGCTGGCGGTCGGCGGCAGCGAGGCGATCTGGTGCGCCACGGCGGCCGGCACGTCGTGTGCGACCAGCCCGCCGTAGAGCGTGGTCGGCAGCGTGGCCGAGAGGCCCGCGATCATCAGGGAGAAGAAGACCCCGATCGACAGCACGGTCGCGGAGTTCTGGAACGTGGCGCGCATTCCCGCCGCGACCCCGCGCTGGTGGGCCGGCACGCTGTTCATGATCGCCGCGTTGTTGGGCGAGTTGAACATCCCGTTCCCGACCCCGATGGCGAACAGGGCCAGGGCGAACAGCGGGTACGGGAAGTTCACCGGCAGCCGCGTCAGCGACAGGAACGATGCGGCCGCCACGATCATCCCGCCCGATGCGAAGGGCCGCGCGCCGAACCGGTCCGACAGGAAGCCCGAGACCGGCCCCGAGACCAGGAACCCGAAGGTCAGCGGCAGCATGTAGATGCCGGCCCAGAGCGGCGTGTCCACGAAGTTGTAGCCGTGCAGTGGAAGCCAGACCCCCTGCAGCCAGATGACCAGCATGAAGTTGAGGCCGCCGCGCCCGATGGCGGCGAGCAGGGTGGCCAGGTTGCCGGCCGCGAAGGCGCGGATCCGGAAGAGATCGAGTCTCAGCAGCGGCGTCGCCACGCGGCGCTCGGCGAGGAGGAAGGCGAGCAGCAGCAGCGCGCCGCCCCCGATCAGCACGATCACGAAGGGGTTGGTCCAGCCCATCGACTGCGTGCCGTAGGGCTGGATGCCGTAGGTGACCCCGACCAGGAGCGCGGTCAGCCCGGCCCCGAACGTCAGGTTCCCGC
>JAJYKX010000261.1 GCA_021788175.1 Chloroflexota bacterium
CCCACACGCGCGCGGGCGGAGCGAACGGGACGCCGTGGACCAGGTCCATCGCCTCCCCCTCGGCGCGCTCCCGGTTCACGTCGATGAGCACGATCTCGGTGGCGAGGCCGCTCAGGAGCAGGGTGTATGCGAACGTCGCCCCGACGTTGCCGACCCCCACGATCGCGACACGGCTGGGCTGCTGCGGTCCGCTCATCTCGCACAATCTACCGGAGTCGGGGCCTGCCGCACAGGGGACCGGCCCGTCGCGTCACTCCCGAGCGGCCCGTGGAATCACTCTCGTGCTGGCCCCTCGCCCCGTGCGGGCCCTCATCCCGTGCGGCCCCTCGCGCTCAGGCGCCGCGCCGATACGTGCCGGTCATCCGCGCTTCTCCGAGCAGCCGGTCCCGGATCGCGGTCCGCACGGCCGCCGCGGACGGCACCCCCGGGATGGAGAGCGGCGACGGCAGCGCAAACAGCTCGAAGACGTAGCGATGCACCCCCGACGGCGGGCAGGGACCGCCCCATCCGGTCCGACCGAAGTCGTTGCGACCCTCGCGCCCTGCGCTCCCCGACCCGGACGCACCCTCGGCCAGTCCGGCGCTCGAGGCGGGGATGTCGGTCGCCACCCAGTGCACGAAGCCGCGGGCATCCGGATCGGTGACCAGGAGCGCGAACGCCCGGGTGCCCTCGGGTGTCCCGTGCCAGGCAAGCGGCGGCGATTGGCCGGCGCCATCGCAGGTGAACCGGGCGGGGATGGAGCCGCCGTCGGCGAACGCGGTGCTGGACAGCGTGAACGAGGTGGACACGGCAGGTACCTCGCTTCCGACCCGGGACGCCGCGCCCCGGGGCCGGATCCGGACTCGGATCCGGACGGCATCGTCGCGCCCATCCTGCCACGAGCCGTCCGAATCCGCGACACTGTCCGGCAATGCGAACGAGGTCCGGGAGGTGAGCATGGACTCCGCGGGAAGCCGGCAACTGGCGTTCGACGTGGTCCGGCCGGGCGACCAGGCGTGGCCGAAACACGACTTCTACATGCGGCTCGCGGGCGTGGTGGAGAGCGGCGCGAAGTGCCTGGGGAGCCGGGTGGGCGCGGTGGCGGTGCGAGACGACCGCGTGCTGGGCATGGGCTACAACGGCACTCCCAGCGGGTACCCCAACTGCACCGAGCAGGAGCGCGGGTGCCAGCGCTGTGCGCTCCGGCACGACGCCCCGGCGGCCGGGTTGACGGGGCGGCTGTACGACATCTGCGTGTGCGTCCACGCCGAGCAGAACGTGGTGGTGACCGCGGCCCGGTTCGGCGTGGGCCTCGCCGACGCGTGGGTCTACACCACGCTGCAGCCGTGCTTCGGCTGCCTGAAGGAACTGATGCAGCTGCGCGTCCACGGCATCGTGTTCCTGCGGCCGTGGACCGCGCACCACCCCGACTACGGCTGGGTGGAGGCAGAGTACACGGGGCTCGTGACCCACTACCGCGGCCGGGGCGGGGTCTTCGCGCGGCTGGAGACCGGGGTGCCTGTCGAGGCGGTCGGTGCGGCCATCGGCGGGCCGCTGGCGTAGGCGCCCGATGATCGATCCGCCCGACGAGGCCCGTGCGCTCCGCATGCCCGATGCGTCTGACCCGTCCGAGCTGCCGGCACCCGGTTCGCCCACGCGCAGTCCGCTCTCCCGCTGTTGGTGGCCGGCCGGGGCCGAGCCGGCGGACGTCCTGATGGCCGCCTACCACGACGAGGAATGGGGCGTGCCGGCACACGGCGATACGGTGCTCTTCGAGCGCCTCGCCCTCGAGTCGTTCCAGGCCGGGCTCTCGTGGTCGACGATCCTCCACAAGCGACCGGCGTTCCGCCGCGCGTTCGCGGAGTTCGAACCGGCGACCGTGGCGGCGTTCGACGCGTCGGACGTGCGGCGGCTCGTCGGGGACGCGGGGATCGTGCGCAACCGCGCCAAGATCGAGGCCACCATCGGCAACGCGCGGGCGGTGCTCGAGATCGCGCGCGAGGCGGGCTCGTTCGACGCCTGGCTGTGGGGGCAGCTCGACGGCCCGCCCCGCCGTCTGCCGCCCGGTTCGACTCGCGACGACGTGCCCTCCGCCGATCCGCTCGCCCACCGGCTGTCCCGGGACCTCCGGGACCGCGGCTTCCGGTTCGTCGGCCCCACCATCGTCTACGCGTTCATGCAGAGCATCGGGATGGTCGACGACCACCTGCCGGACTGCTGGCGGTACGAGGGCTGAGCGCGTTCGGCCCTTGGTGCCCCCACGCCGACGCATGGGCGCAACCGGGAGCGCCCGCAGCGCCGGCCGCCCGTCACTCCACGGTGATGCTGCCCACGCCCCCCTGGAACGAGACGTCCACGCGGTTCGTCGCGGCGGCCCAGTCGGGCGACGCCCAGCCGGCGCCGGACCTCGGGAAGCGCCGCTCGTCCACGTGCGCGGCGCCCAGCGCCATCCCGCCCGCGATCCGTGCGGCAACACCCGGCGGGACGCGCAGCAGCACGGAGGCGGCACCCGCCTCGATCCGGACCGCGGTCGCGCCCGCCGCCTGCGGCAGCACGATCCGCGTCTCGCTCGCGCCGGCATGCAGCTCCAGGTCCACCACGCGCAGCGCCGACAGGTCGAGCAGGTTCTCGCTCGCCCCCGTGTCGACGCGGAGCGAGATCGGGACTTCGCGCGAGAGGCCCACGCGCCAGCGGAACCCGCGATCCCTCGGCCAGCGGCCCACCCACCAGTCCGACGGGTCGGCGCGCAGCCGCACGCGCCCCGGCCCGGCGGTCTCGACCCGCCCGCCGCCGCCCAGCGTGCCGTCGACGAGGCGCCCTGTTCCGGCCGGCCCGACCTCGAGGTGCCCCGCGCCGAACTCGATCCGGACCTCGCCGCCCTGGGCCCCGCCGAGATCGACGGCGACCGGCACGTCCGACGCAGTCCTTCCCGGCCACGCGGCCTCGAACAGGATCAGGAGGCCCAGGCCCACGAGCAGCAACGGCCACCATCGCCCGATGAAGGCGCCCGCGTCGAACGCGCCGTTGCTCA
>JAJYKX010000262.1 GCA_021788175.1 Chloroflexota bacterium
CGGCCACCTGGTAGAGGACGGCCGCCTCGAGCTCATCGGGCGCCATCGACATCGCGCGTCGCCCGAACCCCACCAGGTCCGGGAACCCGGGGTGCGCGCCGATCGACAGGCCCTCGTCGAGCGCGAGTCGGACCGTCCGCCGGATCGTGAGTGGGTCACCGGCGTGGAACCCGCAGGCGACGTTGACGGACGTGAGGTGCGGCATGAGGGCGGCATCGGCGCCCATCTGCCAGGGGCCGAGGCTCTCGCCCACGTCGGCGTTCAGGTCGATCCGAGTGGCCACGGGGTCATCCTACGCGCGCCGCGGCGCCGGGTCGCGGCCCGCCATGCCCGGAGCTCGCCCGCGACGACGTGCAGCCACGCTGGGCGCTCCCGTCGCGGCTCGCGGGTCGATCGGATTCCTCCTGCGGCTACGACCCGGCAGGCGAGGACGTGCCCTGTGGGGCTGCCAGCGCGTACAGCGGCACGGTGCGGCCCTGGCCAACCGCAGACCCGCTCGCACCCGGCACACCGCTGACAGGCGGCGCGAGCGTCGCGCCCGGCAGGCCGCTCGCCGGGGGCAGGACGGCTGGCGCCCCCACGTCATGGCAGAGCAGGCACTCCGAGGCGGTCCGCGCTCGGTGGTCGGCCGGCAGGGCGCCCACCTTCCCCCCAACGTGACACTTGAGGCAGTCGGTTTCCCCGGAGACCCTGGCGTGCGCGGGTATCGGCGGCTGCGTGTCGGGCAGCCGGTGGCACAGCCAGCAGACCCGCTCCGTGCGGTGCGTCATGTCCGCCGGCAGGGGAGCCGTGGAGCCGTGGCAGTCCAGGCACGCCATGTTCTGTCGGTCACGGTGGGGTCGCGCGAGCGGAGCCGGCAGGTTTCCGGGCTTGTGGCACGTCGGGCATGCCGTGGCGTGGATGCCGGTGTGGCCGGGTGCCGTCGCGACGAGCGTCTGGGTGGAGTGGCACGCTGTGCACTCGGTCCAGCCCTCGAGCGGGTGCCCCATCGCCGGTATGGGACGGAGGCCGATCGCGCCCGTATCGGTCAGGTGGCACGCGCTGCAGTCGGCGTTTGCCGGCACAGCGCCACCCATGCCCGGCGCCACGTCGGGGAGCTGCGAGGAGGATGCGGACGGCGCCGGCGTGGCCACCGCAACTGCGGTCGGAGCTCCGGCGCGGGTCAGGTCGGGGATCACGGCGTTGACCAGCAGGAAGATGCCCAGCCAGACCGTGGCCGCGGCCAGCACCGCCACCGAGATCCAGTACGCGTGCCCGGCGAGCACGCGGCGGATCACTCCTCACCTCCGTCACGATCGACCGCGGCCGCGGGCGGCGATTCGGCCGGGCTCGGGGTCCCGGTGGCCGGGGCGAGCGGCACGTCCGGGGCGAGCGGCGCGTCCGGGGTGGGTTGCACTTCCGGGGCGAGCTGCACGTCCCGGGTGGGCTGCACGTCCGTGGCCCCGATCTCCCCTGCCTCCACCTGCGGATCCGACAGACTCCCCGGTCCAGGTGCGGGCGACGCGGGGGCATCCGCGCGCGACACATCGACGATCGTCCCGCCCCCGGCCCTGCCGGTGGCCGGCTTGCGCAGGGCCTCGACGGCAGACCTCGATGCCCGCAGGCTGCCCCGGAGCCGGTCCCGGTAGGCCCGGAGCGCCGCGGGTGAGAGAACGGCATGGACGTCCGTCTCGCCGAGGTCGACGTAGCGCTCCGCGAGCGTGTAACCGATCGTCACGAACGCAGCCGCGCCGGTGAGAATGCCGATCTCGACGAGTGACGGCGTGTACGCGGCGTACGGTGCAGAGACCACACCCGACACCGCGGTCGTCGGCGCGATCTGGCCGGCGGCCACGAACGTCAGCCGGTCCGCGAACACGCCGATGATCGCCAGGCCCGCGGCCGCGAGCAGCCCCCCCGCGGTTCGTGTCCACGGCAGCGCGACGAGGAGCAGGGGGACCAGGAGGCCGCCGACCACCCGCACGCCCCAGAACTGCACCGCAAGCGGACCGGTGGTCAGCGCCGCGGTCGCCCTGGCCAGCCCCGCGTCGTCCGTGGCGTACCCCGCGACGATCTCCCGCGCGACGAGGGCGGCGACGATGAGCAGCGCGAGCGCGAGGACCGCGCGGATGGCCGGGATCGCGATGGTGCCCGCTCGCTCGAAGCCCCTGAGCCGGAAGCGGACGACGGCCCAGAACA
Organism: Chloroflexota bacterium; assembly: GCA_021788175.1. GTDB lineage: Bacteria > Chloroflexota > Limnocylindria > Limnocylindrales > CSP1-4 > JAJYNJ01. The sequence goes on from JAJYKX010000262.1 coordinate 2,179, forward strand.
CGATGCCCAGCAGTGCCGTGCCGGACAGGAAGGCCGACGCGACCATCAGCAGGGGCGTGAACGGTCCGTGCCAGAAGGACCGAGCGGCGAGGACGGCGAAGACGGCACCAAGCGTGGCCGGGGCGATGACGGCCATGCAGGACGAGAACAGGCAGGCGAACCCGTGGATCCGAGCATGACCCCAGAACATGCTCCACACCTCGAGGAGCAGCGAGCCGAAGTAGATCCCGTAGAACACGCCCATCCACCACATCGGCGAGGATGGCGTGGGGTTGAGCATCGCCCCGAAGACGAGGCGCACCGGGTAGTGGAGGTCGAGGGCGATGAGGCCGAACGCCGTGGTAAGGCAGAGAACCGCGAGGACGGCGTGGCGTCGCTCCAGCGGCCGGAAGCGATCGATCCCGAATACGGTGCCGAGCGATGACGCCAGGCACAGCCCGCTCGTGGTGATCGCAAAGAAGACGTAGCCGACGATCAGGAGGCCCCATTCGAAGGTGGGCGTCGTGCCCAGGCCCTTGTCGCCGGGGAACAGGCTGCGCACCGCGGCCAGCGCGCCGAGCAGGGCCAGCGCCCCGAGGATGCCCAGCCAGATCCAGAGCCCCCGTGGCACCTCGTATACCTCGACGCGGAACGCGCGCCACACCGTGCCGACATCGGCAGTGACGCGGCGGCCGGACACAGGGACGCTCATCGGAGGTCCTCGCCCTCGAGCCCCAGGTAGTGCACGCGCGGCCGCGTGCCCAGGGCCGCCTTCATGACCTTCGTCCGGCCCTCCCGCAGGATGGTGCTGACCCGGCTCGACGGATCGTTCAGATCGCCGA
>JAJYKX010000263.1 GCA_021788175.1 Chloroflexota bacterium
GACCAGGTCGACCACGCGAGCCTGAGCCCGGCGGTGCGCGACGCGGCCACGACCATGATCGAGCAGTCCGACAACCAGACCGCCCAGATGCTCTGGAACCAGATCGGCGGCTTCGGGCTGTCGACCAACTGGCGGGGCACCGGCGGCTACTACGCCATCAGCGCCTTCAACGCGCTGGTCGGCATGCGCCAGAGCGTGACGTCCTGGGGGTGGGGAACCATGCGGACCACGCCCGCCGACTACCTCCGGCTCCTGCGGGCGATCTGGCTGCCCGGGAACCTGCTGGACCCCGCGAGCGCGCAGGTCGAGCGCCAGCTGATGCGGGACGTGATCCCCGAGCAGCGCTTCGGCGTGCCCTCGGGCGTGCCCGCGTCGGCCGTCGTCGGCGTCAAGGACGGCTGGCTTCCCGACGGGAGCGCCGGCTGGCAGGTCAACAGCGCCGGCTACGTGCACCGCGGGTCAACGACGTACCTCGCGGTGCTCATGAGCGCGAGAGATCCGAGCGAGACCTACGGGATCGCCACGCTGAACGGCCTGGGAAACCTGCTGTGGCGATTCGAGAGCGCTTCGTGACGCCGCTGGGGCCGGGCGACCGCGACCCCGCCACCGCGCCAGCGGGCCGAGTACCGCGTCGGCACCCGCCACGAGACGCGCGGGCCCGCGCCGAGGCGGACCGAGCCGCCTAGTCGGTGGGGTGCCATCCTCGCGGGCAGCGCGACCCGGGCGAGGTGTAGTGGCGCGTGGCCGAGCCGCGCGCGCACGTGAGCCCCGGGGCGGGCGCGAAGGCCTCCGCCGTCAGCGGTGTCGCGGTGCCGTAGCCCGAGATGACCTCGATGCCGAAGGCGGCGTAGAGCGACAGGCCGCTAAAGGAGCACGACGTCGTGCCCGTCCCCACCGCGAATCCCGTAGGGTCGTGGAACCCCTGGAGCAGCACGCAGCGGTAGGGCGCCGTTCCCCCGCGCCAGGTGGCGCTCAGCGTGCCCCCGCTGCGCAGAACCGACAGGTCCTGGGCCCGTGCCGTGGGGGCCGCCAGCGCCAGCGCCACGATGTTCGCCGCGTCGAAGTTGCCGACGTAGAGCACGTTGTTGACGACCGCCAGAGGCTGGGGTCCGTCGACCGCCGGCGTCGTGGCGTCGGCCACGTCGACCAGCTCGCCGTTGGCGAATGTCGCGGGCGTGCCGGTCGCTGCGACCTGGGCCAGCTGGGCGGCACTCACCTCGACGATCGCCACCCCGTCATTGCTGGAGTAGTCACCGCTGTAGAGGTTCCCGGCCGCGTCAAAGGCCAGTCCGGTGAGGTCACCGGAACCATCGGACCCCCAGTCGGCGACCACCAGGGCACCGTGGCCAGGCGTCACTGGGCTGATCTGGGCCAGCAGGGTCGCCACGGGGATCTCGAGGACCTGATTGTCTCCCTGGTCGGCGACGTACAGGTTCCCGCTGGCGTCAAAGGCGATCTGTTGGAGGTCGTTGCCGCTCGTCGTCAAGATGGTCGTCACCGCATCGGTGGTCAGATCCACGCGATAGAGGTCGCCGTTGTCCTGATCGGAGACGTAGAGGTCCTGTCCGTTGGGACTCAGGACGAGGCCCGCGAGGTCGCTCCAGGGAGGACTCGCCACGGCCAGCGCCGTGGCCGTGGCGCTGCCGGGCGCGAGCTCCCAGATCGTCGCGTTGGAGCTGGCGGTGAAGTAGATGGTGCCGTTGCTCGCAACAGCGATGCCCGCGTCCCACTGGCCGGAGGTCGCCGCAGTCGTCGTCAGCGGCACGGGCAGCGGCGCGACCGGCACGCCGGCGGCCGCCTGGGCGAGCTGGGCGGCGCTGAAGTCGAGAAGAGACCCGCTGTAGCTGCTGCCGACGTAGGCGTAGCTGAGCAGGCCCCCCTGGCCGTCGGGCGCCAGGCCGTAGGACTCTCCGATGCCGTTGGCCACCGTGTACCACTGGCTGGGCTGGGTCGATGCCGCCGCCCCGGCACTCGCCGGCACGCCGAGGGCCATGACCGCCACACCCGCGAACAGGGTCATCACCCACCGCAAACGCATCATCGGCGCATCTCCTTATGTCAACCCGTTGTCCTTCTGCTTCATGCTAGAACAGATCGCCGCGGTGCTTCATCCTTGCTGTCTTCTCGCCCGTCGCCGGCTTGAGTCCTCGCCGCCGCGTTCGCAGACGGGAGGACCGACGACCACAAGCAGGGTCCATCTCGCCCGGACCTCCCCCGGGGCGAGCCGACCCACCCCTGCTACCGTCCTGACGTGGAGACCCGACGCGAGCCGCTCGAGGTCGGCTCGCTGCAGCTGCTGGTGGCGCTCGCCCAGGCGGGCTCGCTGCGCTCGGCGGCCGCCCAGCGCGGCCTCAGCGAGCCCGCGGCCAGCCGCCGTCTGCGCGACCTCGAGGCCCAGCTCGGGCTGCACCTCGTCGAGCGCTCCCCGCGTGGGAGCCACCTGACACCTGCGGGCACCGCCGTGGTGGGCTGGGCGGCGCGCGTGCTCGACGCCCTCGGGGACCTGGATCGCGGCGCCGCGGCGCTGCGGGCGGGACGCTCCTCCCAGCTGCGCATCGCGGCCAGCCTCACGGTGGCCGAGTACCTGCTGCCCGGATGGCTGGCCGCGCCGGCCCTGGAGGGCGTCGCGGTCGCCTTGCGCATGGCCAACTCGGCCGAGGTGCCCGCGCTCCTGCTCGCCTCGCGCGTCGAACTCGGGTTCGTCGAGGGGGTCAGCGCCCCCGCTGGTCTCCAGGGACGCACCGTATGGCGCGACCGCCTGGCCGTCGTGGTGGCCCCGAGTCACCCGTGGGCCCGGCGGCGCACGCCGCTGGCCCCCGCGCACCTCGGCGAGGTCGCGCTGATCAGCCGGGAGCCGGGCTCGGGCACCCGTCAGGTGCTCGACCGGGCCCTGGCCCAGTGCGGGGTGGCCGCGCGCATCCAGCCCGAGCTGGCCTCCACGACGGCCATCAAGGCCTCGGCGATGGCCGGGCTCGGC
>JAJYKX010000060.1 GCA_021788175.1 Chloroflexota bacterium
CCCAGGTCGAAGAACGGCACCTCGTTGAAGGAGGCCCCGGCGGGCACGATCTGCAGGGTCTGCTCGCGTCCGTCGGCGTCGGCCGCGTACAGGCGCACGGCGCCCGACTCGACGAACCAGAGCCCGCCCGCCTCCTCGCCCTCCGTGTAGAGGATCTCTCCCGCGTACACGCGACGCCGCTGGAGGAACGGCGCGAGGCGGGCCCGTGCCGCATCGGGCAGTCCGCCGCCGAGCAGCGGCTGGCGCCGGTCGGGGGAGTCGACGGCCGCCGTCAGCGCGCCTATCGCCTGGTCCGCCGACAGCGTGAACGGTCGAAGGATCGGGTGACTCGCGCCCGGCGCCGGCGGCACGGGGGTTCCGGACGCTCGGGCACGATCCGGCCGGTTCCCGCCTCGGGCGGCGCGGTAGACCCGGTGCCGGCGGTCGGCCGCGTCGGGCTCCACGAGCGCGAGCCCGGCCGCCACGAGCCGAGCGAGGTGGTACGAGACGAGGGATCGGCCCCGGGCGAGCTCGTGCGCCAGCACGCCGGCCGTCCGGCCCTCCGGGCCGGCACGGACCAGCGCGGCCAGGACGGCGCGGCGCGTGGGATCGGCAAGCGCCTCGAACCGGTCGACGTGCATTGACCGATCGTACGAGCGGACGGCGGTTGGCGCAGGCGACGCGTACTCGACCACACAGCCGACGCGCCTGCCTCGTTGCGGCCAGAGCGTCGGCACCCGGCGCGGCCGGCGCGTCGGGCCGCAGCGGTCGGCCCCGGGCAGCGCCGGCCGAGCAACAGCGAGCCCGCGCCCGGCTCGACTCGTGGAGTGGCCTGCCCTGGCCCCGGCCATCCGGCCGTGGACGTGTTGCGCCGGACCAACGTCACAGCGCAGCTGCCGACCATCGGGCACGATGGGCGCGCCGTCACGGGCGATCGGGCACGCCGCATCGCTCCGACCAGGCCCGGCCCGGCAGACGATCCACCGGGTTCCGCCGATCGCATGCGACGTAATGGAAAGGCGACGAGATGAAGGGAACCATGGACCCGCTGCGGGAGGAGCACCGCGAACTCCGTCCCCACGTCGATCAGCTCGGGGAGCTCGCCGACCTCCTCGACGAACGCCGCGGCGACGTCCCCATGGCGGGCCTCGAGGCCGCCACGGCGTTCCTTCGCGACCGGCTCCTGCGGCACGCAGCGGCGGAAGAGGCCGCCCTCTACCCGGCGGTGGGGCAGGCGCTGGGGGCCCCGGAGGCGACCGCGACCATGGCCCGCGACCACCTCGAGATCCGCGGGATGATCGAGCGCCTGGAGGCGCTCGTGGGGGCAGCCCGGGCGGGTCGGGCGGACGTGCGCGCGCTCCAGCGCGTCCTGTACGGGCTGCAGGCCATCCTCGGCCTGCACTTCGCCAAGGAGGAGGAGGTGTACGTGCCCCTCCTCGAGGAGCGGCTCGCCCCTCACGACGTGGCGGGACTGCTGGCACGGCTGGAGGCGGCCGCGGACAGCCGGTCGCGGTGATGTCGAAGGCATGGTTCGACCGGCGCGGCCGCGAGGGAGCGCTGCCGCGGGCGGTGGTGAATCCGGCCGCACCGGCCGGGCCCGGCCCAACCGGCGGGGCTCTGATCCCGGGCCCCGGTGGGGTATGGTGCGCGTCGTGAACGCGGAGATCCTGCCGTTCGCACGCGACGCGCCCTGCCCCGCGTGCGGCATCAGCCTCGAGATCCGGGCCGTGTGTCGCGACCCCCACCCCGACCTGCCAGCCCCGAGTGACCTCGACGACACGCGCCTGCGCGAGCACCTGCACGTGGCATGCCCCGGCTGCGGCTGGTTCGGCTACATGCAGCCCGCGTCCCACCACGTGGAGGATGCAGCCGGGGTCGAACCGGGGTGATGCCAACGCGGTTCCGGCTCCCGATGCCCGCTTCCTCTTGAAGCGAGTGCATTCGGTGGCGTCCGACTGCACTTCGGGGCCTGCGGCGCTGCCGTGGCGCGCCGGAACGGCGGGATCGCGCGCTAGCCCGACGACGACAGCGCGCCGAGCCGTTCGGTGAGGCGCAGGTTCTCCCGGTAGTCGATGGGCACCTCCACCAGGGACGGGCCATCGTGCTCCAGCGCGCGCATGAGGGTGGGATAGAGGTCCGCCGCCGATGCGGGTCGCCAGGCGGCCAGCCCGAAGGACCGGGCGTAGGCGACGAAGTCGGGGTTCCCGAACGTCACACCGAAGGGGCGGCCGAACGCGTTGCGCTGCTTCCAGTCGATCAGGCCGTAGCCGTCGTCGCGCCAGACCACGACCGTGATGTTGGCGCCGATCCGCCGCGCCGTCTCCAGTTCCTGTGAGTTCATCAGGAACCCGCCGTCCCCGCACAGCGCCACCACGCGGCGCTCGGGATGGACCAGCTTGGCGGCGATCGCCCCCGGCAGCGAGATCCCCATGGCCGCGAAGCCGTTGGAGATGAGCACGGTGTTGGGCTCGTAGGCCGGGTACAGCCGCGCGACCCAGATCTTGTGGGCGCCGACATCGCTCACCACGATGTCCCTGGGAGCGAGCGCGCGCCGCAGGTCCGCGATGGCCTTCTGCGGGCGGATCGGCCAGCCGTCGTCGGCCGCGTAGGCGCGCAGGTCGGCCAGCAGCGCGGTGCGCAGATCCTGGTGCACCAGGGTCTCGTGCGCCCGGTGGCGCGCGTCGGCATCGCGCCCGCCCACGCCGGTCGGCAGGACGGCCTCCAGGAGGCGGCGCAGCGTCCTCCCGATGTCGCCGATGAGCTCGACCTCCGGGCGGTAGGCGGCATCCACCTCGGCCGGTTGGGTGTCCACGTGGATGATCCGCTTGCGGCCGTCGGGGTTCCAGCGCGACGGCGCGTACTCCACCAGGTCGTACCCGACGGCCACCACCAGGTCCGCGCGGTCGAACCCGGACAGCACGTGGTCCCGCGCCTGGAGGCCAACCGCCATCAGCGAGAGGTGGCTCCGGTCGTCGATCGCGCCCTTGCCCATGAAGGTGACCGCCACCGGGACGTGGAGGCCACGGGCGAAGGCACGCAGGTCGGCGGCGGCATTGCGGCGCAGCACCCCGTTCCCCACAAGCACGAGGGGCCGGCTCGACCCTGCCAGGAGGCGGGCGGCGTGGGCGATCGCCTCGTCGGTGGGGTGGGGGAGATATGTCGACGTGGGCGACAGCGGTCGGGCGTCGAGGGGTGCGTCCTGGGCGGCGATGTTCTCCGGCAGCTCGATGTGGGTGGGTCCGGGCTTCTCGAGCTGGGCCACCCGGAACGCCTTGCGGACGATCTCCGGCACCGCGCCGGCCTGCTCCACGCGCTGGTTCCACTTGGTCACCGGCTCGAGCAGGCGAACCACGTCCACGTACTGGTGGGCTTCCTTGTGGGTCTTGTCGGAGCCGGCCTGGCCGGTCAGGGCCACCATCGGCGCGTGGTCGAGATACGCATCGGCAATCCCGGTCACCAGGTTGGTGGCCCCGGGGCCGAGGGTGGCCATCGCGACCGCGGCCCGCCCCGTGAGGCGGCCGTGGACGTCGGCCATGAACGCAGCTCCCTGCTCGTGGCGCGTGGTCACGTGCCGGACCTGCTCCTGGTGCCCCAGCGCATCGAGGAGGTCCATCGTCTCCTCCCCGGGCACCGAGAAGACGTACGGGCACCCCTCGGCGGCCAGGCACGCCACCACCAGGGCGGCCGTGGTGCGAACGGACGACTCGGCCATCAGGGGAGTCTAGCCGTTGCGTCGGCGGAGGCCGACGCGTGCACTCGTGGCGGGATCACGGCGAGGGGCGTCATCCCCGGTCACGCGCAAGGGCCGTCGCCGATCCGGCGCACGTCGCCCACCGACGATCGTGCTGTTCCGTCAACGGCGGTTGACCTGAGCTCCCCGGACTCGATCCGTCGCGGCGTGTTGCGCTCACTTCGTGCCGGCCATGTATGTGCCGGTCAGCCGCAAGGGCCGTGGGGCCTGTGATGGAGGGACCAAAGTCACAGATGGGCGACTGCCCGCGATGCAGCATGGTCGCCGGTGGCACCGCCACCGGATCAGGAGGTCCGCCATGACCAGGGTTGAGTACAGGGTTGAACTGGCACCATTCCATCCGGACGAGGAGACCCACCGTCCAGAGCTGCTGGCCCGGCTCAATGAGCTCGGCAGGGAGGGCTGGCGTCTGGTCACGATGAACCCGCTGGGGCGCTCGCACGGCGGCTGGGCCGGGACGTCCCCGGTCCCGATGCTGCTGGTGCGCGAGACCAGCGACGGCTCCGGCAAGTAGCGCGGACACGCGCGGGCACGGCGAGGACTGCGATGCTCCGGGCAGGCGGATCCGGGTCTGAGACCCGGATGCCGGGCCGTCGCCGGATCGTGCACCGACGCCATCGGCGCTCCGGTCGTCCCACCGTCAGTGTGCCCGGGGCAGGTGTGCCGGTCCGGGCGGCGTCGCAGGACCGGCACGCGTTCACGGCAGCCGAGACCTACGCGGTCACGCTCGGGGCGGTCATCCCCGCCGTGGCGTTCGCCCTTGTTGCCCTGCCGGTTGCGGGCATCGTGTGGCTCCTCGCAACGCTGCCGGGAGTCTGCTACGTCGCGGTATCCGGCGGCCCGTGGCGCGCGTAGTCGGGTGCGTGGTCAGGCCCGGAGATCGGTCGGTCTCCGGGCCTGGAATGGGATGAGCCCCGACTCAATCCCCCCTGAGTCGGGGCTCTCCGGAGGAGTCGCCGTCGCATTGCCGAGGCGCGGGCCGTGCGACGGAGCGTGTGGGTGGCTGACCTGCACGGTAGGCCATATGGCCCGTCCTGACACCATCCGGGCGAGCAGGGCCGGCCCCGCTCGCTGGGGTGGTCCGTTGTCGCGGCGGCGTCAGTCCACCGGCACTTCGACGGGCACCAGCCGGAAGACCGGCCCGGTGCCGATCCGATCGGCCATCCCCGGACCGTAGCGGCCCTTGATCGCCTGCAGCGCCGCGTCGCGGGACGTCCCGTGGAGCGGCTCGGCGCGGTAGGCCCGCGTGTCGCGACCCACGCTCGCGCGGCAATCCGGCCGCTCGAGCAGGTTCCTGGCCCAGTGGGCCGTCTCGGATCCGGCGCCAACGTAGAGCGACCCGTCGGCCGCGCGCTCGAATCCGACGGGGGTCTGGTGGCGCCGGCCTGTCCGCCGCCCGACGGTCTCGATGAGCAGGAAGCGTCCGGACGCGGCCATGCGCGTGCCGAACGCCCGGTTGAGTGTCTGGACGAACGTGTTCATGCCCGACCTTCGCGCGCCGGGCACGCGCGGATGGCCTTCAGGCCGCCTGTCGACCGGGGGCGGGCGACGTCGTCTCGGGCGCACTCGGTCGCATCATGCCGTCCTCCCCACGCGCACCAGGCTCTTGATCGCCCGCCGCTCGTCCATGGCCGCGTACGCGTCGGCGACGTGCTCGAGGTCGGTCTCGAAGTCGAACACCCGCCCGGGATCGATGCGGCCCGCGAGGACGTCGGCGAGCAGTTCGGGCAGGTAGGCGCGGACCGGTGCCGCGCCGCACTTGACGCCCTTGTTCTTCGAGAACAGCGCACCGACCGGGATCTCGACGCCGTGGGGCACCCCGACCGACCCGACCATCGAGCCCGCGCGGACGATGCCGAGCGCGGTCCCCATCGACTCGTTCGTGCCGACGCATTCCGCCGCGGCGTCGACGCCGATGCCGTGCGTCATGGCGAGAACGGCCTCGATGGCCGCGTCACCGCGCTCCTCGACGATGTCGGTCGCGCCGAACTCGCGGGCGAGCGCCTGGCGCGCCGGGTGGCGCGAGAGCGCGATGATCCGCCCGGCGCCCAGCCGCTTCGCGGCCAGGACGGCGGAGAGGCCCACGGCCCCGTCGCCCACGACGCCGACGGTGTCGCCGGGCCGCATGCTGGCGCTCACGACGGCATGGTGGCCGGTCCCCATGACGTCGGAGAGGGTGAGCAGCGAGCGCAGCATCGCGGCGGAGTGGCCGCTCCCCGGCACCGGGACGAGTGTGCCATCGGCCAGCGGGACCCGGACCTTCTCGGCCTGGGCACCGAGGCCGTTCCCCCCGAAGACCCCGCCGTGCAGGCAGCTCGTCTGGAACCCGGCCAGGCAGTTGAGACAGGTGCCGTCGCTGTAGGCGAAGGGCGCGACGACGAAATCGCCCTGGCGGATCGTCCGCACGTCCGGACCGATCTGCTCGACGATCCCGACGAACTCGTGGCCGATACCGTCGCCGGCCCGGTGGCGCGACTCGCCGCGGTAGTACCAGAGGTCGGAACCGCAGACGCAGGCCAGCACGACTCGCACGACCGCGTCGGTCGGCTCGGTGATGACGTGGTCCGGCACGTCTGCGACGCGGATGTCGCGCGGCCCCTCGTAGATGGCAGCTCGCATGGTCGGGCAGGATCGTACCCGGAGTCGGGCGCTCCGGCAGCGGACCGCCGGGGAGGTCGACGCGCGCTGTCCGGTTCAGGCGAACGGCAGGCCGGTCCTCCCGGGGGTGTCGAGCGCGGCATCGAGGCGTGCGATGAACGGGCGGGCACCCAGCCGCTCGAGGATCGGGCGGGCCTCGGCGGCCGCACGCGATGCCTCGGGGTCATCGCGCCCGAGGAGTCTGGCCATGTCGATCCCGACGAGCGCGGCCTCGAACGCGATCGCCCCCGAGGCGGCCCGCATCGTCGCCTCCCCGACCAGCACGGTCCCCGGCGCGGCGGCTGCCTGCAGCCGCGAGGCCGTGTTGACCGGGTCGCCGGCGACCATCCCCTGACCGCGAGCGCCAAGCGTGACGGCCGCCTCACCGGTCAGGACCCCGGCGCGCGCGGCGATGCCGGGCCCCAGGCGCCCGACCGCCCCGACCAGGTCCAGGGCCGCGCGAACGGCGCGCTCGGCATCGTCCTCCTGCGCCGACGGCGCTCCCCACACGGCCATCACCGCATCGCCGATGAACTTCTCGATGGTGCCGGCGTAGCGCTCGACGATCTCGCGGGCGAGCTCGAAGTAGCGGGAGAGGAGTTCGCGCGTCTCCTCCGGGTCGCGTCCCTCGGCGAGGGTGGTGAACCCGACGAGGTCGGCGAACAGGACCGAGACGAGGCGCCGTTCGGCCGTCGCGGCGGCAGGGGAGGGGGCGGCGCCGCCGACCGGCGCGGAAGCCGCCGACGGGGCAAGCCGCGTGCCGCACTGGTTGCAGAACACGGCGTCAGGAACGTTCGATGCACCGCACGCCGGGCACTGCGCACTGAGGCGAGCACCGCAGTGGTTGCAGAACCTGCTGCCGGGCGGATTCTCGGCACTGCAGGATGGGCAGGCGGGCATGATTCGGGTCCCCCGACGGTTCGCGCGTTGCGACGCACAGCGTACCCGACGGCACGGACGCCGAACCGGCGGCTACGTCACGCCGACGCGCACCGATCGCCGCCGCCCGGGTCGGACCCGATCACCTCACGGCAGGGCCGTCGTCGATCCGGCCGGCACCGGGCAGCGCAGGTCGGCGTCGAAGCCGCCCAGGGGGAACTGGGCGAGGGCAACGCCACCTCCGGTGAACCCCGGGCCCGCGCAGTCCAGGGCGGCGCCGCGCTCGTTGGGCGCACCGGCGACCCAGCTGGGGTAGGCCGCGAACGCGGTGGCACCGCCCGTGATCTGCTGCCACTGACCGGCCGAGGAGTAGAAGCCGACGCTTGCCACCTTCGCCACCGTGGTCAGGTAGTCGACGGCGCCCTGGAGGTTGGCCACGTTCAGCGAGACGTTGCTGCGCCAGCTGTTGGTGGTCTCGACGTCCAGCCACCAGGTCACCGCGGCTGCCGCCGACGCCGGCTGGCCCAACGCTGCATAGGCGGTCACTGCGGCCTGGAACGAGTCGGCCGCGGCGTTGTATCCGTAGTCGTAGGCGCACGCCGCGGTGTCGGGGTTCGCGGCGTCGCACGGCTGCGGGGTGGTCTGCCCGGTGGGCCAGTGGCTGGAGAGCTGCGGGCCGGGGTTGCCGGTGTTGGCGTAGAGCTGGGCACCCGTGGGGCCTGCCCAGGCCAGTTCGCTGCCGACGCAGGGGTTGGGCGCGAACGCGAGACCGCCGTTGACTCCCACGATCCTGAACGCTGCGTCCGTGGGATATGCCTGGCCGCACTGCGGCCACGAGATGTCGTAGCCGACCTGGGACACCGCCGTGGCGAACGCCGCGCCGAGACCCCGGCAGCCGGTAAGCGTGTCGGCGGTGCCGAGATCGAGGACCACGTCCCCGGTCGACTCGCAGACGACGCCCACGTGGCTGCTGCCGGCATCCACGTACAGCTGCGCGGCCGTCGCGGTCAGGAGCGCGAACGCCGCCGGCGTGAACGCGGACACGTCGTTCGCGACGAGCGTCGCGTTCGAGGTCGGGCCGCCCGCCAGGTTGCTCCAGAGCGCGACGGCGGCCCCGCCGGATCCCGAGACCGAGTTCCCGCTGACGGTGGTGCCCGTGGTCCGCTCGACGTCGATGCCATCGCCGCCGGCGACCTGCGTGATCGCGTTGCCGGCGATGACGGTGCCCTGGGAGCCGACGTCGTGGATGCCCGCCCCCGCCGCTCCCGCGACGCCGGTGATCGTGTTGTCGGCGATGACCGTCCCGGTCGGGACGACGGAGGACTGGCCGGGTGGCGGATACACGCCGATCCCCCAGCCGCTGATGGCGCCCTGGGCCCCGCCGGTCGGCGACGGGCCGCCCGCGATCCCGCTGATCGTGTTGTGCACCACGACGGTGCCGCTCGCGCCCTGGAGGTCGATGCCGTCGGCGGAGACGACGCCCTGGAGGGCGATCGTGTTGCCGGAGATCACGAGGCCGTTCGTGTTCACGGCGAGGATCCCGTCGGCCCAGCCGACGAGCCCGGGATCGACCGACATCAGGTTGTCGGACACGGCCACGTCGAGGGGCGGCTGGGTCCCGGGGCCGGTGTACGTGACCGCCACGCCGTTGAAGTCGTACGCGTCCTCCACGATCTGGTTGTGTTCGATCACCACGTGGCTGGGCGCGGTCGAGGTGTCGCTCGCGACCAGGATCCCCTGCCAGTTGTTCGCGGCCGACCCGACCTGGATCCGGTTCCAGGACTCCTGCACCGTGGCTCCGTCGAGGTCGTGGAAGTACCCACCGGGTGATCGCGTGAAGCTGTTGGCGTCCGCGGCCGATCCGCCGATGGTGGCGCGACCGGCGAAGCCGTCGAGTTCGAAGCCGTTCCCGGTGTCGATGACCCTGCTGCGGGTCATGGTGAAGACGCTTGCCGCCGAACTCGAACGGAGGAGCACGGCCTTGTCCAGGTTGACGCCGGTCGTCCCCTCGCCGCCGGGGATGTCGCCCCCGGAGGCGCCCACGATCGCCACGCCGCTGAACGTCCCGCTGCCCTGCACGTACACGGCGGCGTCCAACCACGTCGCCTTCGCCGCACCCGCGTCGGCGCGCCACCCGGCGGGAACCGGCTGGGATCCGGAGACGCGGAGCGTCAGGCCGGAGACGCCGACCGAGCTGCCCGCCCCGAAGGACAGCATCACGGGGTAGGGGTTCCGCGCGCCCGGGGCATGTGCGTAGGGGTCGACCGAGGGGACCTTGTACCCGGCCAGCGCCTGGACCACGGTGGCGCCCATCCCGGCGCCGACGATGCTGCCGTGGAACCCGTTGGCGAAGAGCTGCCGGGTCAGGTACGTCCCGGCACGCAGGTGGACCACGCAGTCCGTGCCACCCGGCACGCACGCCTGCAGCGCCCGCTGCAGGGTGGCGGTGTCGTCCCGGTGGTTGGGAGGGGGCGCCACGGTCCCCGACGGGGACGCGGCCCGGGTCGTCACGGGCAGCGCCAGGGTCCCGGCCAGCAGGCCGACCGCCAGCGAGACGAGGATGCGACGCATGGACATGCCTCCCAGTTGCCGGGTTGCCGCTGACGGCCCCGCCCGCACGTCCCTCCCGAGAGGGGTGCTCCCGCCCGGTGCCGGCCCCGTCCGACCACCTGCTCGCAAGGCTATGCGCAACGGGCCCGTGCGTCGAGGGGGACTCGCGGCGCCGATGTGCGTGGACTTCCACCTGTCCAACCCGGCCCGCCGGGCGTAGCCTGTGGTCGGGAGATCATCCCGTCGCGAGGGCGGCCGGTCGGGCGTCCGGCCGCAGGGCAGGCTCCGTGAACGACATCGTCTCCATCCTCGTGAGCGCGCTCCCGCTCGTCGCGCTCATCGCGATCCCCGTGCTGCTCATCAACGCCATCGGCCCGGTCGACCTGACCCTGCTGTTCCGCGCGGCATCCTTCGACACGTGGCCTCGGGGCGTGCAGGAGGAGGATCCCGGGCGGTGGCGGGTGGACACTCCGCGGTCGATCGACCGCCGGGAGGGCGGACCCGGTCCGGGCGGAGGACCGGGGTTCCGGTCGGGAACCCGGGTGCGTGCCTCGCACGGGGGCTGCTGACCTGCCCCCGCATGGGAGAATCCCCTTGGGAGGTTCGCGTGGAGATCTGGAAGTTCTACGACGTGACGCACCGCGACCACGTCGTCTGCAATCCGACGAGCGTGGCGAGGCTGGACGAGCTGGTCATGCTGCTGGACCTGCCGAGGCGACCGCGAATCCTCGACCTCGGGTCGGGCAAGGGTGAGTTCCTCCTCCGCGTGGCGGAACGGTACGGCGGCGCGCAGGGCACAGGTGTCCGGGCGGTCGCCGTGGATGCCTCGCCGTACGTCGTGGCGCAGTTCCGGGAGGCGGCCGGCGCTCGGGTCCCGCTCGCGGAGATCGAGGTCCTGGAGCAGGACGGCGCCGCCTACCGCCCGGACCCGGCGTCCTTCGACCTGGCGTCCTGCATCGGGGCCAGCTTCATCTTCGGCGGCCTGGACGGCACGCTCGATGCGCTGGCCGCCGCCGTCCGCCCCGGCGGGCAGGTGCTGGTCGGCGAGCCGTTCTGGCGCCACGAGCCCGAGGAGGACTACCTCGCCTGGTCCGGCATGAGCCGCGAGCTCTGTGGCACGCATGCCGGCAACGTCGCCGCAGGGGAGGCACGGGGGCTGGTGCCGCTCCTCGCGTTCGTCAGCACCGACGAGGAGTGGGACCGCTACGAGACCCTCCAGTGGCGCGCGGCGGCCCGTTTCGCGGCGGCGCACCCGGAGGACCCTGACGTGCCGGAGCTGGTCGACCGGGTCGCCCGTGCGCGCCACGAGTACCTCACCTGGGGCCGCGACACGCTCGGCTGGGCGCTCTACCTGTTCGGCGTGCCAGCACGGCGCTCGGCGGCCGGGACGGGTGCCTGACCGGCACGCCCTGTCGCGGGCGGCCGGGACGGGTGCCTGACCGGCACGCCCTGTCGCGGGTGGCCGGCGCCCGGTCGCGCGCCGGCGAGGTCGCTATCCTCGACTGGTGACACTGGGCGTGGCGGCGGCGGTATTTCCCGTGATCTTCGCGGCCGAGCTGCCCGACAAGTCGATGTTCGCGTCGCTCGTGATGGCGACGCGCGGTCGCCCGGCCGCGGTGTGGGGCGGGGCGGCGCTCGCCTTCGCGGTTCACGTGATCATCGCGGTCTCGATCGGCACGACGCTCGTGGCGCTCCTCCCGCACCGGGTGCTGGAGGGGGTTGTGGCCGTGCTGTTCCTGGGCGCCGCGTTCCTGGCCCTGCGCGACAGCGCGGAGGCCGAGGAGGCCGAAGGGGAGCGGGAGTCCATGCGCATGGGGGCGCGGCGCTCCCTGGCGGGGGCCTTCGTCGTGATCTTCCTGGCTGAATGGGGGGACCTGACCCAGGTCCTCACCGCCGCTCTGGCCGTTCGCTACCACGCACCGCTCGAGGTGGCGGCCGGTGCCATCGCGGCGCTCTGGGCGGTCACCGCGCTGGCGGCGGGCGCCGGCCGTCTCCTGGAGCATCTGCCGTTGACGCCCGTCCGGCGCCTGACCGGCATCGCCCTCCTCCTGCTGGCCCTCATTGCGGGGTTCGAGGCCGCCACCGGGGGAGCGGGCCTGCCCTGATCGCTGCCGCGGGCCCCGGCCGTGTATCCTCGGGGCGCATGGCTCCGTCCGAGAAACTCGTCGTCTCGTGGGCCCAGCTCGACCGGCTCGTGGAGCAGCTCGCCGAGCGGGTTGGGGGCGAATACGACGTGCTGCTTGCGATCACCCGCGGCGCGCTGGTGCCGGCCGGCATGCTCGCGTACCGCCTCGGCCTCCGCAACATCGTGGTGGCCGCCGTCGCCTTCTACGACGACGCCGGCCAGCCTGCAGATCGTCCGACTTTCCTGCAGTTCCCCTCCGACCCGCTCCTGCGCGGCCGGCGCGTGCTGATCGTGGACGAGGTCTGGGACACGGGCACCACGATCCAGGCCGTCATCGACCGGGTGCGGATCGCGGGCGGTCACCCGACGACGGCGGTGCTCCACTACAAGCCCACCCACTCCCGCGTCCCGTCGGTCCCCGACCACTGCGTCGTCGAGACCGACGCGTGGGTGGTCTACCCGTTCAAGGCCGGCCGCTGAGGCACCACCTGCCCGTGCGCTGGTACCGGCTGGTACCTTCTGGGCCCTTTCCCGGCGTCCCGCAGTCGGTAGTCTCCCGGTGATGTTCGGGATCTCCGATTACTACGCCATCCTCCAGGTGGATCCGCGCGCCGAACCGGACGTGATCCAGGCCGCGTACCGGGCGCTCGCCCGCAAGTACCACCCGGACGTCGCGGGTGGGTCGGACGAGCGGATGACCGCGCTGAACAATGCCTGGACGGTGCTGCGCGACCCGCAGGCGCGCGCGGAGTACGACCGCTCGCGCGGCCCCGAAGCGCAGCCCTCCGCGGCTCGCCAGCGCCCGGCCGAGTCGTGGCAGGCGCAGCCTGCCGCACCTGCGGGCGCCGCGTCGGGGAGCGTCCTCGACTTCGGCCGGTACGCCGGATGGTCGCTCCCCCAGATCGCCCGTCACGACCCGGACTTCCTCGAGTGGTTCGCACGGACGCCCATCGGGCGCCGGTACGGCAGGGAGATCGAGCGTCTGCTCTCGACCCCGGCGCGCACCGCGACGGCGCTGGCGGACGAGCGGCGACCCGGACGCTTCCGCCGCCGCTGACCGCCAGCCCGGCTGGTCCCGGGTGCCGGACACCCGCCGACCGCCGCGCCGCGAGGCGGTACGATTCCCGCCCGATCGCGCGGCCCCGGGGCCGCCGACGTGCACATCCGGCGCCGTGCCGTGCCGGAGGGAGGAGATGCCGTGCGCTTCTCCAGCGGGATCGTGGCGGTGGACGCGCACGCGGCCGGCGAGCCCGGCAGGGTGATCATCGGCGGTGTGCTGGACGTGCCGGGGGCCACCATGTTCGAGAAGATGCAGGCGTTCGCTGCGCGACACGACGAGATCCGCCTGCGGATGCTGCGCGAGCCGCGAGGCTACCCGGCGGCCAACTGCAACCTGGTGCTGCCGCCCACGGATCCGCGCGCGGCGGCCGGGTACATCATCATGGAGCAGGTCGAGTACCCGCCCATGTCCGGCACCAACACCATCTGCGTGGCGACGGTCCTCATCGAGACCGGCATGGTGCCGGTCCGGGAGCCGGTGACGGACTTCCTCCTCGAATCGCCGGCGGGCCTGGTCGCGATCCGTGCCGACGTGGTGGACGGCAAGGCCCGGCGCATCACCTTCGAGAATGTGCCGTCCTTCGTCTTCGCACTGGACGCGCCGGTGGAGGTCCCCGGCCTCGGCACGGTCAGGGTGGACGTCGCGTACGGCGGCATGATCTACGCGATCGCCGACGCGGCCGCGCTCGGCCTGCGACTGACGCCGGACGAGGCGCGCGACCTGGTGCGGGTCGGCGAGATGGTGAAGGCGGCCACCCGCGAGCAGCTGCCATGCGCCCACCCCGAGAACCCGGAGATCGTGGGCCCCACCATCGCGCTCCTGTCGGGTCCGCCGAGTGGACCCCACGCCGATCTCCGCAACACGGTGGTGGTGTCCACCGGCGAGCTCGACTGGGACCGCCCGTCGACCTGGACCGGCGCGCTGGACCGTTCGCCCTGCGGGACCGGCACCTGCGCCAGGATGGCGACGCTCCACGCTCGGGGCCTCCTGCCGCTGGGACGGGACTTCCGCCATGAGGGGATCCTCGGGACGGTGTTCACGGGACGGCTGATCCGGGAGACGACCGTCGGCGCGCGGCCCGCGGTGGTGCCCACGATCGGCGGCACCGCCTGGATCACCGGGTTCGCCACGTACGTGCTCGATCCCGAGGACCCGTTCCCGGCCGGATTCACCGTGGGCGACATCTGGGGCGCCGGAACGGCAGGGGGCGCCACTCCACGCGCGGTCGTCTCTTCGGATTGATGTCAGAGCACGACGCCGCGGTCCCCTGGATCTCCGCGGAGCGGCTGCGCCGGCTCGTGCCGGTGCCGGCCGCGATCGGCGCGGTCCGCGAGGCGTTCCTAGCGGCCTCGGCAGGGGCGATCGAGCAGCCGACCAGGCTCGCCCTGGAGGGTGGGCGTGCCCTGGCCATGCTCGCCGCCGATCGAGAGGGCGGGACGGTCCTGAAGGCGGTCACCGTCCGGCCCGGGAACGCCGGCGGACCCCATCCGGTTGTACAGGCGGTGGTCGTCTGGTTCGACGGGGCCACCGGTGCGCCGGCCGCGGTCATCGACGGGACCGCCCTGACGGCCCTGAGGACGGGGGCCGCGTCCGGGGTTGCCACGGAGCTGCTCGCGCCACTGCACGCGCGGGTCCTCGCGATGATCGGGGCCGGCGGGCAGGCACCCGACCAGGTGCGCGCGGTCTGCGCCGTCCGGCGGATCGGCGAGGTGCGCGTGGCCTCGCGCGATCCCGCGCACGCGGTCACC
>JAJYKX010000061.1 GCA_021788175.1 Chloroflexota bacterium
CGCGTCGGAACGGCGAGGCGGCGAGGGGCGGCACCTGGGGCGGGCGGTGGAGTCCGCCTGGGTGACCTGACCCGGCGGTTCGCCAGACGGCGGCAGCGCGCGCACATCATCACGAGGCCGCCGGCCGACCCACAGATCGGCCGGACCTCAGCAGGCGGACAGTACCGGCCGCACGACTCGCAATCCATGTTCAGCTCCCGGATGAGTGTCGATGTCGGTCTCGCGATCGTCCCCGGTCACCTGCGGCGGATGCCCCTGGTGCCGCGCACGGTCACAGCCGCGAGCTGGGCCTTCGTGCTGGAACCGAGGGACGACGGGACGCGGCTCGTCGAGCGCTTCCGGGTCACGATGGCGCCTCCGACGTCGGCATCGGGCCGGACGGGTGGCGTGGCCGGGTTCGCCCGTTCGCTCCTTGGGTTCGGGGTCTTCGTGATGGTGCGCCGCCAGATGCTGGGCATCCGGGACCGGGCCGAGGGTCGCCCGATCCGAGCGTGGTCCGCGCGCCGTCCGCACAGGGGATCCGTGCGGGGCGCCGGCGAGCCCGCCTGATCGTGGGTGAGGGAGTCGGAGCCTGCCCCCGGCTTGTCCGGGCGAGCCCTCTCGCCCCGGCCAGCCTGACCATCTTCCACGTGGACGGCACCCCCCGAGGGCCGCGTCTCATCCCCGGGCCCTCGCGTGGGCGGTCAGCGTGAACGTGAAGCCCCTCGCCTCCAGGACGTCGATCCGCTCGAAGACGGCGTAGGCGCCGATCCCGAGTCCACAGGTTCCGGCCGGCTGGCGGCCGAGCAGACGCGCGAGGAGGCGACGGCCTCGGCCTACGAGGGGCTCCGGGCGACGGTCGAAGGACAGCGCCGACGCCGACGACCACGTCGACGGCGCCGACTGTCTATGCCGACTTGTCTCTGGAGGCGATCACGCCCGAGGCAATAAGGATCACTGAGAATGCCAGTCCCACGGCTCCCGAGAGCACGTTGACGTCGAACGCGACAACTCCACTCAGCGCTGACCAGATTCCCGAGAGGTTGACGAGCAGCGAGACAAGCGCAACAGCCATTGCGACGTAGTAGCCGATCCTGTGCCTCCACCACACAAGCGGAAGCGAGAAGAAGGAGACGCCGGTCATCAGGGTGAAGTACATCATCTTCGGAGTTGCCACCGCGAGGGCTTCGTCCCCTGATAGAACGTCCACCGCGACCAGAAACACGAACAAGATGTCCATCACGGTCAGCGAAAGCAGCGAGGCAAAGGACAGCTGGGCCGTGAGGCTTCTGTCTGTCATGAGTTGACCCTCGATTCGCGGTGCGGACCCGTCGTCGGGTCGCAGCGGCAGGACTTCACCTGCGGGCGCTGACGATGCACGCACGAGGTGAACTCGTCCGGCTCGACCGGAACTTCCGCCTACGACTTCGAGCGTACCGTCCTGCCTCTCCTCCTGATCACGGACCACCCGAGCAGCGTCGCCAGTGCCGCCAGCGCCACGGCGGCCGCCGCAGCGGGCAGGATCGGCGTCCACCACGCCCTCCGGGGCCAGGCGAGCTCGCGGGCCACGGCGTCGATCACCGGGGAGGTGAGCTCTCCGCCTGCGTCGCCGTTCGTCATCACGATCACGCCGTCGCCCAGATGCGGGACGGCCGCGAACTCGCAGCGGTACCCCTCGTTCGCGCCGGCATGACCGATGGAGATTCCTCCATCAACGCCACTGACGCCGAAACCCAGCGCGAGGACGGGGTCGAGCAGCTGGCCGGCCGTGGCATGGTCGAGGACGACGCCGGTCACCCCTGTGTAGGAGCGCATCACGTCGATGACGATGGCTGCGTATTCAGCCGGGGTGGTCCACAACGATGCGGCCGCCTGCTCCGGGTAGGCGTGCCAACCTCCGCCAGCCACCTCGGCGCCGTCCGCCTGATAGCCGACGGCCACGCGGCTCCGGTCCGAGCCGTCGAGGATCCGGTAGGTCGACAGCTCGAGGCCGAGCGGCTCGAACACCAGGGAGTCGGCCAGCTCCTCCAGGGTGCGCCCGGTGTGGTCCTCCATCGCGAGCTGGGCCATCACGTACCCACCGCCCGAGTAGCTCGTCTGGCGTTCCGGCTCGGCGACCACCCGGATCGGTTCGTTCTTGCCCGGGACACCGTCCAGGATCCGGGGGAGATCCGGCAGTGGCTCGTCCAGCCGGTACCCGGGAAAGCCGGAGACGTTGGTGCCAGCCCGGTGCGCGAGGAGCATGCGAAGCGTTATCGGCCCCGCGTATTGCATCGGCGGCAGTCGCCAGCTCGTGAGCATTGTGGCCACGTCCGCATCGAGATCGATCAGGGCCTCTTCGGAGGCTGCGGCGGCCACGACCGCGGTCACCGGTTTGCTCAGCGAGGCGGCCTGGAACAGCGTGTCGGTCTCCACCGGCCGGCCCGGCTCCGCGATCCCGTAGCCGCGCGCATACACCACCTCGAAGTCATCGACGATGGCGATGCTCACGCCCGGGACGCCATGCGCTTGCATCGACTCCTCGACCAGGCGGTCGATCGCTGCGAACCGCTGCCCGGTGTCGGCCGGAACCACCAGCCCTGCCGACAGCAGTGACAGCAGCATGAGCGCTGCCGAAGCTCTGACCATGGGTCCCTGCCCTGCGCGGCGCGCCACTGATACAGCGCCTCGCGGGTCCGGTGCGTCTCCCGTCACGGGCGGACGGCCGCCTCTCGGTCGCCCGACGGGCGCTCCCAAGTCTTCAGCTGGATCGATGTCCTCTGCAAGAGCCACTGGTACCGCCCGTCGCACCATTCCGGGGACCCGTGGTGCGGGCGAGCCATTCGAACTCAGCTGCGTCGAGGAGGCGAAGATCGTCGTCCATTCCACGATGTGACGGCGGAACGTGGCTTGACCTTGCAGCGCGCACCGCGCGAGGCCGATGACACCCGCCCACGGGGTGCACAGCATGGTGGCGAGCACGAGCCACAACAGCGACTACCGCAAGACCAGGGGAAAGACGAGCCTGCTGTGCACATAGAGGAGCAGCATGAGCGCGGCCAGGGAGCCCTCGGACCGTCGCCCATGGCGTGAACGGGCTACTCCCATCGACCATTCGCATTCACCGGCTCTCACGACCGCCTCGCGGTCGACGCAGGAGGTCGGCAGGAGGCCGGCGGGAGGCCGGCAGGAGGATGCCTGCGGCCCTCCCTGGCGTGGCTTCCGCGGGGGCGTCCCGGACGGTGAGCGCGTCGACGGCCGAGCACCGCGGCGACTCGTGTGCGCGGTCCGATGTACGCTGTGGCTGGTTCCGATGACCCGGTCCTGCGAGGCCGGGCGCGCCGGCAGGTCCGGCATGCACGGTCCCGTGAGGCCGGGGAGGATGCCATGCAGGTCGTCCCGCCCGCCGGACGCCAATCCGGCCGTCGCTCCGCTCTGGCGACGTCTCCCTCGCACCCGCCGGCGCTCCGGCCGGCAGTTCTTCTCCCGTCGCATGTCCCCCTGCCCGCCGACGCCGTGGTCGACCCGCGGCTGGGTTCCCACGGACCGGCGCTCGTGGCCCTGGAGGACGGCACGGTCTTTCCGGGGATCGCGTTCGGTGCGCCCGTCGCTGCCGGGGGCGACCTGGTCGCCAACACCAGTGCAACGGGCTACCAGGAGATCTGCACCGATCCCTCGTACGCCGGGCAGGTGGTCGTGATGACCCATCCGCTCATCGGCAACCACGGCCGCCTGCCGCGGGACGACCAGTCGGAGCGGCCTTGGCTGCGCGCCCTGATCGTCGCCCACGCCACGGCGAGCGCAGCCGGAGGCGCCAGGCAGATCGTCCACCTGCTCCGCGCCAGTGGCGTTCCGGCCATCGCCGGCGTGGACACGCGCGCGCTCGCGCGGCACCTGCGCCGGGCGGGCGTGCAGCGGGCGCTGGTGACGGCGCCCGGGCAGGTCGATCGGGAGGCGGCGGTGGCGGCCGCGCGCGCTCTCCCGCGCTGGGAAGACCAGGATTTCGTAGAGCAGGTCTCCGCGGCGGATCCCTACGACGTGGGGACGGGCCGGGGGCCGCTGGTGGCAGTGGTCGACTACGGGCTGAAGGCGGGGATCGTGCGGAGCCTCCGGCGGCGGGGCGTGCGGGTCCGAGTGCTGCCGCACGTCGCGGGACCGGCAGCGGCGCTGGCCCCGGAGGTGGGCGGGCTGGTGCTCTCGCCCGGTCCCGGCGACCCGGCCCGCCTCGCTGGGCCGCTGACGCTCGCCCGCGCCGCCCTCGCCGACGGACGCCCGCTGCTCGGCATCTGCCTCGGGCACCAGCTCATCGGCATCGCGGCGGGCGGCGAGACGCGCCGGCTCCGTTTCGGGCATCACGGCGCCAACCACCCCGTCCGGGATCTCGGCTCCGGACGCGTCCAGGTGACCGCGCAGAACCACGAGGTCGAGGTGGTGGGCGAGAGCATCGGGGCGGGCAGCGGCTTCTACGTCAGTCAGCGCAACCTGAACGACGGATCGGTGGAGGGGCTGCGTCACCGCCGACTGCCGGTGGAGTCGGTGCAGTACCACCCGGAGGGCTCGCCGGGGCCGCTGGATGCCGTCGAGGTCTTCGACCGGTTCGTGGAGCGCGTGCGGCAGGGGGACGGTGGCCGCGTCAGGATGCCGCGAGCGTGAGCGACGGCGGCTCGCAACTCCGGAGGACTGCCGTTGCGCGGCCTCCCCGCGGTCCGCGACCCCGCAGCGTCCTGATCCTGGGCTCCGGCCCGGTCGTTATCGGCCAGGCGGCCGAGTTCGACTACGCGGGCACCCAGGCCTGCCGGGCGCTGCGGGACGAGGGGGTGCGGACGATTCTGCTCAACTCCAACCCGGCCACCATCATGACCGACCCCGGCGTGGCGGACGTGACCTACTTGGAACCGCTGACGGTCGAGACCGTCGAGCGGATCATCGAGCGGGAGCGTCCGGACGGGATCCTCGCCGGGCTGGGCGGTCAGACGGCGCTGAACCTGGCCACCGCCCTCGCCCGTCAGGGCGTGCTGGAGCGCACCGGGGTGGCGCTTCTCGGAACGCCGCTCGAGGCCATCGAGATGGCCGAGGACCGCGAGCGGTTCCGCGATCTGCTCGACCGGCTCGGGCAGCCGTACCCGCCGTCGGAGATCGTGCAGGGGGACACGCCGGGCGCGTGGGAGGCGTCGGCGGCGCGGGCGCTCGAACGGATCGGACTGCCGGCCATCATCCGTCCCGCCTTCACGCTGGGTGGCACCGGCGGCGGCATCGTCGAGACCGAGGCCGCGTTCCGGGAACGGGTGCGTGCGGGGCTGCGGGCGAGCCCCATCCACCAGGTGATGGTCGAGCGCTGCCTGGTGGGATGGCAGGAGATCGAGTACGAGGTGATGCGGGACGCCGACGACACCTGCATCGCGGTCTGCTCGATGGAGAACGTGGACCCCCTGGGCGTGCACACGGGCGACTCGATCGTGGTGGCGCCGATCCAGACGCTCCCCGACCGCGTCCACCAGCGCCTCCGATCGGCGGCCCTGGCGATCATCCGGGCGCTCGGTGTCGAGGGCGGATGCAACGTCCAGTTCGCCCTCTCGCCCGACGGACGGGACCACGCGGTCATCGAGGTCAACCCGCGCGTCAGCCGATCGTCCGCTCTGGCCTCCAAGGCGACCGGCTACCCGATCGCGCGGGTCGCGGCGCAGATCGCGGTCGGCCGTCGGTTGGCCGAGATCCCCAACGCCGTGACCGGCACGACGGTGGCCGCCTTCGAGCCGGCGCTCGACTACGTGGTGGTCAAGCTGCCGCGCTTCCCGTTCGACAAGTTCCCCGGCGCCGACCGCTCGCTCGGGTCGCAGATGAAGGCGACCGGCGAGGTCATGGCGATCGACCGCACCTTCGGCGCGGCGCTCAACAAGGCGCTGCGGGGCCTCGAGCAGGCGGGTTGCGGGCTCCTGGCGGAGGACCCGGCCTGGGGCCCCACGCTGGCCTACCTCTCGCCTCGTGGTGCCGGGCCCGGCGGAGCACGGGCGCGGACGAAAGGTCTGCGCCGCGAGGACCTGGTGGGTGAGGTCTTCGTGGGGGAGGACGGACTCGTATGTGCCAGCCGGGCCGGCGCCGCGGCGGCGGCGCGGCCGGTGGCGCTGCGGCGGTTCCTGGCGCCGTCGGACTCGCGGCTTTGGCGAATCCTGGCGCTGCTGCGCCGAGAGGTGTCCGCGCGCGAGCTGCACGAGGCCACCGGGATCGCTCCGTGGTTCCTGGCCGAGATGGGCCGCCTCGTGCGGCTGGAGCGCCGGCTGCGCGCGACCCGGCGCGAGGTGGCCCGGACCGGGCGCGTGCCGGACGAGCTGCTGGTGTCGGCCAAGCGCGCCGCGTTCGGCGATCGCGACATCGGCGCGCTCGTCGGCCTGCCGCAGGACACCGTGGCCCGCCAGCGTCGGGCGGCGGGGCTCGAACCCGGCCACGCCATGGTGGACACCTGTGCGGCCGAGTTCGCGGCCGCCACGCCGTACTTCTACTCGACCTACGCCGCCGCCGGCTCGCCCCCCGAGGTCCCGGCGGTGGCGCGGCCCGCGGCGCTGGTCATCGGCTCGGGCCCGGTCCGCATCGGGCAGGGGATCGAGTTCGACTACTGCGCTGTCCGCGCGGCCGAGACGCTGCGCGCGGACGGGTGGCAGGCGGTGATGGTGAACTCCAACCCGGAGACCGTCTCGACGGACTTCGATGCCTCATCGCGCCTGTACTTCGAGCCGCTCGACATGGAGAGCGTCACCGAGGTTGCACGCGCCGAGCGCGGTCCCGACGGGCGGCTGCCGGGAGCGCTGCTCCAGTTCGGGGGCCAGACGCCGCTCAACCTCGCCGCGCCGCTAGCAAGGGCCGGGATCCCACTCCTGGATGCCGAGCTGGAGACGATCGACCTCGCCGAGGAGCGCGCCCGGTTTGCCGCTCTCGTGGACCGGCTGGGCATCCCTCAGCCGCCGGGCGGGATGGCCGGGTCGATCTCAGAGGCGCTGGAGGTCGCCCGGCGCGTCGGATACCCGGTGATCGTGCGTCCCAGCTTCGTGATCGGCGGGCTGGCCATCGACTTCGCCTACGGGCCAGCCGAGCTGGCGGCCCAGCTGCAGGCAGCGGCGGCGGTCGATCCCGACCGCCCGGTCCGCATCGATGCCTACCTGGAGGGCCTGGAGGTCGACGTCGACGCGGTGTGCGACGGCGAGCGGCTGCTGGTGCCGGGGCTCATCGAGCACGTCGAGCGCGCGGGCGTGCACTCCGGCGACTCCATCGGCGTGTATCCGCCGGCGCGGCTGGGGGAGGGCGATCGCGACCTGATCCTGGCCAGCCTGGGGCGCGTCGCCACGGCGCTGGGCGCGCGGGGCCTGCTCAACGCCCAGTTCATCGTGCGGGACGACGGCGTCTTCCTGCTGGAGGTCAACCCGAGGGCAAGCCGCACGGTCCCGTTCCTCTCGAAGGTCACCGGGGTGCCCATGGTCGAGATCGCCACCCGCGTGGCGCTGGGGGCGACGCTCTCCGGACTGGGCTGGCCGGACGGGCTCCTGCCGTGGCGCCCCTACACTGCGGTGAAGGCCCCGGTCTTCTCCACCGCCAAGCTGCGCGGCGTGGACCCGTCGCTGGGACCGGCGATGCGGTCCACCGGCGAGGTGATCGGGATCCACCGGGATCCCAGGGTCGCGATGGCCAAGGCACTGCTCGCGGCCTCGCTCCGGCCGCCGATCCCGGGCCCGGACGGTGCGCTTGCCCTGCTCTCGCTCGCGGACCGGGACAAGCATCGCCTGCCCGAGCTGGCGGGCGCGCTGGCGGCCGCGGGCTACCGGTTCGCGGCGACCCGCGGGACCGCAGCTGCTATCCGCGCGCTGGGACACGCCGTGGTGGAGGTTGGCCGGCTCGACGCCGAGAACGGAGGGCGCCCGGATGTCCTGGCCGCCATCTCCTCGGGCGAGGTGCGGCTGGTGGTCAACACGCCGTCCCCCGAGCCGCCCGTGGTGGGCGACGCCGCCCGGATCCGCCAGGCTGCCATCGGGGAGGGGATCCTCTGCTTCACCACCATCGAGACCGCGATCGAGGCGGCCCGATCGCTCGACCCGGCCGTGGTGGCCGCCTGCGCCGATGCGCGGCCGCTCGGCGAGTGGCAGGCACTCGGTCGCCGCCAGAGCCCGTTCCCGGTCGCCACGCGACCCACGCGCCATCCCCGACGCGGCAGGGCGCCGAGGACGAAGACCGGGGCATGAACAGGCCCTCGCATCCGCCGCGCTCCATGTGGCGCCGGCGGGGGATCGATACCGACGAGGCGACGAGGCCGCTCCCGGGCGACGAGCTGGTCCAGGGGCCGGGGTGACGCTGGCCTTGCTCCGCGAGCGGGTCGAGCGCCACG
This sequence comes from Chloroflexota bacterium, assembly GCA_021788175.1. Classification (GTDB taxonomy): domain Bacteria; phylum Chloroflexota; class Limnocylindria; order Limnocylindrales; family CSP1-4; genus JAJYNJ01. The sequence goes on from JAJYKX010000061.1 coordinate 8,327, forward strand.
ACATCGAGCTCGTCTGCCTGCCGCCCGCGCGAGCCGGCCGAACCTCATCGAGTGCCAGTTCCAGCCCTCCGTCGCTTCGCCCTCAACGGCACCGACTATGCCAGCCATGCCGAGCAGGACCGAGCGATCCACGCCTGCCCACGCTGGCGCAACCGAACGCGCGGCTCCCCAGACCCCGGCGCGTCACGGCCGAGGTGCATCGTTCGCTCCAGGGCGATGTGGCACGAGACGCTAGACGGGGTACGAGCGCCATCCCACCAGTCGGGGGGCGTCGTACGGCAGGACGAGCACGTAGCGGTCGCGGAGGGCGGCGTTGCGGCTGTAGGGGCGATACGGAACGAAGACCCGGGCGAGCTGCGCGAGTGTCAGACGGGCATCGGGCGCGGGCGTCGCTCCCCACGCGCCACCGGGACGCGGATAGAGCGGATCCAGCACCCGTACGGCGCTGATCCGCGCCGACGGCGCCAGTGTCGGATCGGCCGTCGCCTCGACGCCGCTCAGGACCCAGGCGTGCGCCCCCTGCCAGACCAGCAGGCCGACCGGCCGGCGGGTCGACACGATGGCCCGCGCCGCGAGCGCCACCGCCTCGTCGAACGTGGCCACGGCGACCACCCCGTACGGTCCCAGGCCCAGGCTGGTCAGTCCGGCGGCCCACCCCTGGGCCGAGGCGCCATGGGCGCCGCCGGCGTAGGGGCTCTTCGGGTCGCCCAGCGACACGGCGAGCTCGAAGAGGCGATGCTGGGTGGCTGCGGTCCGATCGGCGGCGCCCGAGATGATGTTCTGCATCATCTGCATGCTGGCGCCGACGCACTGCACGAGGTTCGTCTGGGAGACGAAATCGCCGGGCTGGTAGAGATCCACGCGGAGCGGCGCCGTGACCGATAGGGCGGCCGCCGTGCTCGAGCCGGCCGGCGGCTCCACGGCAGCGTCGCCTGCACCCGGGACACCAGGCGCGAGCGAGACCGCCAGGATTGCCGCCAGTCCGACGCAGACGCTCCAGCGGCGTGCGTGCAGAACCACCGCGCCGGCCCCTTTGCGGTGCGAACCCGGACCTGCCGACACTCTACGACACGACGGTGGGCCCAAGGGCGGCCGACCACTGCGAGCCGAAGTCCGGGCCCCCAACGAAGCCGCTCCTTCCGGAGTCTCGCCCTGGCGGATTCAGAACCGCTTCAAGGCGAGCGGGTACGGTCGTGGAGTGGCCTGGCGGGGCGCCACCGAAGACCGCTGGGCAGAGGTAGCCACCATGAGTTCGTCATCGCCACATCGACTGTCCCCGCCGAGGAGCGATCACCGCGCCCTGCAGGCGGTGGCCGCCCTCGTGGTGGTCGTCGTGGCGGTGTTCGCAGCCGTCACGCTGCAGCGGCTCGCCTCGCCGTCGGCCGCGACGGGATCGGGCGCGCCGGGCGCCTCGGGCAGCCTCGTGGCCGCTGCCTCGGCCGCGCCCGGCCTGTCGGCCAGTGCGGCTCCGGGCCTGGCCGCCAGCGCGGCTCCGAGCTCGGCCGCGAGCGCCGCCCCGAGTCCGGCCGCGCCGATCCTCGAGGCGGAGATGCCGCGTTCGGTGGACGGGGTGACGCTGACGGTGGAGAGCGCCACGGACGCGACCAGCCTGAGCAGCGATCCGAGCGGTCGCGCACTCGATGCGGCGATGACGAGCCTCGGCAGGAAGCCCTCCGACCTCGAGATCGCGATCGCCTACGACGCCGCAGGCTCGCTCGATCTCTCCGTGCTGGGCTTCCGGGTCGCCGGCGTCGATCCGGCCACGCTGCGCCCTCTCGTGCTGGATACCTGGCTGGCCGCCGGCACGCCCGGCGTCACCACCACGACGGCGAGCCTGTCCGGGATCGCGGCGACGAAGGTCTCCTACGGGGACGGCGGGCCCGACGCGTACCTCTTCGTGCGCGGCGACAGCGTCTTCCTCGTCGAGACGAGCGACGCCTCGATCGCAGCCAAGGCCGTCGGCGCCATGCCCGCCACGACGTCCGGGGCGCCCTCCGCGACCCCGGCCGGTTCGCCGTCGCCCAGCTGAGCACCGGCATCGGCCGACCCCGACCCGGCGCGGACGCGGGTCGCGCGGGCAGCGACGAGTTCGCCGAGCCCCTGTGCCCACCGGCACGGGTTTCCGGGTCCGTGATGGGACAGCTAGTCCGAGGGCTCCGGCGCGCGCGCCCGGAGCACGGCGGGGCTCAGCAGTTCATCGGCCAGGTCGCTCTCGGTCACCCACCAGACGGCATCCGCGCGCTCCCGGTTGACGACCAGCGTGCCCACCGCGAGGTCTCGCCTGTGGCGGCCGTCGGACCAGTACTCGATCCAGGCGTCGGTCAGGGGCACCATCGGCGGACGCGCCGCCAGATCGACCCTGGGATCGGCTCCCACGGGAGCGTGCAGCAGCCCGCAGATCAGGAACCGCCCCGATTCGATGGCGATGGCGTGGGTCCGGGTCGGCCGCCGGCGCGCCTCATCCCCGCGTGGCCCGCTCGCGTGCACCGCGACGAGATCCCCACGCCGGACGGTGAGCGCGTCCACGGTCTGCGTCGTGCCGCCGACCAGGTCCTCCACGTCGGCGTCGGTGAGCAGCAGCTCCTCGTGCGCATTGAGCAGGTCGGTCAGCCGATCGGCCCGCAGCCGCACCCAGCCGGCGATGCGTCCCTGGTCGGCGTAGGCGACGAACCGCACGAGCGGAGCCTCGGCCACGAAGCCGGGTTCGTAGACATCCTCGGGCAGGCGCTGCAGCGCCAGGAGGAGTCCCGCAGAAGACTGCGCGGGGTGCATCGTGCCGGCAGGCTAGGACCGGATCGTTCTCCGCCGATATCCCCTGAACGTACTGGCGAGGCCGGGGCGGATGCCCGACCGGGCCGACGTCCGGCGCACCTTCCCGGAGCCGGGTCGCGAGCCCCCGCCGTGCGTCGCAGAGGCATGGTCACGGGGTCGTGGCGGTGCCCCGCATCGCACGTGCCCGGTGCCGCCACTCCGCCACAGCCGCCGCGACGGTCCCGGGCGAGGCGAGCGCACCACGCGGGCCGCGGCCGGTCACCGCGACGGCCCCCGCGGCGTTGGCGCCGGCGAGCAGGGCCTCGCCCCGAACGCCCTGCAGCCAGAGCAGGCAGAAGGCGGCGGCGTAGGCGTCGCCGGCCCCGGTGGCGTCGAGCGCCCGCGTCTCGGGCGCGGGGGCACTCCACCCGCGGCCAATCGCCGTCCGCCAGTATCTCGATCCGGACACGCCGAGCGTCACGACGACGACGGCGGGGCCGTGGCGCCAGCCTTCCGGCATGTGGTCCGGCCGGCGCGGGTCCCACCCGACCGAGGCGGCTGCCTCGCGGCTCAGGAACAGGATCGACACGCGAGCCAGCTCACGCAGATCCCGGACCGCGGTGCCCGACTCGAGCGTGGCAGCGAGCACGCCCCCAGCCCGGTCCGCGGCGCCGGCGAACAACGCTGCCGCGCCGTCCCACGGCCCGACGTAGGTCAGCGCCGGGTGCATGTCCTCCAGCGTCGACGCCCAGGCAGGATCGAGTGCCGCAGGGAGACGTGCGGGCGGCACGAGGACCACGCTCCGTTCTCCGTCGGGGCCGACGAGGACGATCGTCCGGAAGACGGCCGCGCCACGTCGCCGGCGAATGGCCGCAGTGTCGATCCCTTCCGCCTGGAACGCAGTCAGCATGGTGCGGCTTTCGCGATCGGAGCCCGCCCAGCCGAACACGTGGACCGTGGCACCCAGCCGCGCCGCGGCCACCGCGAAGTTCGCGCTCACGCCGCCGTCCATCTCCGTCACGTCCACGGCCAGGACCTTGTCGCCGCGCTCCGGCCAGGCCGCCAGCGGAACGACGAGGTCCGAGCAGGGCATCGGATCGAAGACGACGACCTCCGGTCGAGCGTCCGCGCCGAGCCGCCGGTCGGGGCTGCCGGCGCTCACGTGGTCCGGGCCACCAGGGCGCGGGCGATCGCAGGCAGATCGAGACCGTTGGCGTTCGCCACGAGCTCGCGCCAGGGTTCCGGGATGGCATCCACGCCGGAGAGCGTCCCCGCCAGCGCACCGGCCATCGTCGCGACCGTGTCCGAGTCGTCCCCGAGGTTCGTCGCGGCGACGATCGCATCGACAGGCGACCCGCGGGCGGCCGAGAAGAGCGCGACGGCAGCCGGGACGGCCTCGGCCGTGTGGATGCCCGCCCCGATGGCGTCGCCCACGGCCGTCACGGCCGCGGCGAGGTCGGTGCAACCGGCCGCGATCGCGACCCCGAGGTCGATCCGGGCCGCCACTGACGGAGCGGGCACGTCCCGCCCGTGCGCCAGTCCCGCCCGCTCGCCCTCCAGGGCACCCCACCGGCACGCCGCAACCACGCGCTGGACGGTCGCCTCCGGCTCCAATGCGGCCGCGACCCCGCACGCGATGGCGGCCGCGCCCGCGATGGCGACCTGGGTCGCATGCGTCGGCAGGCAGCTCGTCACGGCGTCGGCGAGTGCGCCGGGCAGATCCCCCGGATGCATCCACCCGATCGGCGCGACCCGCATCGCCGCCCCGTCGCTGGTCCCCCGGAATGGTCCCGCGGTCTCCAGCCCGACCGTGACCGGATCGGCGCCCTCCCGGAACCGCTCGATCGCTGCTCGCGTGGTCGGTCCGGCGAACCGCCGCAGCATCTCCTCGTCGCTCGCCCAGTCGAGGAGCGCCGCCACCACGTCGGCGGTCGTGAGCGGTGAGGAGCGGACCACCGCCCGCGCGACGGCCAGCAGCTGGCTCGCGTCGTCGGTCACCTGCCCGGCGGCGCGACCGGCCGCGAACGGGCTGAGGTCGGGAGGCACGAAGGTATCGAGCCATCCGAACGTCGCGACGATCTGCCGCCGGGAGAGCATCTCGGTCGCGGCCCCCATGGCATCGCCACAGACGGCGCCGTAGAGGCCCCCGAGCACGCGCGCGAACCGATCCGGGGGCACGGCGCCGGGCACCCACTGGCGCATCTTCCGCCTCCACTGGAACGAGACGGGCACCCGCGCGGGTGCTTCCGACCTGGCGAGGATACGGTCCGGGGAGCGACGCCGCCCGGGCTGCGGCGCGAGAGTCCGGCCGGCACACGCGTGCGCAGCGGCGGGCAGGCCCCGGACCGTGCTGGAAACGGGGCCTAGAATCGCGGACGGGCCGCTCGTCCGACATGGTCGGCGAACGGTCGTCGACGGGTCGGGCAGAGACCCGGAGGGAGTGCGATGGCCCACCGGCAGCGCCCAGTGGCGCACCTGTTCCTGCGCGCGTTCGCAGCCACCCTCGTCCTCGCGACACTCGCCGCTGCCCCCGCTTCGGCCGCCGGCAAGCCCGGCTACCCGACCACGGTCTTCTGGGGCGGGGCGACCTGGCAGGTGAAGACGAGCAGGAGCGCCGTCGGCCCGGGACCGAACGTGTTCGCGGCGTCGAATGTGTGGGTCGACGCGTCCACCGGCGATCTCCACCTCGGCATCGCGCGAACAGGGTCCGGGACGTGGGCCTGCTCCGAGGTGATCGGCCCGACGAGCCACGGCTACGGGACGTACACCTTCGTGCTCGATTCGCGCGTCGACTCGCTCGATCCGAACGTCGTCCTCGGACTCTTCACCTGGAGCGACAGGGCCCCCTACGCCCATCGCGAGATCGACATCGAGTTGGCGAGATGGGGAACCGGGCTCGACCCGACGAACGGCCAGTACGTGGTGCAGCCTGCCTCGACGGCGAACCACCTGTTCCGCTTCGCGCAGGGACCGTCCACCCCCTCCATCGAGCAGTTCACCTGGCGGGCTGGGAGCGTGTCCTGGCGCACGCTCGACGCCTCGGGGACCACGGCCGCGAGCTACAGCTACTCGGGCCGCGACGTGCCGGTCCCCGGCGACGAGCGCGTCCATCTCAATCTCTGGCTCTACAACGGCGCCGCACCCGCGAACGGGGCACCCGTCGACGTCCTCGTTCGCTCGTTCACGTTCACGCCGTAGCATCGCGTCGTCCCAGGGTCGTGTGGGCGCACCGTTCTCGTCGCTGCGGAGGAGGGAGCCGCCGGGGGTGAGCGCGAAGCTCGCTCGGCGCGGCGGGTGGCGGGAGGCCCTGCGCATGGCATGGGTCGCGCTCGTCGCCGTTGGCCTCTGCGCCGGCGCGTGCACCGGGACGCCGGCGGGACCCGGCGCCGTCGGCCGCACGGCCGCCGGATCGCCGGCCCCTCCGGCCCAGGGATCGCCCGGAGCCCCGGCCCCGGGCTCGTCCGTCACGTCCGCAGCCACCGCGCCCCCGGCGCCCGGGACGGTCGTCGCCGCCGGCCTGCCCCGACCGGTCGGGCACTGGGCGAACCTGCCGTTCGCCTGGCCCTCGTCCTGCCCCGCCGGCCGGGCCACGTGT
>JAJYKX010000264.1 GCA_021788175.1 Chloroflexota bacterium
CTCGCTCCTCGAGAAGGAGGCCGAGCACGTCGAGGGCTTCAACCCGCAGGTCGCGTGGGTCACGCACGCCGGCGGCAAGGAGCTCGACGAGTGGCTCGCCATCCGCCCCACCAGCGAGGCGATCATCGCCGAGACGATCAAGGACTGGATCCAATCCTACCGCGACCTGCCCATGCTGATGAACCTGTGGAACAACGTGGTGCGCTGGGAGCTGCGCACGCGCCTGTTCCTGCGCACCACCGAGTTCCTCTGGCAGGAGGCGCACACGTTCCACGCCACCGAGCAGGAGGCGCGCGAGGAGGTGGACCTCGGCCTGGAGATCTACCGCAAGGTCTCCGAGGAGTGGCTGGCGATCCCGGTGATCTCTGGCCGCAAGAGCGAGGGTGAGAAGTTCCCCGGCGCCGTGTACACCTACTCGATCGAGGCCATGATGCGCGACCGGAAGGCGCTGCAGGCCGGCACGAGCCACTACCTCGGGTCGAACTTCGCGCAGGCCGCCGGCATCACGTTCCTCGACCGCGACAACCAGCGTCGCCATCCCCACGGGACCTCCTGGGGGTTCAGCACGCGCATGGTGGGCGCGACAATCATGGCCCACGGCGATGACAGTGGGCTGGTGCTGCCGCCGAAGGTGGCGCCGGTGCAGGTCGTGGTGGTCCCGATCTTTCGCTCGGAGGCCGACCGATCCGCGGTGGCCGACGCGATCGAGCGCTTCGATCTCGCGCTCCGCTCGACGCCCGAGGGACGGGAGGTGCGGCTGGAGGTCGACTGGCGCGAGGAGTCCCCGGGCTTCAAGTACAACCACTGGGAGCTGCGCGGCGTCCCGTTCCGGATCGAGGTCGGGCCGCGCGACGTCGCGGCCCGGCAGGGCGTGCTGGTGCGCCGCATGGACCGGTCGCGGGAGGCCGTCCCGCTCGACCTGCTCGCGAGCGAGCTGCCGCTGCGCCTGCAGGGCTACCAGCAGGAGCTGTTCCAGCGCGCGCTCGACTTCCGAGAGGCGAACACGCACCACGTCGACGACTACGCCGCGTTCAAGCGGGCGAACGACGACGAGGGCGGGTTCATCTGGGCGCACTGGTGCGGCTCGCCGGAGTGCGAGGCCCAGGTCAACCAGGAGACGGGGGCGACGATCCGCAACATCCCGTTCGACGCGCAGCCGGAGACGGGCCGGTGCATCGTCGACGGGCGGCCGTCCGAGCGGCGGGTCGTCTGGGCCAAGGCATACTGAGCGCCGGAGAGGCGGGTCCTGCCGCCCGGGCGTCCGCTCCGGCCTCCGCTCCAGCCGGGCGTGCCCGGAGTCGCTTCGGCCCTCCCGGCTCGCCCGGCGTCACCCGCCTCCCTGGTCCCGACGTGAGGAGAGGTATGCCGGCCACGCGTCTCCCCGGTCAGGTGAGGCGGGACCGTGTCACGTGCGGGCGGCCTGACCGGCGGTCGCGGCCCGTAGCCTGTCGACGATCGTGAGCGCGTCGATCCCGACTCGTCCGGCGCTCCGGGCAGGCGAGCTGCGCACACTGACGGCCGGCCTTGCGCTGACCGTCACGCTCGTGGCGTTCGAGTCGCTCGCGATCGCGACCGTCATGCCGCTGGTCGCGTCCGACCTCGGCGGGATAGCGCTCTACGGCTGGGTCTTCAGCGCGTTCTTCCTGGGGAACATGGTAGGGATCGTGGCCGCGGGAGAGCTCGCGGACGCCGGTGGCCTCGAACGCCCGTACCTCCTCGGGCTGACGCTCTTCGCGATCGGCCTGCTGGCCGGAGGCCTGGCGCCGACGATGCCCGTGCTCGTCGTGGCTCGCGCCGTGCAGGGGATCGGCGCCGGGGCGATCCCGGCCGTCGCATACGTCAGCATCGGCCGCCAGTACGCGCCGGCCCTTCGCCCTCGCATGTTCGCCATCATGTCGACCGCGTGGGTCGTGCCCGGGATCGCGGGGCCGGCACTCGCGGGCCTCATCGCCGAGGTGCTGTCCTGGCGCGCGGTGTTCCTCGCGCTGCTCCCGCTCGTGGTCGTCGCCGCCGCGATCACGACGCGACCGCTGCTGCGCGTCCTGTCGACCGATCCTGCCCGGACGAGCCGTGCAGGCGAGTCGGGGGCTGCGTCGGCGATCCGGCGCGGCCGGATCGCGGACGTCCTGCGCGTGGCGGTCGGCGCCGGTCTCGTCCTCGCCGGCCTCGATACCCGCGGTCTGCCGTGGCTCCCCGTGCTCGTCACCACGGGAGCCGCGGTCGCGCTGCCGTCGCTCGGTCGCGTGCTGCCGCCCGGGACGCTCCGAGCCTCGGCCGGGCTCCCCGCGACCACGCTCCTCCGTGGGGTCCTGATGTTCGGGTTCACGGGCGCCGAGGCGTTCGTCCCCCTCATGCTCGTCTCCGTGCGCGGGCTCTCGGCCCCCGAGGCCGGTGTCTCGCTGACGGCGGCCACCGTCGCGTGGGCCGCCGGATCGTGGATCCAGGCCCGGCAGGTGGCGGCGCTCGGAACCGGGTTCCTGATCCGGCTGGGGCTCGGACTCGTCGTGCTGGGGATCGCGCTCGTGGCAGCGGCCACGTCGCCCGCGATCCCGGTCGCGGTCGGTCTCGCGGGCTGGGGCATCAGCGGCCTCGGGATGGGCCTCGGCTATTCCTGCATCACGCTGCTCGTGCTGCACCTGGCGCCCGCCGGGCGCGAGGGCGTCGCGACGGCGGGCCTCCAGCTGTCCGACGTGCTCGGGACCGCGCTCGGTGCCGGCGTCGGCGGGATCGTGCTCGCGGAAGCGCCGGCGCTCGGCTGGGATCGGGCGACGGCGCTGCTTGCAACGTTCGGACTCGCGTGCGCGGCGGTCGTCGGCGGGATCGCGCTGACGACACGCCTCGGCGAGGGGTCGCGCGCCGGCGAGGCGGGGGCCGGGCATGGGCGGCCGGCCGCCGCGAGGATCGGAGCCGACTGACCTGGCCCTGCCCAGGCCC
>JAJYKX010000265.1 GCA_021788175.1 Chloroflexota bacterium
GGACGGGGCCGCCGAGCCGTGGCGCATCCTGCAGGGCTGGAGCAGCCGAGCCGGGGCGATCCTGCAGGATGTGCGCCCACGGAACCGTATGTCCGCTGCCGGGGCAGTGACCGGCCGCACCGGGGCGCGACGGCGTGGATCGAGGCACCCGGCCCCGCACGAATGGAGCGCGGCGGGTCGCACGGCACCATCCAGGCGAGCCCAGGTCCAGCCAGGATCCGCGGTACGGTTCCACGCCTGCACATCTCGCAGGATTGCCCGCCACATCCACGGTCCGCATCGCCGGCACGCCCGGGCCCCGTGGCTCGGCCGACCGGAGCACGCCCCCTCGGCGTGCAGGGGACGCCGGGGATGACCCGCGCGCCCGTTATCGGCGCCAGCGGTGGCGCGCCGCACTCGACGCCGTCATGATGGCCCGATGACCGGATCCGTCCTGGACGTGACGCAGCGCGCCTTCCTGGTGGAGATGCGGCGCCTGGTGCTGGTCACGGTCGCGCCCTCCGGGGCTCTGCGCCCGGTGCCCGTCTGCTTCGCGCTCGCCCCGCCGCAGACCGACGTGCTCTGGACGCCGCTCGACGAGAAGCCGAAGCGCGTCGACGATCCACTGCGTCTCGCTCGGGTGCGGGATGTCCTCCAGCGGCCCCGGGTGGCGCTGCTTGCCGATCGGTGGGAGGAGGACTGGTCGCGCCTGGCCTGGCTCCGCCTGGAGGGCGACGCACGGTTGATGGAGCCGGGCGGCCCCACGGCGTCCGAGCATGCAGACGCCGTGACGGCGCTTCGTGCCCGCTACCCGCAGTATGCGCAGCAGGCCCTGGAGACGCGACCGCTGATCCGCATCGAGATCGTCCGGGCCAGTGGGTGGGGGGCACTCCTGCCCTGACGGCCGCACGGAGCCGGCGCCCTGTGGCGGAGGCCTGCGCCGCACGGAACACCGGGGGGCCGGGCCCCCGCCGAGCCCGGCCCCCGCCCCCCTGGGATGTACGTCAGGCGTGCGCGGCCACGCGACCGGTCACCCGATCGGCATACTCGACCACGCTGGTCAGGCGCACGGGAATCACGGCCAGGACCCTGGTCACGTCGATCGGGTCACCACGGGCGACGCACTGCATGAGCCCGGCGAAGGACTGCTGCATCGGGTCGGTGGCGGCGGCGTGCTGTGCCTCCAGGGCCTCCATCGGCACGTGGGTCACCTCGAACCGCCGGCCCGCTGCCCGCTCGAAGATGCGGACGGCATCCAGCTGCGAGATCGGCTCGGGACCCCCGATCTCCAGCGTCGCGTTGCCTGCACCCGGCGCGTCCAGGCTGTGCACCGCGAAGTCCGCCACGTCCCGCACGGCGACGTAGCTGATCCCCGCCTCTCCGGTCCCGTAGATGGTCGCGGTCGCGTTCGCCGGGTCGAAGCCGACCGCCGGGGTGAGCCAGACTTCCATGAAGCAGCTCGGCCGCAGGATCGTATAGTCCAGCCCGCTCGCCCGCAGCGTCGCCTCGGTGGCCCGCTTGGCGTTCCGCAGCGGAAACGGGTCGTCGATGTTGGCGGAGAAGGACGTGTACACGAACTTCGACACGCCAGCCGACCGCGCAGCCTCGACCAGGCTCGCCTGCCCGTCCGTGTCGACGCCCTTGATGTCGTTCTCGCCGGGGACGTACGAGAACGGCATGGCCGAGACGGTCGTGATCACCGCCCGCGCGCCGCGGCACGCCACCGACAGCGAGGCGGGATCGCGCAGGTCGCCCACGAGCGTCTCGACGCCGAGCGTCCTGAGCGCCTCCACCTTCGCGGCGTCGGTCGTGGGGCGGACGAGCGCCCGAACCGGTTCACCCCTGCCCGCCAGCTGCCGGCAGATCTCGCCGCCGAGCAGGCCGGTGGCACCCACCACCAGGATCATCGCATCGCTCCCTCTGCCTCCGGCCCCTTCCGCCGGCCCGTTCGACCCGGCCGGGGCGCCCTCGTCATGCACCGTCCCGGGGCGTCACCGCCCCGGGACCTCCAGTCGCGAACCTGCCGCCGCCGGCTGTGGGGCCGCGGACACGGCGGCGTCCACGGCGGCCACCAGTGCCTCGCCCGTGGCGCCGCGCAGTTCCAGCAGTCGTCCGGACTGGATCTCCTCCACGACCACGCGGACCTCCCGCCGCCCGACCTTCCGGAGCTCCCAGACCCGTACCACGTAGGACCGATACCCGGGACCAGTCACGCCGCCAGTGTCCGCGGCCGGCGTTCCCCCAGCGTTCCGCGAACGCGCCCTGACGTGCAACCGCCGCGTCCGCCTCAGTCCCCTGCCTCGCCCCCTGCCTCAGCCCCCTGCGTCGCCCCACTCGCCGGTTGCCAGGACCCGCTCGATCCGCTCGGCGTAGCCGGTCTCCTCCGAGCGACGGGCGGCCTCGCGCGCGGCAGCCGCCTCTTCGCGCGCGGCAGCGGCCTCCCCGTCACCGGCGGCCGGATGCGCCGATCGACCGAGCATCACCGCGAGGTGCGCGTGCGCCAGCGCCTCGTTATGCGGGTTGCCACCGACCGTGCCCAGCAGCTCGAGCTCGCGGCGGCGCAGCTCCACCGCCGATGCGCGGTCGCCCAGCGCGTCCTCCATCTCCGCGGCCTTCCAGGAGACGACGGATTCGAGGTACCGGTCGCCCATCAGCCTCGCCAGTTCCAGCGCACGTGTGACATGCGGCCGCGCGCGGGCCGGGAGGCCGGCCCGGGTGAGGCTCGACGCGAGGTGGGTGCGGGCGTACAGCTCACCGCGCGCGTCCCCCAGGTCGAGCGCGAGCGCCAGAGACCGTTCCAGCCGTCGGATCGACTCGTCCAGCCGGTTCGAGATCCGGAGCGCGACTCCCAGCGCGTCCAGTGAGGCCATGGCCCCCTGCCGATCGCCCAGCATCTCGAGGGTACGGGCGGCATCCT
>JAJYKX010000266.1 GCA_021788175.1 Chloroflexota bacterium
AGCGCCACCACGAGGTCGCCGGGCCTGGGCTCCGGGAAGGCGTCGATCCGGTCGAGCACGTCCAGCCCGGTGCAGAGAGGGCCGACGAAGTCGACGGGGACGCGCGGGCGGGCGCCGGGTGCGACGACGGGCGCGTCGGGGGCGATGGTCGAGACAGCTGCGTCCGCGTCGGCGACGAGCCGGAGCCGGTGGTGGCGTCCGACGAGCGCCGGCGCCAGGAGGTGGTTGATCCCCCCGTCGAGCACCGCGACGTGCCGCCCCCGCAGCCGCTTCACGTCCACCACCCGCGCGAGGTAGGCGCCCGCGGGGCCCACCAGGAACCGCCCGGGTTCCAGGACGACGCGCGTGCCGCGTGTGGCCGGGTCCGCGGCCAGCGCCTCGTCGAGGCGCGAGAGGATCCCGCCGAGCATCGCCAGGTCGAGCGCGGCGTCGCCGTCCGCGTACGGGATCCCGAGGCCACCGCCCGCGTCGATGACTCGCAGCGGGAAGCCCGCCGCGAGCGCCAGGTGTCGCCCGGCCTCCACGGTCCGCCGGGCGTGCGCCGCCAGCACCGCGGCATCGCGCTCGGCCGATACTCCGAACGAGTGGACACCCAGGCACTCGAGCCATCGCGACCGCACGCACGTCCGTGCCGCCGCCAGCGCATCCTCCCACGACATCCCGAACGCCTGGTCGTCGTGCGCAGGCAGGCGGATCAGCACCGGGGCGATCCGTCGCGCCTGCGCGGCCACCCGTTCCAGCCGGTCGAGCTCGCCGGGCGACTCCACCACGACCGCGCGGACGCCGGCCTCCACGGCGCGCGCGAGCAGGGCGCCCGACTTGCCCGGACCCGTCAGCATGGTGCGTGCCGCGGGGGCGCCTGCCCGGGCGGCCGCCGCCAGTTCCCCGGCCGAGGAAACGTCCACCCCGGTCCCGGCCGCCACCGCGGCGGCGATCACGGCCAGTGAGGGGTTCGCCTTGACCGCGTAGGCGATGTCGAAGCGCGCGGGCAGCCACGCGCGGAGCGCACGCACCCGAGCGTCCACGAGGTCCAGGTCGTACACGTAGAGCGGCGTCCCGTGGGTCCGTGCCAGCTCCTCCGGGTCCTGCCCGGCCAGGAGACCCCGGCGCCAGATGCCAGGGTCGGCGGTCATCGCAGCGCCGCCTCGAGCGCGGTCCGGGCGGACGTCCCCGTGTCGCGCATCTTCACGATCGCCGCGCACTGCAGGCCGATCCCCTGCGCCGAGGCGAACGCACCGCGCGCGGGCCGGGTGGCGGGGACCACCACGGCACCGGACGGGACGGCGAGCGGGGCCTCCGGCGTCCCCTCCAGCACCCGCTCGCCGACCAGGTCGTAGAGCCGGCTCGTCCCGGTCAGCACGACGCCGGCGGCCAGCACCGCGCCGCGGCCCACCAGCACGCCGTCGAAGAGCCCGCACTGGGCGCCCACGAACGCGTCGTCCTCCACGATCACCGGTCTCGCATTGGCCGGCTCGAGGACGCCGCCGATCTGCACGCCTGCGGAGAGGTGGACCCGCGCGCCCACCTGGGCGCAGGAGCCCACCAGCACGTGGGAGTCGACCATGGTCCCCTCCCCGACCCAGGCGCCGACGTTCACGTACGAGGGCGGCATGATCACCACGCCGTCGCCCAGGTACGCGCCGGCACGCACGCTGGTCCCGCCGGGCACGACCCGCCAGGGGCCGTCGAGCAGGCGTTTCGTCGGGAGCGTGGCCCGGTCCCGGAAGACGAGGACATCCGCCACCTGCCACTCGCGCATGGCAGGTTCCCGGAACAGCCCCAGGAGCTCCCGTCGCAGGTCGGGGTCCACGCGCCAGCCATCGGGCGAGGCTGGGTCCGGCCAGGCCGCCCGCCGCCGGCCGGCGTCCAGGTCGTCGAGCAGCGAGGGCAGCGCGCGCGGCTCACCCGCCGCCCTCGCCGTCGCCGCCGGCACGGACGCGCGCGCGCTCATGCCCGCGCCGCCGCGACACGACGCGTCCGTGCCACGCCGTGGGCCGTGGTCCACGCCGTTCCAGCGGTCGCCACCGGTGCGCCCGGCTCGGCCGTCAGCAGGCCCTCGTCACGCAGCAGTTCCTGGAGCCGCCCCCGCCACGGATCCTCCAGCGGGAGGAGCGGCAGGCGCAGGCCATCCCCGATACGACCCATCATGGCCAGCGCGGCCTTCACGGGCACCGGGTTCGGGCCGCCGCGGAAGTTCGCCCGGAAGAGCGGCAGCCAGCGGGCATGCAGCGCGCGTGCCCGGTCCCAGTCGCCGCGCAGAGCCGACGCGCACAGGTCGGCCATCGCGGCGGGGATCTCGTTCGAGGCCACGCTGATGACCCCGTCGCCTCCCATCGCCAGGGCGGCCAGCGTCCAGGCGTCGTCCCCCGCCATCACGGCGAAGCCCTGCGGTCGGTCGCGGATGATGGTGGCGATCTGCTCGAGGTTGCCCGACGCCTCCTTCACCGCCACCACCCGCGGGTGCTCGGCCAGGCGCAGCACCGTGTCCGCCTCGACGTTGGAGCCCGTCCGGGACGGCACGTTGTAGACGACGATCGGCAGCCCGCCCTCGTCGGCAACGGCGGTGAAGTGGGCCGCGAGCATCCGCTGGTCGGGACGGTTGTAGTAGGGCGCCACGACCAGTGCGGCATCCGCGCCAAGCGCGGCGGCGCGCCGCGTGGCGCGGATGGTGGCCGCGGTGTCGTTGGTGCCGGTGCCCGCGACCACGACGGGCCGGGCGGTCGCCTGCCGGTCGGTCGCCTGCCGGTCGGTCGCCTGCCGGTCGGTCGCCTGCCGGTCGGTCGCCTGCCGGTCGGTCGCCTGCCGGACGCCCGCACTGCCGGAGGTCGCGCCCGTCGCCGTGGCATGGGCCAGGGCCGCCGCCTCCACCGTGGCGGCGAT
>JAJYKX010000062.1 GCA_021788175.1 Chloroflexota bacterium
TCATGTTCACTCCTTGCCGGGCTCACGGGGCCGGTCCATGGATGCGTGGCGGCCGGAGTCTACCGCGGCGGACGGGTCGCGTGCAGGTCGGCGTCAACCCGCCAGGCCGCCCCGGATCGCCGGGCCGGCATCAGCCCGCCAGACCGCCCCAGATCGCGGCCAGGCCGAGGAACCCGATGATCGCCGACGAGGCGATGCCGACCCGGTGGAGGCCGACCGGGCCGATCCGTGGTCGGAGCACCCCCACGACCCCCACCAGCAGCACCCACCAGGCGGCGGACCCCGAGGCGACGCCCAGGACGAGCGCGGCCGCGCCCGGGCCGCCGTGGCCCACCAGCCCGAACCCGACGAACGCGGCGGCGAACGACACGATCGTGGCGGGGTTGGTGATGGTGAGGCCCAGCGTCGTCGCCCACGCGGCGGCCAGTCGCCGGGCGCCGCCCGCGGCGCGCGGCGCCGGGAGGGACGCGGTGGTGCCGGCCGAGATCTCGTGATGCCGCCGTGGCCAGGCGCGGGCCGCGAGCAGGAGGAGCAGGGCTCCGCCGACGATCGCCAGGGCCCGGCGCTGCCCGATCAGCACGTCCGAGAGTGCCGTCAGCCCGAAGGCCGCCACCGCCGCGTACAGCCCGTCGGCCGTCGCCGCACCCAGGCCCGTGGCGAGCCCGATCGCCCGCCCCTCCGCCAGCGTCCGGCGGATGCAGAGGAGCCCGATGGGGCCGATCGCGGCGGCGATGGCGAACCCGATCGCGAGCCCCCGGAGGTAGAGCCCGGGCGGCATCATCCCGGGGAGGCCGGCCATGCCGGCCGGCCCACGGGTGCCACGGCCCGCTGCTACGCGAGCGGGCCCACGGCCGCCTCGACCGCATCGAGGATCTCGCCGGAGCGGACCAGCTGCTTCATCCGGGTGTGGTCGGCATGGAGGGGCCGATCCTCGTCCAGGTGCGCGACGTGCCGCCGCACCGCCTCGTGCGCGGTCCGCGTGCCGAGACCGGGGCTGAACTCGCGGAAGTCGAGGGCCTGCGCGGCAGCCATGAACTCGATCCCGAGCACGCCGTACGCGTTGTCCAGGATCTGGGCGTTCTTGATGGCCGTGTTCATCCCCATCGAGACGAAGTCCTCCTGGTCCGCGGCGGCCGGGATCGACTGGATCGAGGCCGGCGCGGAGAGGATCCGCTGCTCGACGATCAGCGTGTCCGCCGTGTACTGGCTGAGCATCATCCCGGAGAACATCCCGGCACCCTTCGTCAGGAAGGCCGGGAGCCCGGCGGAGAGGGCGGGGTTCGTGAGCCGGTTCAGGCGCCGCTCGGACAGGACGCACACCATGGTGACCGCTGCCCCCACCATGTCCATGGGGAGCGCCACCGGCGTTCCCTGGAAGTTGGCCCCGGTGAGCGTCAGGCGCGCATCGGGAAGGAAGATCGGGTTGTCGCCCACCCCGTTGAGCTCGGTCTCGACCTGCGTCCACGCCCAGGCCACCGCGTCGTGGGCGGCACCGATCACCTGCGGCGTGGAGCGCATCGAGTAGGCGTCCTGGACCTTGGTGGGCATCCGGCCCGTCATCAGGTCGCTGCCCGCGAGGACGCGGTCGATCGCCCGGGCCGCCCGGACGGCGCCCGGGAAGCCGCGCAGCTCGTGGAGGCGGACGTCGTAGGGCTTCATGTTCGCGAAGAGCGCCTCGAGCGACATCGCGGCGGCGATCTCGGCCTGTCGCAGCCAGCGCTCGATGTCCCAGAGCTGCAGCGCGCTCATGGCCGTCAGCACGTTCGAGCCGTTGATGGTGGCCAGCCCGTCGCGCGCCTGCAGGCCCGGCGGCGTGATCCCCGCGCGGCGGAGCGCCTCCGCACCCGGGAGCCGTTCGCCCTCGTACCAGGCCTCGCCCTCACCCATCAGCAGGAGCGCGATCTGCGCCATGGGCGCCAGGTCACCGCTGGCTCCCACGGAGCCGCGCTGGCAGACCACCGGGGTCACGCCCCGGTTGAGCATCTCGACCAGCGCCAGGGTGATCTCCGGGCGGCACCCGGAGTTGCCGTGGGCGTGCACGTTGATGCGCCCCGCCATCGCGGCGCGGACGGTCTCGACGGGGGCGGGATCCCCGATCCCGGCGGCGTGGTTGTAGACCAGGTAGCGCTGGAACTGGCGCACCTGCTCGTCGCTCAGCACCACCTCGGAGAACTCGCCGATCCCCGTGTTGGTGCCGTACATGATCTCGTGGGCCGCGAGCTTCTCCTCCAGCATCGACCGGCAGACGCGGATCCGCTCGACCGCGGCGGGGTCGAGTTCCACCTGCTCGCCATCACGGGCGATGCGCACCAGCCGCTCGATGGTCAGGGACGTGCCGTCCAGCACGATCGACATGGAAGTACCTTCCCGGGAACGAGGCACATCGACGTCCGTGTGACGCCGAGCCACCCCCATCGTAGTCGTCCGGGCAGCCGGGGGAGCGGCCGCCCGGCGGGGTTCCGTCGCGCGTGGGGATCGTCGGCCGACAGGGCCGCGTCGCGCAGGCCGCATGCCGGCCGGCGGGGTTCCGTCGCCGGCGGGGTTCCCTCACACGCGGGCCGCCCGGGTGCCGGCGGCGTGCCTGTCCTCCGGCAGGTGCGGCGCGGGCCGGATCGTGCCACCCTACCGGTGATCGGACCGCGGCAGACTTCGCGGCCCCCGGGCGCCGGGAGGCATTCGCGCACATGACTCGCACCATCGACCCGCTGGCGCAGACGTCCGCCGACACCACCCTCACGGGCCCCAGCGGCTCGATCATCGTCACCCCCGGGCACGGCCCGCGGCCCGTCCGCGCCCCCCGCGGGTCCGAGCGGAGCTGCAAGGGCTGGGGCCAGGAGGCGGCCCTGCGCATGCTCATGAACAACCTCGACCCGGAGGTCGGGGAGCAGCCGGACCAGCTCATCGTGTACGGCGGGACCGGGCGGGCCGCGCGCAGCTGGGAGGCCTTCGACGCCATCGTGGCCGCCCTGCGCGAGCTCGAGAACGACGAGACGCTGCTCGTGGCGTCGGGCAAGCCGGTGGGGGTCTTCCGCACCACCCCGGACGCCCCGCGCGTCCTCATCGCCAACGCCAACCTGGTCCCGCACTGGGGGACCTGGGACGTCTTCCGCGAGCTGGAGCGGATGGGCCTCACCATGTTCGGCCAGATGACCGCCGGGTCCTGGATCTACATCGCCACCCAGGGGATCATCCAGGGCACCTACGAGACCTTCGCCGAGCTGGCCCGCCAGCACTTCGGGGGCACCCTGCGCGGGCGGGTCGTGCTCACCGCCGGCCTGGGCGGCATGGGCGGCGCCCAGCCCCTCGCCATCACCATGAACGAGGGCGTGGCGCTCTGCATCGAGGTGGACCCCGCCCGGGCCGAGCGCCGGCACGCGGCGGGCTACGTGGACGAGCTGACCGCCGATCTCGACGACGCCCTGGCGCGCGTCGAGCATGCCCGTGCCGAGGGTCGGCCCCGCTCGGTGGCGCTGGTGGCCAACGCCGCCGACGTGGAGCCCGAGCTGGTGGCGCGGGGCTGGCAGCCCGACGCGCTCACCGACCAGACCAGCGCGCACGACCTGCTGGGCGGCTACGTGCCCGGCGGCATGACCTTCGAGGCGGCCCTGGCGCTGCGCTCGTCCGATCCCGACGCGTACGTGGCCGCCAGCCGCGACAGCGTGGTGCGGCAGGTACGCGCGATGCTCGCGCTGCAGCGCCGCGGCGCGGTCGCCTTCGACTACGGCAACAACATCCGCCAGGCGGCCACCGACGGGGGCGTGCCCGACGCCTTCGACATCGGCGGCTTCGTGCCGATGTTCATCCGGCCGCTCTTCTGCGAGGGGAAGGGGCCCTTCCGCTGGGCCGCCCTCTCCGGCGATCCGGCCGACATCCTGGCCACCGACCGGGCCCTCCTGGAGCTCTTCCCCGAGGATGCCAGCCTGCGCCGCTGGCTCACCCTGGCCGAGCAGAAGGTGCCCTTCCAGGGGCTGCCCGCCCGGATCTGCTGGCTGGGCTACGGGGAGCGCGCCCGGGCCGGGCTGCGCTTCAACGAGATGGTCGCCTCGGGTGAGCTGCGCGCGCCGGTGGTGATCGGCCGGGACCACCTCGACGCGGGCTCGGTGGCCAGCCCCAACCGGGAGACCGAGGGGATGCGCGACGGCTCCGACGCGATCGCCGACTGGCCGCTCCTCAACGCCCTGCTCAACACCGCCGCGGGGGCCACCTGGGTGAGCCTCCACCACGGCGGCGGGGTGGGGATCGGCTACAGCATCCACGCCGGGATGGTGGTGGTGGCCGACGGCACCCCGGAGGCCGCCCGCCGCCTGCAGCGCGTCCTCACCACCGACCCCGGGACCGGGGTGATGCGCCACGTGGACGCCGGCTATGCGCGGGCCATCGAGGTGGCGCGGGAGCGCGGGGTGCAGATCCCCATGCTCGAGGCGGCGGAGCGCAAGGCGGCCGAGCCGGAGGTGCGCCGCCCGGAGCCCTGAGCGGGCGCGAGCGCCGCGAGCCCTGGGGCACGGCGCCGACGGGGAGGCCCGGCGCCGCCCGGAGCCCGGAGGGGCGCCCGCGGTGCTGGCCGCCGGCCGGAGCCGCCGGCTCAGAAGGCAGGGACGATCTGCTGCTGGTTGAGTTGCAGGCTGCGCAGCTCGCCCCGGCCGAACGAACCCCACACCAGGACGCGCAGCTGGATGAAGCCCTGCGCGTCCGCGGGGGCGGTCCAGACCAGCCGGTCCAGCCCGATCGAGAACTGCCGGCTGGCCGGCACCGGGCCGAGCAGCATGCCGCCCGCGTCGATCTGGTCGAGCGTCTGGTCGACCGAGTGCAGCGAGAGCGTGCCGGTCTGCCCACCCGTCACCGGCCCCTCCCAGACCGCCACGGCGGATCCGTCGGGCGACCACGCCACCACCCAGTCCTGGAAGGGGCTCGCGCCGGGCGAGGGGGAGGCGTCGAGCGGCTGCAGCGCCGACTGCGGCGCCGTCGGAAGCCCGGATGCGCCGGCCGTCGCCGAGGCACCGGGCGTCGTCGCCGAGGCACCGGGCGCTGCCGCCGCGGCGGCGGGGCTGGCGTCCGGCGGCGTCGCGGGCGTGGCCTTGATCGCGCCACGGCTCGCGGGCCGCGCCGAGGCCGACGCGTCGAGTCCCGGGGTGCCCGTCGGCACAGGCGCGGGCTGGATTCCGGCGTCGGTCCCGGTGGTGGCGGCCAGCGGATCCAGCGTGCTCCAGTCGGCGAAGACCAGCTGCCCCTGGTCGGGCACCGGGGTGAGGCCCGACGAGCGCAGGGTTCCCGACCAGCCGACCACGTAGCGACCTGTGGGATCGACCGACGGCAGCCAGAGCGGCGCACCCGCGATGACGATCCGGTCGCCCGTCTGCGGATCGAGCAGGAAGGACTGCGGCGTCAGCACCGCCGGATCCACGGGATCCGTCGAGTAGGTGCTTCCGACGATCCGGCTCCCCGCCCACGACGCGAACGACGACACGTGGTCGGTGGTGATGGCGACCGCCTGCGCGTCGCCGGGGTGCCACACGTAGATGTCGGGCCCGGCCGATCCGTCGGCCGGCATCGCGCTGAACGCCAGCGTGCTCCCGTCGGGTGACCACGCCGGGGATGCCCCGGTGGGGATCACGTTCTCCAGGATCGGCTGTGCCGGCACGGAGGGAAGCAGCTCCAGCCCGGCCGTCCCCGACGCGGGGGCCGCGGAGCCGGCCGCCGTCGCGCCGGTCGCCGGCGCGCCCGAGGTCGACCCTGGGCCCAGCCCGGACGAACCCGCCGTCAGCCCGGCCGTGCCGCCGGATTGTGCATGCAGGTCGACCGAGGCCCGCGGCGCGAGGATGCTGGTGGGGGAGGCCGAGGCGGCCGGGTGAGGGGCGGAGGTCGGTCGAGCCGTCCCCCTGGCCGTGTGCTCCGTCACGGTCGGGCGCGGGGTCGCCGTCGCTTCCGTCTTCGGGGTGGCGGTCGTCTCCGCCGTCTGCGCGTTCCGGGTCGCGCGCGCGTCCGGCGAGCGCGTGGAGGTCCGGGTCGATGGACGCGGGGTGGTGGCAGGGGAGGTCGCCGCCGATGCGCCGGAGACGATCGCCGGGCTGCCCGCGGTCGTCGCCGTGCCCGCGGCGCCCGCCAGGGGACCGTTCGAGCCGAGGTCGACGACGTAGTAGGTCGTGACCGTCCCGATGCCGGAGGTGGCGGCGATGGCCGCGTGGCGACCGGCGGGGTCGAACGCCAGGCCGCTGACCGCCGTGGTCCTCGGCAGGTCGACCAGCTGGTCCGCCTGCGGGCCGAACTCCGCGCAGGAGATGCTGT
This sequence comes from Chloroflexota bacterium, assembly GCA_021788175.1. Lineage (GTDB taxonomy): Bacteria > Chloroflexota > Limnocylindria > Limnocylindrales > CSP1-4 > JAJYNJ01. The sequence goes on from JAJYKX010000062.1 coordinate 6,283, forward strand.
CGGCCGGGCAGGCCTGGTCCAGGCGGGCCCGGTAGAGGCGGACCACGTCGCCCTGGACGCCCACGAAGGCGAGGTCGACCGGGGCGATGGCGAACGGCGTGGCACCCACGCCCGGCCCCGGGATCTGCACCGCCGGGCCGATCAGCAGCGCGCCGACCACCGCGACAAGCGCCACGGTCACCAGGGAGCCGAACGCCATGCCGCCGCTGCGCCGCGCGCTCCGGAGCTGCGTGACCGGTGCGGCCCTCGGCGGCCGCACCCGCCGGGCCTCGACCTCGAGGGCCGCCAGCGTGCGCGCGGGGAGATCCCGCGGCGGCAGCGGCGGCGGCAGCTGGCGGAGCGCCGCGCGGTTGGCGTGGTACTCGGTGTCCGCCTCCCGGCAGTCCGCGCAGCCGGCCAGGTGCGCCTCGAGCGCGGCCTCGCGGCGTGGATCGAGGGGGCCGTCCACCCGCTCGGCCAGCCAGGAGCGCGCCCGATCGCAGGAGAGGCGGCGCCCGCCGAACGGGCTCATCGCCGCTCCTCCGAGCGCCGGGGCTGGCTCAGCGTGGCGCCCTCCGCGCGCGGCGGCGCCCCGTCGGCCGCCAGGGCCGGCCGGCCGCCGGACGTGGCGCGCTCCTCGGCGAGCGCCGCTCGGAGCGACTCTCGGGCGCGCGTGAGCAGCGCCCGCGCGGCCGCATGGCTGACGCCCAGCGCGGCCGCCAGCTCGGTCCCGGACAGCTCGTAGATCTCGGCCAGGATGAGGGCGCCCCGCTGCCGGTCCGGGATGCGGGCGAGCGCGCGCGCCATGTCACCCGACAGCTGGGCGCGGAGGGCGGTCTCCTCCGCGGACGGGGCGGTCCCGCGGGATTCGCCGGACCAGGGGACGAACCGCACGAGCCGGCGTCGGCGCAGCTCGTCCAGCGCGGTGCGGCTGGCGATCTGGAAGAGCCATGCCCGGGCGCGGTCGGGCGACTCCAGCGTGTCCAGGGCGCGGAACGCCTTGACGAACGTCTCCTGCGTGAGGTCCGCCGCCAGGTCGTCGTCGCGCACCATGCGGGCGAGGAACCCGAAGATCTCGCCCTGGTGCTGCGCGAACAGCCCCTCGATGAACGCCTGGTCCGACGTTCGCCCGGCGCTCACCGCGGTCCTCCACCGCGGGAGCGACAGCTCGATCGATGCCACCCGAGCCTCTGACGCGACTCCCGGCACGCCGTGCGCCGCGACAACCGGGTCGCTGCGTCCGTGCCTGGGGGCGCGACTCGATCGCGCCCTGCGGCCATGTGACGGTCGACGAGCGCCGGCTGTGACGGCCGCCCGCGCGGCGGACCGGGTCGCATCGGCGACCTGCCGGGTCGGATGGGCGACCAGCCGGGTCGGATGGGCGACCTGCCGGATCGCACGCGGGCGGGCGGCGCCCTCATTCCGGCCACTCCGCGCGGTCCAGCCCGGCGCGTGCCCGCAGCTCGCTCACCGCCTGCTCGGGGCTCACCGGGTTCACCGGCAGGCCGGTCCCGAGCTCCAGCCCGCCGATCTCCCGCAGCCGCGGGTGGATCTCCCAGTGCCAGTGGTACGTCTCGTCCACCCGCTGGTGCAGCGGCGAGGTGTGGAGGACCAGGTTGTACGGCGGGCCGTCGAGCGCGTCGAGCAGCCGGAGCACCTTCTGCAGGGTCTCCGCCGCGCTGGTGAGCTGCGTGTCCGAGGCGAGCCCGAAGTCGGCCTGGTGCTCGCGGGGCACCACCCACAGCTCGAACGGCGAGCGCGACGCGTACGGCGCGAACGCCACGCTCGCGGCATCCTCGAAGACGAGCCGCTCGCGCGAGGCCGTCTCCTCGCGGACGAGCCGGCAGTACGGGCAGACGCCCTCGCGGATCACGTACCGGGCGGAACCCCCCAGCTCCTCGCCCACGCGATGCGGGATCTGGGGCAGGTCGTAGAGGTCGAGGCAGAGGTGGTTGGTGAGCGCCCCGGCGTCGCGGCCGTGGTTCTCCACCACCTGGACGTACTCGGTGCCGCCGCGCGTCCGCGCGTCGACGATCGACCGCCGTGCCAGCTCGAGCATGCGGATCACGACCTGCGGCGGCTCCGCGGCCAGCGTCCCGTGATGCCCGTACGGCGCCGCGATGGTCAGCCAGGCGCCGACGTCGGCCACCAGGCCCAGTCCCGGCTGCAGGTCGCCCTCGCGCGATGATCGTTCGCCCTGGGCGCGGCCCCGATCCGGGACCTCGCGGCCGCCACCGCGCTCGTCGCCCGCCACGCGGAAGGCGTGTGGTCGGAGCGTGCGGATCCACGGCGCCGTCATGCTCGGAACCGTGCAGTTCTGGCACTGCGAGCCGACGAGGGGCTGTGCCCGCCGGGCGAACCGGCCGGCCTCGTACGCCCGGTCCACCACCACGGCGACCCACCACCCGGTGATGGCGTCCCTGCGCAGCTCGAAGATCCCGCCGGCCATGGCTCAGCCCGTCCCGGCCGTGGTCGACGCAGGGGTCGTCGCCGGGGTCGTCGCCGGGGCGAGCGCCGGCTCGCCCAGCAGGCGTCCGAAGCTGAGGGCGAACCGGTGCCCCGCCTCCTCCACCGACGCGGTGGACGGGAGGCTGCGGCCGGGCGGCCAGCCTGCCTCGCGCGCGATCGACGTCACCCCGATCGACTGGAGGCCGCAGGGGTTGATGAGGCCGAAGTCGTCGAGGTCGGTGGTGACGTTGAGGGCGATGCCGTGGTAGCTGATGTCCTGCTCGATCCGGACCCCCAGCGCGCCGAGCTTGCGCGGGAGGGGAGATCCGGGGTCGCACCAGGCGCCGGGGAAGCCCTCCCGGCGCTCGGCCGTCACCCCGTACGTTGCCGCCGTCCCGATCATGGCGCTCTCGAGCAGGCGCACGAAGGGCTGGATCAGCAGGCCACGCTCCCCCAGCTTCACGATGGGATACGCCACCAGTTGTCCGGGGCCGTGGTAGGTGACCTCGCCGCCGCGCTCGACCCGGATCACCTCGACGCCGATCGATGCGAGGTACTCGGCCGGGACGATCACGTGCTCCTCGGTGGCGTGCCGCCCGAGGGTCAGGACCCGGGGATGCTCCAGCAGCAGGAGCGTGTCCGGGATGCGTCCCGCGGCGCGGTCGGCGACCAGGGCGTGCTGGAGGTCCCATGCCTCCCGGTAGGGCACGCGCCCGAGCCAGCGCACGTCGAGTGTCATGCAGGGACGATACCAGCGTGGCGTCGGGCCGCGCGCCCGGGCAGGAGCCAGACGTTCTCGCCGTCGGCCGCGCCGGACAGCAGCTCGTAGTGGCTGCGCGCCAGCTCGCCCAGCAGCCACCCCGGCGGCGGGTCGACCGACACGACGGCCTGCGGAGGGTGATCGGTCAGCTCGGCCCGGAGCACCGATGGCGCGCGCGGGTCGACCCAGTAGGCGGTGTTCAGCGACACGTACCGGCCGGCGGGCATCCGGCCGCTCAGGACATAGGCCCAGGGGATCGAGCCCCAGACGAAGACGGTGTCGCCCGGTGCCGAGTCGGCCTCGAGGGCCGCCACGGCCGCGGCCTGCACGTCGAGGTTGACCGGGAAGAGGTCGGCGAACCGATCGCGGGCTCCGCTGTCGAACAGGGCCGCGTACCCGTCCACGTAGTACGTCGGGACCTGTGGTGCCGAGATGCCGTCCACGAGCACGCCGGGGATCGGCCGCCCCGCGAGGAGTGCCCGCTCCGCCCCGGGCAGCCACGCGAGCCCGACCGTGGCGGCCACGACCAGCAGCGCGGTCCCGGCCGCAGCGGCCGCGTGCCGGGCAGCGCCGGGAAGGACACGGCCCCGCGATGCCCGCCGGACGGCACCGGACGGGATACATGTCCACAGCCCCACCACGGCCAGCGCCGCGGTCAGCGCCAGCGCGGGCTCGGCCTGCTGGGCGTAGTGAGGAAAGCCCCGACTGCTGACCATCGCGGCCGCCGCGTCCCACCCCAGCCACCAGCCGGCGACCATGGGCCCGGTCCGCCCCCGCCGCGCGAAGTGGACGGCGACGAGCCCGCCGATCGCGATCGGCGCCCCCACCCGGAGCGCGAGGGCGATGGTGCCGAGCGCCCCTCCCACCCCCTGGCTGTCGAACACGCCGACGTAGGCCAGGTCCTGGGTGACGAGCATGGAGATGGCCCCGCCCAGCGATCCCTGGATCGCGAGGATCGCGGCCCCGCCCGCCAGGGCCGCGGCCCCGCCCGCCAGGACGGCGGCGGATCCCGCCAGGGCCGGCCGCGACCACCGGCCGTGCCCGTCGCCCTGTCGTGCCCATGCGAGCAGCACGGGGACCCCCGCGACCACGACCACGTCGACGGCCACCGTGGCCTTGAAGAGGACGCCCACGCCCACCAGCACGCCCGCCAGGAACGCGCGCGTCCGGCCGGCCCCGCCGACGAGCAGGGCGATGGCCGCGGCGGTGAGCGTCGCGCCGCACACCTCGGCGTTGAAGAGGTTGCCCTGGAGGTTCGGCAGCGCTGACGCCAGCATGAACGAGCCAGCTGCGAGCAGACCGACTCTGCGGCCGCCCAGCGCGCCCCCGATCCTCCCGACCAGGACCGTGCTGGCGGCGGCCAGCGCGGTGGCCGCGACCGGGAAGATGAGGGTCGGCGGCAGCACGCGCAGGAGGAGGGCCGCCACCCAGTAGACGCCCGGGGGCTTGTTGTCCCAGACGTCGACGTAGAGGCGGGCCCCGTGGTCGAGCGCCCAGCCGATGCTGGCGTAGATCCCCTCGTCGGAGTACCACGCCGGCTCGACGAAGGACGGCAGTCGGAGGAGCACGAAGGCCAGGCCCGCCAGGGCCAGCCAGCCGGTCTCCGGGAAACGTCTCGGGATGCGCATGTCGACCCGGCACGATACCGCCCGACGCCGGATCCGGCCCGCGCGCGGTCCGCCCCGCGAGGACGGCCCCGTCCGGTCACGCCCCGTCGGGCGGCGTGACCCGGTCTCCCGGGCGGAACCGCCAGGTGCACCGCCCCGGGTGAGCCGCGCCGGCCGGGGCCGCGGTCAGCTCCCCTGGTCAGCCGCCCGCAGTTGCCGCAGCGTCTCCTGGAGCGGCGGCCAGGCATCCTCCGCCAGGTCGTCGGGGCGCTCGTCGGCCACCAGCTGTGCGGCATCGCGCAGGAGCACGACCGCCGCGTCGTGCAGCGCCTCGATCGGCGTGACCCCGCACTCCACGGCATAGCGCTCGGCGTCTCGCGCGAGCAGCGCGGAGGCGACGAAGTGGCGCGGGATGTGCGTCGTGCCCTGGTCCGCGCGCTCGATCCAGGCACGCAGCTCGTCGGTCATGGTGTCTCCCCGTTCGCGCGGCGACGTTCAGGCCGGCAGGGCCGTGAAGAAGTCGTTGCCCTTGTCGTCCGTGAGGATGAACACCGGGAGATCCTCCACGTCGATCTCCCAGACGGCCTCCATCCCGAGGTCGGCGAAGTCGATGCACTCCACGCGCGTGATGTGCTCCGCGATGAGCGCCGCCGGCCCGCCCATCGAGCCCAGGTAGAAGCCCCCGTGCCGCTTGCAGGCGTCCGTCACCTGCTGGGTGCGGTTCCCCTTCGCGATCATGATCAGCGACGCCCCGTGGGACTGGAGCAGGTCCACGTAGCCGTCCATGCGGCCGGCCGTCGTGGGGCCGAACGAGCCGGACGGCTTCCCCGCGGGCGTCTTGGCCGGTCCCGCGTAGTAGACCGGGTGGCGCTTCAGGTACTCGGGCACGCCCGCCCCGGAGTCGATCAGCGCCTTGAACCTGGCGTGGGCGATGTCGCGGGCCACGACGAGCGTCCCGGTCAGCAGCAGCGGCGTCGAGACGGGGTACCGGCTCAGCTCGGCCAGCACCTCGGCCATGGGGCGGTCCAGGTCGATGGGCACGGCCTTCGACGGCGCCCCGCCGCGAAGCTCGGCCGGGACCAGGCGCCCCGGGTCGTGATCCAGCTCCTCGAGCCAGACGCCGTCCCGGTCGATGTGCGCCTTGACGTTGCGGTCCGCCACGCACGACACGGCCATCCCGATGGGGCACGACGCACCGTGGCGGGGGAGCCGGATCACGCGCACGTCGAGGGCGAAGTGCTTGCCCCCGAACTGCGCGCCGAGGCCGAGATGGTTGGCCGCCTCGAGCAGGCGCTGCTCGAGCTCCGGCACCCGGAAGGCCCGCCCCGACGGCCCGCCTTCGGTGGGCAGGCCGTCGTAGTAGCCGGTCGAGGCGAGCTTCACGGTCTTCAGGCACGCCTCCGCCGACGTCCCGCCCACGACGATCGCGATGTGGTACGGCGGACAGGCCGCCGTACCGAGCTGGCGCATCTTCTCGACCAGGAACGGTTCGAGGGCCGCCGGGTCGAGGCGGGCGCGCGTCTCCTGCCAGAGCATGGTCTTGTTCGCCGAGCCGCCGCCCTTGGCGGTGAACAGGAAGTCGTAGCGCGCGCCCGGCACGGCGGCGATGTCGATCTGGGCGGGCAGGTTGTCACCCGTGTTCTGCTCGTCGAAGAGCGTCAGCGCGCTCGTCTGCGAGTACCGCAGGTTCTCCCTGTGGTACGTCTCCCACGCGCCGCGGGCCAGCCACTCGGCGTCGTCGACGCCGGTCCAGACCTGCTGGCCCTTCCTGGCGAAGACGGTGGCCGTCCCCGTGTCCTGGCACAGCGGCAGCACGCCGTGCGAGGCGATCTGGGCGTTACGGAGCAGTGCCAGGGCGACGGTGCGATCGTTGTCCGATGACTCGGGGTCCGCGAGGATGGCCGCGACCTGCTCGTTGTGCCGGGGCCGCAGGAAGAACGAGCACTCGCGCAGCGCCTCGCGCGCGAGGTTGGTGAGGACCGCCGGTTCCACCCTGACGACCTCGCGCCCCTCGAAGGTGGTGACCGAGACCCCATCCGTGCCCAGCAGGCGGTAGGAGGTCGTGTCGGCCCCCAGCGGAAGCGGATCGGTATAGACGAACGCATCAGCTCCCACCGTCGGGGCTCCTTTCCGCGGACCGGCCTCCATGCGCGCGCCCGGCGCTGGTCCAGGCGAGATCGGCCATGCCTATTCTCGCGCCTGCATCCGCACGGCGCGGCACGCTTCGAGCGCCGCCGCGCTTCTCCGGGGCGCGCCACGCGGTCTGTCGCGTGGCCCCCTGTCGCGTGGCCCCGCTATCGCGCGGTCCCGGCCGCCATCAGCCGCGCCTCGAGGCGGTCGACCTCGTCGGCCAACGCGGCCGGCAGCCGGTCGCCGAAGCGCGCGAAGTGCTCGCGGACCAGGCCGACCTCGTCGAGCCAGCCGTCGACGTCCACCGCGAGCAGCTCGTCCACCGCACCGTCCGCCAGGCCGAGGCCCGACAGGTCGAGCGCGCCCGGCGCGGGCAGTCGGCCGATCGGCGTGTCGATGGCTTCGCCGGTTCCCTCGATCCGTTCCGCGATCCACTTGAGCACGCGGCTGTTCTCGCCGAAGCCGGGCCACAGGTACCTGCCGTCGGCGCCCTTGCGGAACCAGTTGACGAAGAAGACCCGCGGCAGCTTCTCCGGCGAGGTGCGACCCTCGAAGCTGAGCCAGTGGCGCCAGTAGTCGGCCATGTTGTAGCCGCAGAAGGGGAGCATGGCCATGGGATCCCGCCGCAGCTTGCCCACGGCGCCCGCCGCCGCCGCGGTCGTCTCGGAGCCCGCGGTCGCTCCCATGAACGTGCCGTGGGTCCAGTCGAAGGCCTCGGTGACCAGGGGGATGGTGCTCGCGCGCCGCCCGCCGAAGAGGATGGCGTCGATCGGCACCCCGGCCGGGTCCTCCCACTCGTCCGCGATGACCGGGCACTGGCGCGCCGCGACCGTGAACCGGGCGTTGGGGTGGGCCGCCGTTCGCGTGTCCCCCGGGATATGGGGCCGGCGGAGCCAATCGGTGAGGCCCTCCGGTGCCGCGTCGGTCATGCCCTCCCACCACACGTCGCCGTCCGGCGTGATGGCGCAGTTGGTGTAGATCGCGTCCCGGGCGAGGGTCCGGAGCGCGTTGGGGT
>JAJYKX010000267.1 GCA_021788175.1 Chloroflexota bacterium
CGTCGATGCGGCAGGCGCCGTGGTCGCCCCGGAGCTGCAGGCCCCGAAGACGATCCCGGCGACGGCCACGACGGCCATCATCTGTCGTCTGGTTGACACTCGGCTTCTCCTCCTCTGCCGCGAACGATGAACGGGCACACGTCCCGGAACGCGCCGCGGCCACGCGACCGGGAACTCATCCGATCAGCGACCGGTCACGGACTCCACGCCGTGCTGCGTCGGCCACTCATCGACGTGCCTGTCATTCGGGGACGACTGCCGGTCATTCGGGGACGACCGCCGGCGCGACCGGTTGCCCGGCCGACTCTGTCGCAGTGACGGACGACTCTGCGCGCCCGGCCAGGATGGCCATGCCGTCTGGCAGCGGCCCACGCGGCACACCGGAGGTCTCCGGGGTCGCCACGACGTCCGCGACCGCGTCCGCCTCGACCGGGTACGGCGCCATGGTCGCGTCCGAGATGCGGAACGCGCGCTGCAGGGCCGCGGTGTGTTGCGCGAGGTCGACGACCCCGACAGCCGGAGACACACCCTGGGCGGCCGCGCCCGCGGATCCCGCCGTTCCGCCCGCGGAGTCCATGCCCGTCTCGGGGACGCTCAGCCCGGACACCACGACCATGGCCGCCACCAGCGGCACCGCGACCAGACCGGCGATCCCGGCCCATCGCGGTCGGACCCGTGGATTCGGCGGCGCCTGGATGCGCGCCCGCACGCGGCTCCATCCGCCGGCTCCCGGGTCGGTCTGCCTTGCCGCGGTGCCGAGCCGGCGCAGTCCCGCCAGGATCAGCACGTACTCGCCCATCTCCTCCCGGCATGCGTCGCAGCGATCGAGGTGGTCGAGGGCCGACCCTGTTGCGGCCTCGTCGCGCGGCCAGCCGTCGAGCAGCGCGAGCAGCGCGGTGCGGTGCGTCGCGCACGAGCCCCGCCCGACCCCGAACCACGCCGCCACGGCCTGCCGGGAAATCACGCCGCCGGCCCGTCCGATTCCCGGCGCGCGCTCCGGCCGGCGGCGTCCGGCGCCGCCACGGGCTCGAACTCGTGCCGCAGGTCGTCGCGCAGCAGCCGAAGCGCGTTGTGCAGCCTGCTCTTCACCGTGCCGAGCGGACACCCCAGTGTCTCCGCGATCTCAGCCAGGCTGCTGTCCTGCACGAAGCGCAGTACCACCACGGCCCGCATCTGGGCCGGCAGCCGTTCGATCCCCCCGGCGAGCGCGACGGTGATCTCGCGCCGCTCGGCGGCCGACTCGGGGGCGGTGACCCTCTCGTCCGGCCAGGGTGCCTGCTCGGGCAGCTGCTCGAGTCCGAGCCGCCGGCGCCGGAGACGGTTGAGCGAGAGGTTCACCGCGATCCGCTGGAGCCACGGCAGGGGCGACCGGCCGGGGTCCAGGCGCGCACGGGCCCCATGCGCCCGCAGGAACGTGTCGACCACCACCTCTTCGGCGGTCATCTCGTCCCGCAGCAGCGCGAGCGCGGTCCGGTAGACGGCACCCTCGTACCGGCGATAGAAGGCCTCGAACGCCTTCAGGTCGCCGCCTCGAACGTCGTTGACGAGCGAGGCGTCACACGGCTCGGGTTCGGCCACTCATCCTCCTCTGGCACGCGCGATCGCAAGGGTGGCGTGTATTTCAGATACCACGGGAGCCAGCGGAAGGTTCACGCCGAGGCAGGAGGCGTTCCGCATGGCGGAACGGCGAGCACGGCGGCGCGGGCTGACGGGGCTGGTTTGGGGGCTGCGGCTGGCGAGCCCGACCCGGCGCGCCCGTGGCGGCCGGCGGGGGCGCAGACCTGCAGGCCCGACCCGTCCGGCCCGACCCGGGGCCGACGCTGGGTTCTGCGAGGATCGGTTGGCCTGCGAACCGGCCGGGCACCACGCGGATATCCCCCGGAGCGATGCCGGGGCAACTTGCCGGCGCACGACCCTCGATCGGGAGGCGGCGCATGCACGGCCCCGGGGAACGCTGCCGGCCCTGACCGTCGGCCCCGGGGATCGCGGGCAGCGCGGGTGTCCACGCGGCACAGGACGGGCCAGACGCGCGCCTGGCGAGACGTCGAGACGCGAGTGGACGTCGGGGCCCGGCGGAACTTGGGGCCTGGGTGGACCTCGGGGATCCGGCTCGCCGGCTGCTCCCGACGCGGTTATCGGTCCGTTATGGCCGCCGGCAACGCCGTGGAGGATATCGGTCGCGCCGGGGTCCGCACGGGCAAGCGGGGTGGCCCGCACGGGCAAGCGTGGTGGCCCGCGCAGGTCAGCCAGGACCGGTTCGACCGGGCGAGACGGGCCCGAACCGGGAGGTGGCCGGTTTCAGCACGGCCGGGTGCGCCAGGCCCAACGCGGCCTGGTGGCCGGGCCGGTTTCAGCGCGGCCAAGTTGCGCCAAACCCAACGCGGCCTGGTGGCCGGGGCCGGCTCAGCGCGACCGGGGTCCGGCCCGCTGGTGAGCCGACCGCGCGCGACGGCACCGGCGCTGGCATGGCCGCCACGGGGCAGGCGTCGCCGCCGGCGGGCTGGCATGGCCGCCGGCCACCGTCAGGCGGGGCCGGCATGGCCGCCGCGGGACAGGCGTGGCCGCCGGCCACCATCAGTCGGGGCAGGGCATCTCCGCGCCCGTCATCGGGCGCCAGTGCAGGTCGGGCTGGCGCGCGGCCGTTGCCTCGTCGAGCCGCCGCACCGGCGCCGTGTGGGGCGCCGAGTGCACCGCGTCCGGGTCGGTGTGGGCCTCGGCCGCGATCGTCTCCAGCGCATCGGCGAAGTCGTCGAGCGTCTCGAGCGCCTCCGTCTCGGTCGGCTCGATCAGCATCGCCTCCTCCACGATCAGCGGGAAGTAGATCGTGGGTGGGTGGTGGCCGTGGTCGATGAGCCGCT
>JAJYKX010000268.1 GCA_021788175.1 Chloroflexota bacterium
CCAGCGGCACCCCCAGCACGGCGGGGAGCCCCGCCGCCGCGGCGATCTCCCCGAGCTGCATGAAGGGCCAGGTCCAGACGCTGGCGAGCGGGAAGCTCACCATCGGGACGGACAACCCGGCCTACCCGCCGTACTTCGAGCCCGACGCGAGCGCCGCGCCCGCGCCCTGGAAGCTCGGCGACCCGACCAACGGCCAGGGTTTCGAGAGCGCCGTCGCCTACGCGGTCGCCGGCAAGCTCGGATTCGGCACGAGCGACGTGACCTGGACCGTCGTCCCGTTCGACAACTCGTACGCGCCGGGCAGCAAGCCGTTCGACTTCTATCTCGCGCAGGTGTCGTACACGCCGCAGCGCGCGCAGGCCGTGGACATGTCGGACGGGTACTACTACGTGGCCCAGTCGATCGTCGCGCTGAAGAGCAACTCGATCACCTCGGCGAAGACGATCACCGATCTCAGGAAGTACCGGCTCGGTGCGATGCAGGGCACCACGGCCTACACGGCGATCAAGAACGTGATCGCGCCCACCGCCCCCGTCTCGGTCTACTCGTCCAATGACGACGCGATCGCGGCCGTCAAGGCCAGGCAGATCGACGGCATCGTGACCGACCTGCCGACCGCCTTCTATATCACCGCCGTGCAGCTCGACAACAGCGTGATCGTGGGGCAGCTCCCGGTGACCCCGGGGCCGAACGCCGAGCACTTCAGCCTGGTGCTGGCCAAGGGAAGCCCCCTGACGACCTGCGTCAACCAGGCGCTCGCGTCCCTCAAGGCGGACGGGACCCTGGACCAGATCACCACGGAGTGGCTCGCGGACAAGGCGAGCGCGCCCGTCCTCCAGCCGTGACCCGGGCCACCACGCGCACGGCGTGGGCGGCTCGCTGACCGGGGGCCCGCTCGACACCGGGGAGCTGGTCCCCCCGGCGGCGGGCGGGCCGCCCCATCGTTCGCACCACTACGAGCGCTCCGCGCTGCGCTCCACCCTCGTCGCGCTGGTCAGCACGGTCATCTTCTTCGGCGCGCTGGGCTGGATCGTGGTACACGCGCCGAACTGGCCGGACGTCCAGCGCTCGTTCTTCAACGGCACCGTCTGGAACCAGTCGGTGCCGGACATCGTCCCGGCGTTCGGCGTCAACGTCGAGCTCTTCTGCGTCTCCGAGGTCTTCATCCTCGTCCTGGCGCTGATCCTCGCCGTCCTGCGCAGCCTGCCCGGTCCCGTCTTCTTCCCGCTGCGGCTGCTGGCGACCGCCTACGCGGACGTCTTCCGGGCGATCCCGGGCATCCTGATCATCTATCTCCTCGGGTTCGGCATTCCGGCCCTCCAGATCCCCGGCGTGCCGACGAGCACCTTCTTCTACGCGGTCATCTCGCTCACGCTCGTCTACTCCGCGTACGTCTCCGAGGTGTACCGGGCCGGGATCCAATCCGTCCACCCGAGCCAGGAGGCGGCCGCACGCTCGCTCGGCCTGACGCAGCTGCAGGCGCTCCGCTACGTGGTGCTCCCGCAGGCCGTCCGCCGGGTGATCCCGCCCCTCCTCAACGACTTCATCGGGCTGCAGAAGGACACGGTGCTGGTCTCGTACATCGGGGTCGTCGAGATCTTCCGACAGTCGCAGATCGACCAGGCCGCCGCGTTCAACTTCACGCCCTACCTCGTGACCGCGCTCGTCTTCCTGGTGATCACGATCCCGCTCGCGCGGCTGGTGGACGTCCTGATCGCGCGCGACCGGCGACGCTTCCTGGCGGGCGCCCGGTGACCACGCCCTCGAACGGTGGGCCCGCCGCTCCCCGGGCGACTGCCTGGCCCCGGCCGGCCGATCGGACCGGCCCCGCCCTGCGCGTGGAGGGGGTCTGGAAGTCGTTCGGGCAGGCCCGCGTCCTCCGCGGCATCGACCTCGAGCTCGCCGAGCACGACGTGGTCTGCCTGATCGGCGCATCCGGGTCCGGCAAGTCGACGCTGCTGCGCTGCATCAACCTCCTCGAGCCGGTCGACGCGGGCCGGATCGTCCTCCAGGGCGAGGAGATCAGCGCGCCCGGGGTCGACGTGAACCGCGTCCGGCGCCGCCTCGGGATCGTGTTCCAGGCGTTCAACCTCTTCCCGCACATGAGCGTGCTGTCCAACGTCACGCTGGCGCCGCGCAAGGTGCTCGGGCTGTCGCAGCGCGACGCCGAGGAACGCGCGACCGCCCTGCTCGGCCGGTTCGGGCTGGCGGACAAGCGCGACGATTTCCCCGACCGGCTGTCGGGCGGGCAGCAGCAGCGCGTGGCGATCGTGCGGGCGCTGGCGATGGAGCCCGACCTCCTCCTCCTCGACGAGATCACGAGCGCCCTGGACCCGGAGCTCGTGGCGGAGGTCCTGAACGTCATCCGCGAGCTCGCGCGCGGCGGCATGACGATGCTGATCGCGACCCACGAGATGGGGTTCGCGCGCGACATCGCCACGCGGGTCTGTTTCCTCGACTCCGGCGTCATCCTCGAGCAGGGGCCGCCGGCCGACATCTTCAGTCACCCGCGCGAGGCGCGGACCCAGCAGTTCCTGCAGCGGATCGTCGAGGCCGGCCGGCTGTAGCGCGCCGGGCGCGGCACGTTCAGGAGGCGCGGGATCGGCGTGCCGCCTCGACGAACGCGGCGAAGACGTGCTCGAACGCGGGCGGCGTGGTCTGTGTCCGCTCCGGGTGGAACTGGACGCCCACCAGCCAGCGGCCGTCCAGTGCCTCCACCGCCTCGACGAGCTCGCCATCCGCGGCCGGGGCGAACGCCGCCGCCGCCAGTCCGGGTGCCAGGTCGGCGGGCCGGATGCCCTGGTGGTGGAACGTGTTGACGAGCCAGAGCCCGTCCCCGCCCGCGCCGTCACCCGC
>JAJYKX010000063.1 GCA_021788175.1 Chloroflexota bacterium
CAGGCGCTCGGCGTGGTCCTGGGGGACGCCGCCCCGCCAGAGGGCGTCGTGCCGAAGCCGATCTCGGCCCGCGTCCGCTCGGACGGGCCGCTGCTGCCGCCGCTGCAGCTTGCCCTGGTGCGTTCCGTCGCGCAGCACTACCTCGCGCCGCTCGCGCTCGTGGTGCGTGCCGCGCTCCCGCCGGGGCTCCTGGAACGGCTCGAGCTGGTGGCGCTGGCGGGCGAGGCCGGCGATGCAGCAGCGTCCCCGGTTGCCATGGGCTCGACGGACCGGGCGCGCCCCTCGGGCTGGGCGGCAGCCCCCTCCCCAGGAGCCGCTGCGCAGTCCGATGACTCCGCATACCCGGCGCGCCTCCTGGGCCTGGTGCTGGAGCGGCTTCGGGCGGCGTGGCCGGGCGGCGTGGCGGTGCGCTCCCTGCCGTGGCATGGCTCCCGCGCGACCCTGCTGCGGGAGCTGCGCGCGCTGGAGGCCGCCGGGCACGTCAGGCTGGAGTGGCGGCTGTCGGCGGCCGAGGGCGGGCCGCGCCTGGAACGCCGGGTCGCGCTCTCGGCCGCAGGGAGGTCCCTGCTGGCGGCGGAGGCGGCAGCAGGGCCGGCCGCGGCGCCTCGCACCGGCCCGAGGCTCGGCCCGCGGCAGCGGGACCTCCTGCTCGCCCTCGCCGCGCTCTCTGATGGCGAGACCGCCCCGGCCGCCCGAGTGGCGGCGGACCACGGTGCCGCCACGATCCTCCGCCTGGCCCGACGGGGGTTGGTGGACCTCACGGTGGCCGAGCGTGTCAGGCGACCGCTCGCCGGTCGGGGGCCGGGGCCGCGGGGCACTGCCCCGCCGGGTGCTCCGCTGGCGGCGGCCCAGCAGGTGGCGATCGACGCCGTGCTGACCGCGGTGCGCTCGCGTCGGACGGAGGCTTTCCTGCTGGACGGCGTGACGGGAGCCGGGCGCACCGCCGTCTATGCCGCCGCGATCGGCGCCGCCCTCGCGGATGGTCGTCGGGCGCTGGTGCTGGTGCCGGAGATCGCGCTCGCGGTGCCGCTGGTGGACCGGCTGCGGGCCGATCTCGGCATCGAGGTGGGGCTCCTGCACGGCGGGCTGTCGGAGGGGGAGCGTGCCGACGAATGGCGCCGGATCCGGGACGGCGAGGTGCCGGTGGTGGTGGGAACGCGCAGCGCGATCCTCGCGCCGGTGGCCGATCCGGGGGTCGTGATCGTCGACGAGGAACACGACGGGGCCTACAAGTCGGACCGCACCCCGCGGTACCAGGCGAGGGACGTGGCGCTCGAGCTGGGACGGCTGGCGCTCGCGCCGGTGGTGCTGGGGAGTGCCACCCCGGACGTGGCCACCATGGGGCTGGCCGAGGCGGGCGGGATCACGCGGATCGAGCTCCCCGAGCGCCCGGCCGGACGCCTCCCCGATGTGGAGATCGTGGACCTGCGCGCCGAGCTCGCGGCGGGGAACCGGGGCCTGCTCTCGAGGTCGCTCGCAGAGGCGCTGAGCGCCCTCGACCGACGCTCGGGCGAGCGTGCCATCCTGGTGATCAACCGCCGTGGATCCGCCACGGTCGTCCTCTGCCGCGACTGCGGGTACGTGCAGGTCTGCCCCGAGTGCCAGCGTCCGCTCGTCTACCACGCGGCGGCTGCCGCGCTGCGGTGCCACCACTGCGGCGCCACCGCGCCGCTGGCCACGCGCTGCCCGGCGTGCGGATCGCCGCGGATCCGGTACCTGGGCGGGGGGACCGAGCGGCTGGAACGCGAGGTCCGCGAGCGATTCCCGGACCACCGGATCGGCCGGCTCGACCGCGACGTCCTCGCGCGCCGGGGTGCCGCGGAACGGGTGCTCGACGCCCTGCGCGACGGTGCGCTGGACGTCCTGGTGGGCACCGCGATGGTGGCCAAGGGGATCGACGTGCCCGAGGTCACCCTGGTCGGCGTGGTCTCCGCCGACATCGCCATGAACCTGCCGGACCTGCGGGCGTCGGAGCGGACGTACCAGCTCCTGGTGCAGGCCGTGGGTCGCGCCGGGCGTGGCGACCGTCCGGGACGCGCGATCGTGCAGACGTACCGGCCGGACCACCCGGCCGTGCTCGCCGCGGCCGCCGGCGATGCCGCCGCCTTCTACCGTGCGGAGCTGGCTTCAAGGCGCCAGTTCGGCCTTCCCCCGTTCGGCCGACTGGTGAAGCTGACCGTGGCGATGGAGGACCGCGACGCGGCGCTGGCCGAGGCGGAGCGCATGGCCGGCGCGCTCCGTGCCGCGGCCGACCGCACGGAGATCCTGGGCCCGGTCCCCGCCTACGTCGCGCGACGGGCCGGGAAGTGGCGCTTCCACCTGGTCCTGCGGGGCCCGGATCCGCTCGCGGTGCTCCGGCGCGACCCCGGACCGCCCTGGAGCGTGGACGTCGATCCCGAGTCGCTGCTCTGAGGGCATCCCGGCGACACGGGCGCGCCTGGTCGGATATCCTGCGGCGCATGACAGTCAAGCCCATCGTCCTGCTCGGCGACCCGCGACTCCGCCTGGAGGGGCAGCCAGTCGACAGCTTCGGCAAGTACCTCCACGAGTTGCTCGACGACCTGGCGGACACCATGCGCCACGCCCCCGGCGTCGGGCTGGCCGCCCCCCAGCTCGGGGTCGCGCTGCAGGCGTGCGTGGTCGAGGTGGAGGGGCACCTCCACGAGCTGATCAACCCGACCATCGTGCGGGCCACGGGCGAGGACCGAGACCTGGAGGGGTGCCTGAGCATCCCCGGCTACACGGCCTACGTGACCCGCAAGGAACACATCTGGGTGGTGGCGCAGAACCGGTTCGGCCGGCGCATCAAGGTCGCCGGAACCGGCCTGCTGTCGCGCGCGATGCAGCACGAGATCGACCACCTGCACGGCAAGCTCTACATCGACTACCTGGCCTCCATGGAGGAGCTGATCCCGGTCGGCCCGTCCGACGAGGAGGAGGAGCGTGGCGAGGCCGACGTGGAGCGGCGCGCGCTGGTCGGGTGACCGAGGAGCCGGCCGTCCCCGCGACGCGCGGCATCCCCACCGTCTTTCTCGGCACCGGTCCCTTCGGGATCCCCGCCCTCGAGGCGATCGCGTCCGCCCGCGAGGTGCGGCTCGTCGGGATCGTCACCGCACCGCCCAGGCCCGCCGGCCGCGGAGAGCGCCTCCGCCGCTCGCCGGTCGCCGAACGGGCCGATGCGCTCGGCCTGGCCCCGGTGCTGGAGCCGGCCCGGCTGCGTGACCTCGCGGCGGTCGAGGCGGTGCGGGAGCTCGGACCGGCCCTGCTGGTGCTGGCCGACTACGGGCAGATCGTGCCGCCCGCGCTCCTGGAGCTGCCGGCGCACGGCGCCCTGAACCTGCACCCATCGCTGCTGCCCCGGCACCGGGGCGCCTCGCCGGTGCCGGCGACGATCCTGGCGGGCGATCGCCAGGCAGGCGTGACGCTCATGCAGATGGACCGCGGTCTCGACACGGGCCCCATCGTGGGCCAGGTGGCCGTACCGCTCGATGGATCGGAGACCACGCCCGGGCTCGAGGCCGAGCTGGCGGACGAGGGAGCCCGGCTGCTGCTGGCGCTCCTCGCCGACTGGCTCGCCGGTCGGCGGCCCGCCCGGCCGCAGCCGGAGACCGGCGTCACGCTCACGCGGCCGCTCCGCCGCGAGGACGGGTGGCTCGACCCGGGGCACGACGCGGCCGCACTGGAGCGCCAGGTCCGCGCGTACCAGCCCTGGCCCGGGACATGGGCGCAGACGGTGGCGGGCCGGCTGATCGTCTGGCGGGCGCGCCCGCTCGCCCTGGAAGGGCTGGCCGTCGGTCCCGGAGAGCTTCCCGGCCCGGAAGCCGCCGCGCCCGTGGTCGCCGGCGGGCCGGGGACGCCCCCGGGAGCCGGAGCGAGCGCGACGTGGCAGGGCGGGGAGCCCGGGCAACCCGCGCCGGGACTCCTGGTCCCGGACGGGCAGGGGCTGGCGGTCATGGTCGCGGACGGAGCGCTTCGGCTGGACGAGGTCCAGCTGGCAGGGGGCAGGCGGATGGCGTCGGATGCGCTGCGCCGCGGCCATCCCGAGCTCGTCGGAAGCCGGCTCGGCGGGCCGGCGCTACCATGATCGCCCCATGTCGGATCGCCGCCCAGCGCCCACAGCCAGCCTCGCGTCGCCGTTGCAGCCAGGCGTCGAGCGCGATCCCCGCCCCGGCCTCGCGGGCGCAGCGCCCGAGTCCCTGCTGGCATGGCTGCTGGCCTGCGGTGAGCCCGCGTACCGGGCCCGCCAGGTGGCCGATGCGCTGTGGCGTCGGCACGCGTCGACCGTCGACGAGATGCGGACGCTGCCGGCGGCACTGCGGACGGAGCTCGCGGCGGCCTGGCGGGTGGACACGCTCGTCGAGTCGTCCGTGCGACCGGCGGACCGCGGCCTGACGGAGAAGGCGCTCCACCGCCTGGATGACGGGCGGCTCGTCGAATCGGTGCTGATGCGGTATCCGCGTCGGCCCGGCCGGCGGGAGCGCGCCACCGTCTGCATCTCCAGCCAGGCCGGGTGCGCGGTGGGGTGTCCGTTCTGCGCCACCGGAGAGCTGGGATTCGGGCGCGACCTGGCGGTCGCCGAGATCGTGGACCAGGTCCGCTTCTGGGCGCGCGAGCTGGCCGGAGACGGGCGCCACGTCACGAACGTGGTCTTCATGGGGATGGGCGAGCCCCTGCTCAACGTCGACGCGGTGCTGTCGGCGGCCGCGGCGCTCACGGACCCCGACCGATTCGCGCTGGGCGGCCGCCACGTCACGATCAGCACCAGCGGGGTGATCCCCGGGATCGAGCGGCTCACGGAGCTCCGCCCGCCGTGGACCCTCGCCGTGTCGCTGCATGCCGCGCGCCCGTCGCTGCGCGACGTCCTCGTCCCGCTCAACCGCCGGTACCCGGTGGAGGAGGTGGTCGCCGCCGCCACGGCGTATGCGCGCGCCACGGGGCGCCGGGTCAGCTACGAGTACGTGATGATCGACGGCGTCAACGACACGGCGGCCGACGCGGCCGCCGTTGCGGCACTGCTGCGCGGCCGGCTGGTCCACGTCAACCTGATCCCCATGAACCCGGTGGCGCACACGGCATGGCTGCCGAGCAGCCCGGCCCGTGTGGAGGCGTTTGCCGCCGCCCTGCTGGCCGCCGGCATCCCGACCACCGTCCGCCGCAACCGGGGCGACGAGATCGGCGCGGCCTGCGGGCAGCTCGCGGCCGAGCGGGCCGGTCTCCCCGCGCCCTCTGCGGTGCAGCGACGCCGGGAGCTGGAGGTGGGGGCCGGGGCCGCAGCGCTGTCGGACGGCCGGTCGTGACCGGCGGACGGGCGCGCCTCGCGGCGGGAATGCTGGAGGCCGACTTCGGCAACCTGTACCGCGTCGTGCGCAAGCTGGAGCGGGCGGGTGCGGACCGCCTGCACCTGGACATCATGGACGGGCACTTCGTCCCCGGCCTGACGTTCGGACCGGACGTGGTGCGCGGCCTGCGCCGGCTCACGCGTCTCCCGCTCGACGTGCATCTCCTGGTGGATCGCCCCTCGGCGCTGGTGGACGCCCTGATCGCGGCCGGGGCCGACTCCATCACCCTGCACGTCGAGGCACCGGAGCCGCCGGAGCGGATTCGCGAGGCGCTCGGGGCCGTCCGGCGCGCCGGCCTCGGCCCCGGGCTGGCGCTGCTGCCCGACACGCCGGTGACTGCCCTGGCCCCCTTCCGCGACGCGCTGGACGTGGTGCTCGTGCTCCTGGCTGACCCCGGCGCGCCCGCCCAGCGGTTCCGCCGTGAGCTGGCCGGCAAGGTCGCGGATGCCCGCGAGCTCTTCGCCGGCCGGCCGCACGGCTGGGAGGTGCAGGTGGGGGGCGGCATCGGGCGCGAGACGGCCGAGATCGTCGGCGGGCTGGGGGCCGACATCCTGATCGTGGGATCGGCGCTCTTCGAGCGCGGGCACGACATCGCCCGCGAGATCCGCCTCGTGAAGGCTCTCGCCGACGAGGGCTGGACGCGGGAGATCGGCCACGGCGAGCCGCCCATCCCGCGCGAGTCGTGGTCCGTGGTGGCGACCCTGCCGCACCCGGACGCGGACGAGCTCAGCCGCACCATCGAGCGGGCCGGGATCCCCACCCTGGTGCTGCGCACCGGGCCGTTCATCCCGGGCGCGGATGCCGAGCGGGTGGTCATGGTCCCCGCCTCGGCCGAGGTCTTCACGCGGAAGCGCTTCGGACTCGGATTCGCGGAGGAGGACGAGGAGCCGTGAGCGAGTCCACCGTCGGCGTGACCACGGCGCCCGATGCCGTCGACCAGGCGACCCCGTCGGCCGGGCTGGGGGAGCGGAACGGCCGGCTCCTGCTGGTCGCGGTGGCCGTCTACGTCGCGATCCTGAGCGGCCTGATGATCGCCCGTGGCGTCGGCGTCACACCCGACGTGCTGCTGGTCGGGTTCGGGCTCGCCGCCGTGGTGCTGGGACGGGGCCGGCTCTTCATCCGCGACTGGGTGCCCTTCATCGCCATCTTCTTCGCCTACGAGCTGATGCGCGGCTACGCCGACGACTTCGGCATGGCGGTGCACGTCACCGACGTGATCGCGATCGACCGGATCATCGGGCTGGGCCGGCTTCCCACGCAGTGGCTGCAGGGGTGGTTCCACCCGGCCGCCGGACCGGACCTCGTGGCGGTCGGCGCCACGATCGTCTACTTCCTGCACTTCCCGCTGCCGCTCGCGGTCGGGTTCCTGCTCTGGCTGAAGCGCCGGGCGCTCTTCTACGACTTCGTGGCGGCGTTCATCGTGCTGTGCATCGCCGGGTTCGTCACCTTCCTGTTCGTGCCGACGGCGCCGCCGTGGTGGGCGGCACAGCACGGGTACCTGAACGGGCCGAACGGGCAGCCACTGATCCAGTACCTGAAGCCGGTGGGGTTCGACACGCTGGCGTCGTGGCTCGGGTTCAACGGCCACTACATCTACACGTACACCTTCTACGACATCGGCCCGAACTCGGTGGCGGCGTTCCCCTCGCTGCACGCGGCCTTCCCGTTCCTGGCGTTCCTCTTCGCGGTGCGCGGCTTCGGGAAGGTGGGCTGGCTGGTGCTGGGGTACTTCTTCCTGGTCGTCTTCTCGATCGTGTACCTGGGCGACCACTACGTCACGGACGCCATCGCCGGCGTCGCCTATGCGGCCGCGTCGTACGCGGCGGTGGCGCACGCCCCGGGATGGTTCCGCCGGTTCCTGGCCCGGCTGCGCGACGACACCCTGGGACAGGGCTCCCCCGTGTCGGCCGGTGCGCCCGCCGGGCTGATCGCGCGGAGTCGGGTGGCGTGGCGCCGGTTGTGGGCCGGTCTCGGCTCCGCTGCGCTGGGTGCCGCCGCGGCGGGGGTGATCGCCTGGCGGGGTGTGCCCGCCAACTCGTTCGCGTACGCGGTCCCGGCCGCGCTCGTGCTGGTCGGGGTCTCGGTGGCCGCGACCGGGCTGTACCGGCGCTGACGCGATGCGGCTGCTCCTCCAGCGCGTGAGCCGGGCCGAGGTGCGCGTGGACGGGCGCGTCACCGGCCGGATCGGGCCCGGGCTCGTGGCGCTCGTCGGCGTGGGGCACGGCGACACGCGCGAGCTCGCCCGGGGCATGGCCCGCCGGACCGTCGAGCTGCGGATCTTCCCCGACGAGGAGGGGCGCACGAATCGCTCGCTCCTGGACGTGGGCGGCGAGGTCCTGGCGGTGAGCCAGTTCACGCTGTACGCGGACACCAGCCGCGGCCGCCGCCCGTCCTTCCTGCGCGCGGCGGCGCCGGACGTGGGCGAGCGACTCTACGCCGCGTACGCGGACGAGCTGGAGGCGCTGGGCGTGCGCGTGGGGCGCGGCGTGTTCGGGGCGCGGATGGACGTCGAGCTGGTCAACGAGGGGCCGTTCACGATCTGGCTCGACGCCGACGCGGAGGACGCGCGGACGTCGCCGGACACGATGCGACGGCCGGGATGATCACCCGGCCCGGCTGATCGCGGGACGAGGGCCGCGGCGCCGAGCCGGCGGCCGGGTCGTCAGGCCGACTTGGCGAGCGTGCGCCGGCAGCGGGTGCACACCAGCGCGTTGACCAGCTTGCCCCCGCGTTCGACCTGGAGACGGTGCAGGTTGGGCTCGCAGCGCCGGTGGGCGCGGACGCGGTTCATGCCGCTCGACTGGGCGTTGTAACCGCCCATCGAAGTCTTGCCGCAGATCGCGCAGGAGCGGGCCATGGGTTCCTCGGGTGTGCGTTCAAGGGACGATGTCGGCCGACCGTGGGTGCGGCGGCGCGGTTGCGTACTATAGCATGTCGCTGGAGCCACCTGCCGCCGGAGGAACCCCTTCACGAGCACCAACCCGTTGCCCGGCCACGCCCTCGTCACGCGCCGTGCCGTCGCCGACCTGGTTCGCCAGGCCGCCGCGGCCTCGTACGGCGTCGTCGGATTCACCAGCCCGGACCTGCGCTCGCGCCTGCTCGCGCTGGTCCGGTACGGCACGCCCGGGGTGGCCGTCCGCATCACCCCCACGCTGGACGTCCGCCTCTCCCTGCGCGTCGCCTTCGGCGTCCCCATCGCCGAGGTGGCGAGCAACGTCGAATCGGCGGTGCGCTACGCGCTGCACCAGGCCCTGGGTCGCGACGTGGACAGCTTCGTCATCAACGTCGGCGCGCTCCAGGTGCGGCACAGCGGCAGGTCCCGGACGGGAGCCGTGCCCGAGTGAGCCCGCGCGTTGCGGACGGTGAGGGCCTGCTGGCCGCGTTCCACGGCGCCCTCGATACCCTGGAGCAGTCGGCGGAGGCGATCAACGCGCTGAACGTCTTCCCGGTGCCGGACGGAGACACCGGGTCGAACATGCTCGCCACGCTCCGCGCCGCGATCACCGAGGCGGAGGCGCTCCGGCCCGAGGAGCGCACCGTGGGGGGCGTCGCGGCCGCGATCGGGCACGGGGCACTGATGGGTGCGCGCGGCAACAGCGGCGTGATCCTCTCGCAGATCCTCCTCGGCATCGCGGGTGCGCTCGCCGGGCGCCAGCGGATGAGCGCGCTGGACCTCGCGCATGCGCTGGCCACCGGCAGCCAGACGGCACACAACGCGGTCCTCAAGCCCGTGGAGGGAACCATCCTGACGGTCGTGCGCGAGGCGTCGGCGGCGGCCGTGGCGGCGGCGGAGCACGACCCGGACCTCGAGGCGGTCCTGGGCGCCGCCGTGGAGGCCGCGGAGGAGGCGGTGGCCCGGTCTCCCTCCCTGCTGCCGGTGCTGCGCGAGGCCGGGGTGGTGGACGCGGGCGGCGAGGGCCTCCACCGGATCCTGCAGGGCGCGCTGCGCGGCACGGTCACCCGGCGCCCGGTACCCGCGGAACCCGGCGAGGAGGCGCGCGTCGCGGCGGTCATCGCCCGCGGCGACGAGGGGTACGGGTACGAGACGATGTTCCTGGTGACCGCCGCGCCCGGACACGCGCTGGACCTCGACGCGATGCGCGCGAGGCTCTGCGACCTCGGCGAGTCCGTGCTCGTCGCGGGTGACGTCCGGGCGGCCAAGATCCACGTGCACAACGAGCGGCCGGACCTGGTGATCGGCTACGGGCTGACGCTTGGGCCACTCAGCCACGTCAGCGTGGAGAACCTGGACCGCCAGGCCCGCGAGGCCCGCGAGGCGCGGGCCCACGCGTTCACCGGGACGTCGGCAGCGCCGGCCGCCACGGATGCCGTGCTCGCCGGCGCGGCGGCGGGCGGCGGAGCGCGCGAGATGCGCGCCGCGGCCTCGGGTGCACCGTCCGCCGTCACCACCGCGATCGGGATCGGCGGCACGATGGGCGCCGCGGCCGGAGACCGCGACGCGGTGGCGGTCGTGGTGCCGCAGGAGGCCCGGGCCGGCACGGCACTGGCGGCAGAGGTGGACCGGCTGGTCTTCCCGGTGCACGACGCCACGGAGGAGTCGGCGCCAGCGGGGAC
The DNA here is from genome assembly GCA_021788175.1 of Chloroflexota bacterium. GTDB lineage: Bacteria > Chloroflexota > Limnocylindria > Limnocylindrales > CSP1-4 > JAJYNJ01. Next base: position 9,915 of record JAJYKX010000063.1, read on the forward strand.
GAGTGGCAACGGGCACGGGCCGGCCGTGGAACTGCCGGGAGGCGACGAGGCACGCAGGGTGCCGCATGCGGGCCCGCCCATCGTGGCCGTGGCCTCGGGCGAGGGGATCGTCGCGATCCTTCGCAGCTTCGGCGTGGCGCAGGTGGTCGGGGGCGGGCAGGCGGCCAATCCGTCGGCCGGCGAGATCCTGCGCGCCGCCCAGGGCCTCGGCACCGAGGACGTGCTGGTGCTCCCCAACAACCCCAACGTGAAGCTCGCGGCCCAGCAGGCCGCCGCGCTGGCCCTGGGCACCCGGATCGTCGTGGTGCCCACGCGCAACGCGCCCGAGGGGTTTGCGGCACTGCTCGCCTACGATGCGGGCCGGGACGCCGAGGAGAACGCGGCCACCATGCTGGCGGCGGCGCGCAGCATCCAGACGCTGCAGGTGACCGACGCGGTCCGGGACGCCAGGCTCGCCGGCCACAAGGTCCGGAAGGGCCACGCCATCGTCCTCGACCCGGACGACGGGCTGGTGGCCGCGGGCGCGGACCGGTTCGCGGCCGTGCTCGACGGCGTGGCCACCCTGCACCCCGGTTTCGAGCTGCTCACCGTCTACTACGGCGACGGAGCGGACCTGGCGGAGGCGGAGACGCTCGTGTCGGCGCTGCAGGAGACGCTGCCCGACGTGGAGGTCGAGCTCGTGCATGGCGGCCAGCCGCACTACCGGTACATCCTCGCGGCGGAATGACCCGGCGCCGGTCCACGGCCGCTCGGCGGGTTCGGCGCGGGGCGCGGATCCCGGGCCCGGCGGGGTCGTCCGGGCGGGCGCGCGCGTGACCACGGCCGCTGCACCGGCCGCCGGCCTGGCCGTCCCGCTGGCCCGCGCAGGGCTCGGGCACGGCTCGCTGGTCGCGAGGCTGCGGCGCTCGGGCATCCTCACCGTGGAGGACCTCCTGTTCCACCTGCCGCGGCGCTACGACGACGTCCGGCAGCTGCGGACGCTCCGCTGGATCGCCGCCGCGCGCCCGGACGAGCCGGTCAGCGCACGTGTCACGGTGACGGACGTCCAGGTGGGGCAGACGTTCCGCCGGCGGGTGCGGGTGGTGACCGCCCGCCTCCGGGACGACGAGGGAGGGGAGGCGACGGCGGTCTGGTACGGGCGCCGGTTCGTGGAGCAGCGACTGCACGCGGGCAGCCGGGTGGTGGTGACGGGGCGGACGACCGTGCGCGGCCTGCTGGCACTGCCGGAGTTCCAGGCGCCGGAGTTCGGCCCGGACGAGGCCGGCGCCCTGCACGCCGGGAGGATCGTCCCGGTGTACCGGCTCACGGCGGGGGTCACGAATCCCGCGCTGCGGGGCCTGATCCGGGAGGCGCTCACCCGGTACGCCGCGTCGGTGGAGGACTACCTGCCCGCGGCGGTCCGCACCCGCCGGGGACTCCCCGACCTGGGGACGGCGCTCGAGCAGGTGCACTTCCCCGGCGATTTCGAGCGGCGTGACGCGGCCCTGCGGCGGCTGGCCTTCGACGAGCTGCTCGCGCTCCAGGTGGGGATGCTCTCCAGGGACCGCCAGCGCCGGCCCGATACCGCCGACCGGATCCTGGTCCGGGCGTCGCGCTTCCGGGAGGCGGTCGCGGCGATCGAGGCGGTGCTGACCCGCCAGCTGCGGGCCCGTTCGGTCGCCGCGAACGGCGCGACGGCCATCGACGGCGGGGACGACGCCGCGCGTGACGGGACGGAGGCCGAGGAGCCGCCGGTCCCGGTGCCCGCCCCCGTCGCGACGCTCACCGACGACCAGGTGCGTGCCCTGGACGCGATCCGGGCCGACCTCGCGTCGACCCGGCCGATGCTCCGCCTCCTGCAGGGAGACGTCGGCTCCGGCAAGACCGCCGTCGCCGCGCTGGCCCTCGCGTTCGTCGCGGACAGCGGGCGGCAGGCCGCCCTGCTCGCGCCGACCGACCTGCTCGCGCGCCAGCACGCCGGGACGCTGGCGGCGTTCCTCGAGCCGCTGGGGCACGAGGTGACGCTGCTCACCGGGTCGCTGCCCGCGCCGGAGCGGGAGCGCGCCCTGCGCCGGATCGCGGGCATGGACGCCGACGACGGTGCCGGGTCCGGCCCGGGCGGGACGGCCGACCTTTGGGGATCGGCGGCGGGCCGCCCCGCAGCCGCCGGGGAGTCGGCGAGCGGCGCGACCACGGGGGACACGGCACGCGGCACGGCACGCCGCGCCCCGTCGACCGGGCGGGTGGTCGTCGGGACCCACGCCCTGCTCCAGGAGGCGGTGCGCTTCCGGGACCTCGCCCTGGTGGTGGTCGACGAGCAGCACCGCTTCGGGGTGGAGCAGCGGGACGCGCTCGCCGGGAAGGGGCGCAACCCGCACGTCCTGCTCATGACGGCCACGCCCATCCCCCAGACCCTGGCGCGGGTCTTCTACGCGGACCTCGACGTGTCGGACCTGCGCACGCCTCCCGCCGGGCGGGTGCCCATCCGCACCGGCATCCGGGGCCTGGACCAGCTCATGGGCGACGATCCCGACCACCCGGACCGGGGGACCTGGCCGCTCGTGGCCCGCGAGCTGCGCGCCGGGCGGCGCGCGTTCGTCGTCGTCCCGCTGGTCGAGGAGGAGGAGACCACCGAGGCCATGGCGGTCGAGAGTGCCGCGGCGATGGTCCGGGACGCGCTCCCGCTGGCCGCCCGGCGGGCCGGGCTCCCCGAGGCGGAGCCGCGGATCGGGATCGTGCACGGGCAGATGGCGCCGCGCGAGCGCGACACGGTCATGGACGCGTTCCGTCGGGGCGAGCTCGGGGTGCTGGTCGGGACCACCGTGGTCGAGGTGGGAGTCGACGTGCCGGAGGCCACCGTGATGGTCGTCCTCAACGCGGATCGCTTCGGCGTGGCGCAGCTGCACCAGCTGCGGGGGCGGGTCGGACGGGGGGAGTGGCCGTCCTGGTGCGTGCTCGTATCGGATGCGGGGGACGAGGTGGCCCGGGCGCGGCTGGAGGCGATCCGACGGACGCGCGACGGGTTCGCCCTGGCCGAGGAGGACCTGCGCCTGCGGCAGGCGGGCGACCTCCTGGGGATCGAGCAGAGCGGGCTGCCCCCGCTGCGGGTCGCGAGGCTGGACCGGCCGGAGGACGCGGACCTGGCGGCGGCCGCCCGCGAGGAGGCGGCTCGCATGGTCGGTGCGGACGGCAGGCTCGATCCCTCGCTCACCGGGCTGCGGCGCGCGCTGGCCTCGGGATGGCTCGCGGGGATCGGCGCCGGGGCGACGCTGCCGGAGCCCGGCGAGGCGGCTCCCGGGCCAGGAGCGACCCCCGGGCCCGGGAAGGCCATCCCGCGGCGCGAGGTGGAGGTCCCGTCGGCCGGCGGCACGCCCCGGGCGGGAGATGCGGTGAGACCGTCTCCGGCGGCGAGGCCCGGGGCGGGGCACCCGGGGGCGGCACGCGGCGGGGGAGCGCGGGATGCCTGAGGCCGGCCGGGTGATCGCGGGGACCGCGCGGGGTCGGCGGCTGCTCCACCCCGGGGCCGGCACGCGGCCCTTCGCGGACCGGGTGAAGCAGGCGATCTTCGGGATGCTCGCGCCGGTCCTGGCGGACGCGCGCGTGGCCGACCTCTTCGCGGGCAGCGGCGCGGGCGGCATCGAGGCGCTGAGCCGCGGCGCGGCGAGCTGCGACTTCGTGGAGCGCCAGCCCGCCGCCGTCCGGGTGATCGAGGAGAACCTGCGGCGCACCGGGCTGGCGGGGCCCACCGCGCGCGTCCACCGGTCGGACGTGGCGGGCTTCCTGGCGGGCACCCGCGGCCCGTGGGACATCGTGCTGCTCGATCCGCCGTTCGGCGACGCTGGTATCCTCGCCGTGCTGGCGCAGCTGGGCGACGCCGGATTGCTCGCGCCCGGCGCGCTCGTGGTGGCGCGGCACTTCTGGCGGGACGAGATGCCGGAGCGCTCGGGTCGCCTGGTGCGGCAGCGGGAGCGGCGGATCGGGGAGGGCGTGGTGACGGTCTACCGGGTCGCGCCCGCGGAGGCGGCGGCACCCGCGGAAGCGGCGGCGGACGCGCCGGCCCCCGGGCGCGCGCTGACCGCGGCCGAGGCGCCACCGGCACCGGCGGGCGCGCCGGCCGCGGCGGAGGAGGGACGGATCGTGGGTGGAGACGACCGATGAGCGTGGCCCTGTATCCCGGC
>JAJYKX010000064.1 GCA_021788175.1 Chloroflexota bacterium
AGATCCCGGCCCGGCTCTCCGACTCGGTCACCCTCTCCACGATGCACGGGTGCCCGCCCGACGAGATCGAGCGGATCTCGATGTACCTGCTCGAGGAGCGCGGGCTCCACACCCTGGTCAAGTGCAACCCCACCCTCCTCGGCGCCGAGCGAGTGCGGAGCATCGTGAACGAGGACCTGGGCTTCGTCGACGTGCCGATCCCGGACGAGGCGTTCGGCCACGACCTGCAGTGGGCCGACGCGGTCCCCATGTTCCAGAACCTCCGGAGCGCCGCCGCGGCGCGGGGGCGCGTCTTCGGCCTGAAGCTGACCAACACGCTCGAGGTGAAGAACTGGCGGAGCGTCTTCGAGCGCGACGCCACGATGTACCTGTCGGGGCGCGCGCTCCACGCCGTCACCACCAACCTGGCGGCCCGCATCACCGACGAGTTCGGCGCCACGGTGCCGATCTCGTTCGCCGGCGGCGCGGACGCGTTCAACGTCGCGAACCTGCTCGCCGCGGGGATGCGCACCATCACGGTCTCCTCGGACCTGCTCAAGTCCGGCGGCTACCTGCGGATGCTCCAGTACCCGGAGCAGGTGGACGCCGCGCTCGATGCGGTGGGCGCCACCGGCCTCGACGATTTCGTCGTCCGCACGGCCCGTGACGACGGGTTCGACGGCGCCGCCGGCGACGTGGCCGCCTGCGCCCGCTTCAACCTGCGCCGGTACGCGGACGCCGTCCGCACCGACTGGCGCTACCAGAAGCAGTCGCTCCGGACCGACCGCTCCAAGACGCCGCGCGCGCTGGGTCCGTTCGACTGCATCGAGGCCCCCTGCACGGACGAGTGCCCGGTCGACCAGCAGGTCCCGCGGTACATGGCCGCGGTGCGCTCCGGCGACTTCCGCGAGGCCGTGCGGATCACCCGGCTGGACAACCCGCTGCCCACGGTGCTGGGGCGGGTCTGCGACCATCTCTGCGAGAACACCTGCATCCGCACGCACCTCGACCAGCCGCTGGCGATCCGACAGATCAAGCGGTTCATCATGGAACAGGAGCGCGAGGTGACCCCGCCCACCGCCGGCCCCGGATCCGGACACCGGGTGGCGATCGTGGGCGCCGGCCCCGCCGGGCTCGCGGCCGCGGAGTGGCTCGCCCACACCGGGATCGCGGTCACCGTCTTCGAGGAACATCCGTACGCCGGCGGCATGGTGGCCGGGGCGATCCCTACCTACCGGCTGCCGCAGGACCAGGTGGACCAGGACCTCGCCATGCTGCAGCGCCTCGGCGTGGAGCTGCGCTACGGGCAGCGCGCGGGCGTCGACTTCACCATCGACGGCCTGCGCGACCAGGGGTACGAGGCGGTCTTCGTCGCGGTGGGAGCCCAGCGGGCGAAGCGGCTCGGCCTGCCCGGCGAGGACGCCGAGGGCGTGATCGACGGGGTGACGTTCCTGCGCAGCGTGCGCGAGGGGCACCCGGTCGCCATCGGCCGCCGCGTGGGGGTCGTGGGTGCGGGAGACACGGCCATGGACTGCGTGCGGACGGCGCGCCGCGTGGGCGCCGACGCCGTGTCGTTGATCTACCGGCGCACCGTCGACCAGATGCCGGCCGATCGCGAGGAGATCCACGCGATCCGCGAGGAGGGGATCTCCATCGTGGAGCTGGCGCGGCCCACCGCGCTCCGCGTCGAGGATGGCCGGCTGGCCGGCATCGCCTGCACCCGCACCGCGTACGCCGGGGCGCGCGATGCCGCCGGCCGCAAGGTCCCCGAGGACGTCCCGGGCTCCGAGTTCGAGATCGGCCTGGACACGCTGATCCTGGCGATCAGCCAGCACGCCGTGCTCGACTTCTTCGGCGACCGCGCCCCGGAGCTGACACCGGCCGGGTACATCGCGGTGAACCCCGACACGTTCGAGACGTCGATTCCCGGCGTATACGCGGGGGGCGACGTCGCCGGCCGGGGCCCGGCCTCCATCGTGAAGGCCGCCGCCGATGGGAAGCGCGTCGCCGCGGCCATCGCCACCGCCCTGGGGGTCTCCTCCGGGGCCGTCCCGGCCGCTGCCGCGCGGGAGCAGGCCCGCCCCGACGTGCAGTCGCTGGTGGTCCGTCGTGCCCGGCGCGAGTACCGCGTGCCGATCCGCGTCAGCGCGCTGGACCGGCGCGACGGGTTCGAGGAGACCGTGCTCGGCTACACGCCCGAGGAGGCCGTCCGCGAGGCGAGCCGCTGCCTGGACTGCGACACGATCTGCAGCCTCTGCGTGGGGGTCTGTCCCAACATGGCCCTGATGACGTACGAGATGGAGCCGGTGCGCGCCAGCCTGCCGGCGCTGTCGGTGGTGGACGGGGCCATCGTCGCCACCGGCTCGCGGCCGTTCGCGGTGGACCAGCGCCTGCAGATCGCGGTCCTCACCGACTTCTGCAACGAGTGCGGCAACTGTGTCACCGCCTGCCCGACCTCGGGCAGGCCGTACGTCGACAAGCCGAGGCTCTACCTGGACCGCGCCGACTTCGAGGCGCAGGACTCGAACGCGTACATGCTCCTGGGCGACGGGGTCATCGAGGCACGCGTGGACGGGCGGACCCACCGGCTCGCCGTCAACGGGCGCCTCGAGTACACGGCGCCGGGCTTCCGCGCCGTCCTCGATCGCGATACGTTCGCGCTGCTGGAGGCCACGCCGGCGGGGGCCGCCGACGGCGAGACGCTCTCGCTCGAGCCGGCGGCGGTGATGGCGACGGTCCTCGCCGGGGTGACGGGATCCATGCCGCACATCCCGACGGCCGTCGCGGGCGGCACGCGCGTGCCGGCGCCCCACACCGTGGCCTGATCGGGGGCGACCAGGCGTCGGCCCGCGCGCGCCCGTTCCGCGGGCCCTGCCTGATCCACCGGGCCGCTCAGCCGGCCGGTTCCTCCAGGTCGCGCGCGTAGGCCGGGAACCGGAAGCGCATCGCGCGGACCAGCAGGCCGCCGTGCCCGAGCGACGCCGCCATGCGGGCGCTGGCCCGCTCACCGGTGAGGAGCCGGGGCAGCAGCAGGTCCGCGGCCGTGGCCCGCGAGTAGGCGCCGCAGCTGGGGAGCCCCAGGACGTCGACCGGGCCGATGCGCGCCAGCCACGCCATCGACCCGGGGTGCGCCGGCACCCCGTGGCGCACGACCCGCCCACCCAGCCGGCCGATCGCCAGGAAGAAGGGGTCGGTCGGGTCGGTCGATGCCGCCCCTGCGGTGAGGACGACATCCGCCCGTCCGCGACCCCGTACCAGTGGTCGCAGCGCCCCCTCCACGGCGGCCACGTCGTCGGCGACGTAGTGGATCGCCTGCAGCCGCGAGCCCAGCGACCCCACCCGCGCCAGGATCCCGCGCTCGAATCGCTCGCGCGCCACCGCGCGCACCGACTCCTTGACGACGACCGCCACCCGTCGCGACACGAACGGCGCGACCCGGACCAGCGGCCCCGCCCGGTCGCACGTCGCGAGCCCGCGCTCGAGCACGGCACGGCCCACGGCGTGCGGCCCGATCTTGACGCTCGCCACGAGGTCGCCCGCGCGGACCACCTGGCCGTCGAAGAGCGTGAAGACCTCCAGGGGGTCGACCCGGTCCAGCCGTGCCACGGCCCCGGCGCGCACGTGGAGCACGCCGTCGGAGGTCGCCAGGAGGTCCACCCGGCTCTCGACCGGGCCGCGCAGCTGCACCCCGGTGCCCGCCACCGCGCGCGCGAGGAGCGCGGCGGCGTCGTCCTCGTGGACGTCGCCGGGCTCGAGGACGAGCACGGTGACGCCGGGTCCGGCGCCCGGCTCGCGGCCGCGCGCGCCGAGGTCCGCGCCGCCGGACGGGTCGGCGAGCCGCTTCACGTCGTCCGCCGACAGCCGGCGACCCTTGGGCCAGCGCTGGCCGTCCACGGTGACGTCGCGCGTGAGGACGGCGCCGATGGCATCGGCGTCCACCGGGCAGCCGGGCACGACGCGCAGTGGTCTCATGGTCGGCCGACGATACTACGGGGCCGCCGGCCGGGCCCCGCCGTCTCCGGCTCCCGGGCCGGATGCGGCTAGACTCCGCCGCTATGGATCCCGATGCGGCCGCCCCGGTCATCGCCCTCGTCGGCTCCGGCGAGTTCACCCCGGCCATGGCCGACGTGGACCGTGGCCTGCTCGCCGCGACCGGGCAGCAGCGGCCGCGTGTCGCGATCGTGCCCGCCGCCTCCTGGCCCGACGGCGAGGCGGTCTTCCTGCGCTGGGCCGCCCAGGGGCAGGCGCACTTCCTGGCGCTCGGCGCCGAGCCGGTCCCGGTCATCGTCGGGGATCGGACGTCGGCGGACGATCCCGTCGCGGCCGCGGCGATCTCGGGGGCCGACCTGGTGTACCTGTCCGGCGGCAAGCCGGGCCACCTGCTCGAGGTCCTTCGCGACAGCGCGGCCGGGGCCGCCCTGCGCGCGGCGCACGCCCGCGGGGCCGTGATCGCCGGCTGCTCCGCCGGGGCGATGGTGCTCGGCGGGCGCCAGTTCCAGGTCGGCGGCCGTGCCTTCCTGCGGCGGCCGGTGGGCTGGCAGGACGCGCTCGGCCTGGTGCCCGGGATCGTGGTCGTGCCGCACTACGACGCCGTCCCCGAGACGCTGGTGGCGCCCCTGGTGCTGGCCGCGCCCGATGGCACGCGCGTGATCGGGATCGACGAGGAGACGGCCGCGGTGGGCCGCGACGGCGCCTGGCAGGTCCAGGGACGCGGGCGGGTCACCGTCTGGCAGGGGCACCGCCGCGAGCGCTTCCGCGCCGGGTCGGTGGTCCGGTTCTGAACCGGGCGCCATCGGGTCCCGTGCCGGGCGCGATCGGCCGCCATCCGGGATACTCGTGCCATGAACGAGCCGGCGGCCCGGCACGCGTGGGTCACCCACGCGGCGCCGGCCGGGCTGGACGCCACGCTGGATGCCGCCGACGACCTGGTCGCCGAGGCCCGCGACGTCCTGGACGGCAACTGGACGGGCGCCTACACCCGTCCATCGCAGGCCCTCTATCCCCACCAGTGGAGCTGGGACTCCGCGTTCATCGCCATCGGGCGCTCCTGGTACGACGCCGAGCGGGCGCGCCGTGAGCTGGAGACCCTGTTCGAGGCGCAGTGGCGCAACGGGATGGTCCCCTCGATCGCCTTCGATCCGGCCGCTCCTGCCGACGCCTACTTTCCCGGCCCCGACGTATGGCAGTCGGAGCGATCGCCGGACGCGCCCATCGGGCGACCGACGTCGGGGATCACGCAGCCGCCGATCCACGCCCGGGCGGCGCTGGAGGTCCATCGGCGCGCGGGGCCCGACGAGCGGGCGCGCTCGCTCGACTGGCTCGGCCGCCTCTATCCCCGGCTGTCGGCGCAGCTGCGGCACCTCGAGACGGCCCGGGACGCGAGCGGCTCGGGGCTCGTGGCCATCGTCCACCCCTGGGAGTCCGGCCTCGACGATTCCCCCGCGTGGGACCGCGACTTCGACCGGATCGTCGTGCCGCCCGGGGCCCTGCCGCCCTATCGCCGCCACGACCTGGACCACGCCGCTGCGGCCGATCGGCCGACCGACGCGGACTACGAGCGGTACCTGTACCTGCTGACCATCGCCCGCGACGCCCGCTACTCGGATGCTGCGGTGATGGCGGCCACGCCGTTCCTCTTCGCGGGTCCGCTCTTCAACGCGGTCCTCCTGTGGTCCGAGCTGGCCGCCGCACAGATCGCCGAACTGCTGGGGGAGGACCCGGCGCCGCACCGGGCCGCGGCAGGACGGATCCGCGGCGCACTGGCCCGCGAGCTGTGGTCGCCGCGTCGGCGGCGCTTCGGCCCGTGGGACCTGCGGCGCGACGAGCGGGAGCCGGAGGACACGGTGATCTCCTTCGCGCCGATCCTCGACCCCGGCCTGGCCGAACCGACGGTCGACGCGATCTGCCGCGAGCTCGAGTCGCCCTCGTTCCATCCCCGGGGGCAGGGTCCGCACTTCGTCGTCCCGACATACGACGAACGGGCCGCCGACTTCGATCCCGAGCGCTACTGGCGCGGCCCGGTCTGGCTGAACACGAACTGGCTCCTGTGGCGCGGCCTGCGGCGGCACGGCCGCCTGCACCTGGCCGAGGAGATCCTCGCGAGCTCGCTCGAGCTGGTGCGGCGGTCCGGGTTCCGCGAGTACTTCGACCCGCTGGACGGCTCCGGCCACGGCAGCGACCGCTTCAGCTGGAGCGCCGCGCTGCTGATCGACATGGTCATGCGCCAGCGCGCGACCGCCGGGCCCCGCCCGTGACGACGAGCATCCGCCGCGCGACCCCGGCGGACATCCCGGCCATCCGCGCCATCCTCGCCGCCCACGGCAACGACGGCCCGATCACCACGGTCGACATCGTCGGCCCCTACGTGCGGCACATCGTCGAGCACGGCACCGCGCTCGTCGGCGTCCGCGACGACGAGGTGGTGGCGTACGGCGCGACGGTCGACGCGGGGGTCGCCGTCCACCTGGCCGACCTGTTCGTGCGACCCGACCTGCTCGGCCAGGGGATCGGCCGTCCGCTCCTGGAGGAGCTCTTCCGGGGCGCCGCGCGCCGGACCACGTTCGCCTCCGACGACCCGCGCGCGCTGCCGCTCTACGTCCGCGCCGGCATGGCGCCGCTGTGGCCCGACCTCTACCTCGAGGGAGAGCCCGCCGGTCTTCCGCAGATGGATCCGTCGCTCTCGCTCGAGCCGGCCGGCGCGTCCCGGCTCGCGGCGCTGGAACGTGCGTGGACGGGCGTCGATCGGGCGGCCGACCATGCCTTCTGGGTGAGCCAGGCCGAGGCGGACGCGTTCGTGGTGCTGGAGGCCGGCGAGCCGGTCGCCTTCGCCTGCGCCCGCGCCAGGCAGGCTGACGCGGACCGCGTGATCGACCGGCTCCTCGTGCGCCCCGGCGCGGAGCCCGTGCGGCCGACGCTGGCGGCGATCCGCCGCGGCGCCCGCGGTGGGCGGATCATGGCCGCCGTGGCGGGCCCGAGCCCGGTCCTGCCGGCGCTGCTCGCGGCCGGCTTCCGGATCCGCGACCGGGACCAGTTCATGGCCTCGGAGCCCGGGCTCGTGGACCCGGCGCGGCTGATCCCCAACCCCGGGATGCTGTAACGGACCCGGGCTGCCCTCGGCCGACCCACGGCCGACCCACGGCCGACCCACGGCCGACCCACGGCCGATTCCGCGCGCGCCTACCCTCCCGAGCCGTCGGCCAGCCGGTCCCAGAGCGCGTCGGCGCGAACGGATCGGGCCGCCGCCGCCAGGACGCGCTGCTGTGCGCTCCACGCGGCACGCGCGGCCGCCGCAGCCTGGACCGCGAAGCGGACCCGGTCGCCCGGCCCCAGCTGGCCGAGGCGGGGCCACTGCCAGCGCGGCACCACGCCCGCGACCGGGTAGCCGCCGATCGTGGGCCCGTCCACGAACAGCACCACGGGGCGTCCGTCGGCGGGCACCTGGACCGCGCCCGGGATCACGGGGTGCGAGAGGATCTCCCGCCCCGCGGGCAGGTTCGCTCCGTCCAGGCGGATGCCCATCCGATCGCTCGCCGGCCCCACCACCCAGGTCGAGGCGGCGAGCGCCTCCGGGGCATCCGGCGGCAGGTGCCGGAGGTCCGGCCCGGCCACGAACCGGATCGGTCCCGGCCGGGTGGCGGGGTGCGGGGCCGTCCCGGACGGCCAGACGCGGCCGGCGGCGCCGAGGTCGCCCCGCCGGGCGGGCAGCAGCACGTCGCCGGCACGTAACGGGCGCCCGTCGATGCCGCCCAGGCGCGCCGGCACGCAGGTCGACGCGGAGCCGAGCACCGGCCGGGCGTCGATGCCGCCCGCGAGCGCCACGTAGGCCCTGATCCCGGACGCGGATCCGGGTCCGGACCCGGCGAACCGGATCTCCGATCCCGCCGGCAGCAGGTGGACCGCGCCGCACGGCAGGCGCCGTCCGTCGTCCAGCTCTGCCCCGAGGTCGGCACCGCCCAGCGCAACCGTACAGGTCTCGACCGCCCGCAGCCGCGCGCCGCCCAGGGTCACCTCCAGCACCGCGGCACCCGCCGGGGACTCGGCGAGCAGGCAGGCCACCGCGTGGCCCCAGGGGTCGGCGGCCCCGGACGGCGGCACGCCAAGGTGCGCCAGCCCCGGCCGGCCGCGATCCTGGAGGGTGAGGAGTGGCCCCGGGTCGACGACCTCGAGCACGGATCAGCGCGGCACGAACCGGACCCGGTCGCCCGGGGCCAGGAGGGCCGGCGGCTGCCGGACGGGATCCCAGAGCGGGACGTCGGTCCGGCCGACCAGGTGCCATCCGCCGGGGGACTCGAACGGGTAGATGCCCGTCTGGCGGCCGGCGATGGCGACGCTGCCGGCCGGCACCCGCACGCGGGGCGTGGCGCGCCGCGGGAGATCGAGCTGCGCCGCCAGGATCCCCAGGTACGGGAAGCCGGGCATGAACCCCAGGACGAGGACGCGGTACTCAGTGCCGGCGTGCAGCGCCACCACGGCGTCCTCGGACAGCCCGGTGCGATCGGCGACCTCGGGCAGGTCCGGCCCGTCGACGCCGCCGTAGCGGACGGCGATCTCGTGGAGGACACCGCCGGGTGCCGGCTCGGCGCGGCGAGTCTCGTCGAGGACGGCCTCGAGCAGGGCACGAACCTGCGACTCGCGGCAGCGGCCCGGGTCGAAGGGGACCAGGACGCTGCCATGGCCGGGCACCGCGGCCTCGAGGCCGGGGAGGGCCACGCGTCGCGCGTCCACGGCGGTCGCCGCGCGGAGCGCCCAGCCGCTCGCGGCGGCATCCAGTTCGTCGGCGAGGGTCGCGATCAGGGCGGCGTCGCCCATGCGCTCGATGACGGCCCTCCGCGGGACGACGCTGCCGGCCGTGTGCGCGGTCACGGGTCGTCGCGGGACGGCGCCGTCACCGTGATCCCCGCGGCGACGAGCGCCCGTCGCACCGCCGCGGCGATGCCGGGGGCCCCGGGCGTGTCGCCGTGGATGCAGATCGTGTCCGCCCGCAGCGGGAACCCGGAACCATCGGCTGCCGTCACGCGTCCGTCGCGCGCGATCGCCACCGCCTGGGCGGCGGCCACCTCCGGGTCCTCGTTGAGCGCGCCCGGCAGATCGCGGGAGCGCAGCCGCCCACCGGCGTCGTAGACACGGTCGGCGAACCCCTCGACCAGGTACCGCAGACCTCGCTCCCTCGCCGCGGCCAGGAGCAGCGATCCCGGCGGGCCCACCAGCCGCAGGTCCGGGTCCAGGCGTGCCACCGCCGTCACGAACGCCGTCGCAGCCGCAGGATCCACGGCCACGTGGTGGTAGAGCGCGCCGTGCGCCTTCACGTGCGCGAGGCGCCCACCCTCCGCGCGCACGATCCCGTGCAGCGCCGCCACCTGGTACAGGACCGCGGCCTCCAGCTCGGCGGGCGCCATCGACAGGGAACGGCGTCCGAACCCGACCAGGTCCGGGTAGCCGGGATGCGCACCGACGGCGAGACCGAGGTCGAGCGCGAGCCTGACGGTCCGCCTGATGGTGAGGGGGTCACCCGCGTGGAACCCGCAGGCGACGTTGACCGAGGTGAGGTGCGGCATCAGCACGGCGTCCGCCCCCATCTGCCAGGGGCCGAGGCTCTCGCCCACGTCCGCGTTCAGGTCGATCCGGCCGGCCACGGGCCCATCGTACGCGCGCGCCCGTCCGCGTGCCCTCGCACGCCACCACGCCCGGGCGTACCGGCATGCCCGGACGTACCGGCCGGGGCGGTACCTCCGGATAGGGGCTGGCCACTGGGCTGCGCGGTACACCGTGTCTTGACGAACGGATCCCCGTCGAGGAGCGGCCCGGGCGTCGAGGCAAGGCAATCGGAGAGACCGGACATCCGGTGGATGAGGCGCGCGCCGGCGGCGCCGACGCCCCCCGGAGGACCCGGAGCCGGGACGCACCTGGCACGCCGCAGGTGCGCTCGGGGCCCTGCCGGCGTGATCCCTCAGCGCGATCAGCCGAAGCGCGGGCGGCCCTGAAGCCCGCGCGAACCACTCAGCCTGCTGGGAGTGCCCCCTGGTGGATGTGACGTGGAAGGCCTTGTGCCTGGTGCATGACAGGCACGACCTGCGCCCGTTGTCGTTGCCAATTCCGAACGGTCGGCACGGAGCGGCGGACACCGCCGCCCGACCGGCCGACCATCACCCCGGTTCCGCGTGCACAGCACGGGCCGCCAGGGCCGGGGTGCGGCCGTGAACCGGTCTCCGAGCATCGCGCTCCGGCCGCCGTCGCTGCGCCTCGCCGCGTACACCGCCGCGGTCATCCTCGCCGGGCTGGCAGCTCTCGCCTGGGCGACCATGGCGATCCCGCTCGCCCCGCCGATCGCCCTCCATGCGCCCGAGATCGTGGGCCGCGAGCCGACGGGCACCGGCCTCCTCTTCTGGGTCCTCCTCGGTCTCGCGGGCTCGCTGTGGAGCGCCCCGATCGGCGATCACGCGATCCTCACCCTTCACCTGCCCTTCATCGTCGCCGCGCTCCTGCTCGGTGGGCCTGCCGCCGGCGGATGGGTCGCCTTCATCTCGACGATCGAGCTGCGGGAGCTCCGCGAGGTGCCCTGGTACGGCGTGCTGGCCAACCACGCAGGAGGTGCCCTGGCCGCGGTCGTGGCCGGCCTCGCGGTCGGGGTCGCCCGCCAGGACGCGACGACCTGGGTGTCGGCCAGCGCCGCGGACCTGGTCGCCGCCGTGGCGGGCGCCGCCGTGCTCGGGGGCCTCTCGGTCGCCATCGCCGCAGGGACGATCGGGCTGCGCGAGCGCCTGACGATCCGCGAGACGCTGATGGTGCTGGGCGGGTCGTGGCGACGCACGCTGCTCGCGGAGTGCGTGGTCGCCTGGATCCTGGCGTTCGCGTACCAGGCGATGGGCTGGTGGGCGACGGCGGTCTGCGCGGTGCTGGTGCTGCTGGTCTGGGAGTCCCACGACGACCGCGAGCGGGTCGCGCACGACCAGATGACGGGGCTGCTGAACCGGCACGGGATCCTGGCCCGCCTCGCCGGCGCCTCCGACCGGGTCCGCCGCACGGGGATCGCGAGCCTGCTGATCATGCTCGACCTGGACGGCTTCAAGCACGTCAACGACACCCTGGGTCATGCGGCGGGCGACGAGGTGCTGCAGGTGGTCGGCCAGCGCCTGCTCCGCTCCATCCGGGTGACGGACGTGGCGGCGCGGATGGGCGGGGACGAGTTCGTCCTCCTGCTGCCGGACGTTCGGGACGAAGAGACCGCCGGGAGACTGGCCGGCCGGATCCACGCCGCGCTCGGGCAGCCGATCGCGATGGCGGAGGGCGAGGTCCGGGTCGGATCCTCGCTCGGGCTGGTCATGATCGACGGCGAGCCGCATGCCTCGCCCACGCGCCTGCTCGCGGCGGCGGATCGCGCCATGTACGAGGCCAAGCGGGCGGGCGGCGGGATCCACTTCTCGGGCGGGTCGCCGGGGTCCTCGGGGACCGCGGCCGCGTAGGCCCGGCGTTCCGCGACCGCAGCCGACGCCTGCCGAGTCGCGCCGTGTCCGGGGTGGTGGCCGGGCCTGCCGGTCAGGCCCCCGGATCGTCGGCCGCGCGACCCGACCACCAAGCGGCCAGCTCGTCGCGCGACGACTCGTAGCCGCGCTCGGCGATGGCCCGCTGGCTCGCGTAGTCGAAGAGGCCCCATTCGCCCACCGGTGGGTGGAGCACCAGGTCCGCCAGGTGCTGGCGCTTCAGCTGGCCGCGCAGATAGACGCTGCCCAGCACGAGCGAGCGCTGCAGGACGTCGAGGATCCCGGGAGGGTCGCCGCCTCGCGCCCGCGGGTTCAGCCGGCGCCCCGCCAGGCGCCAGCCGGAGACGGCCGGCCCGAACGGGGCGGACGCCGTCAGGTCGACCGCCGGCGAGACGTCCACCGCCAGCACGGCGCCGCTCGGGTTGCGGGCCCGCATCGTGTCGATCGGGAGGTTGTTGAGCAGCCCGCCGTCCACGAGCAGGTCGCCGTCCCGGTAGACGGGCGGGAAGACGCCGGGGAGCGAGACGGTGGCGCGGATCGCGTCCGCCAGGGGACCGTCGTCCTGGACGACCTGGTCGGCGCGCGTGAGGTTGGCGGCCATGCAGAAGTACGGAAGCCAGAGATCCTCGATCTGCCGATCCCCGAAGAAGGCCCGGATCGAGCGCGTCACGCGACCGCCCGCGGCCAGTGAGACGATCGGGGGCGTCAGGTCCAGGACGGCACGGAAGGGCTCGGCGCTCTGCTCGAGGATCTCCGCCGCGCCGAGCCCCATCGCGGGCATGGCCGCGAAGATCGCGCCGCTGCTCGTGCCCCCGATCATGTCGACCGGGATCCCGAGTTCCTCGCAGGCACGCAGGACACCCACGTGCGCGAAGCCACGGGCGCCGCCGCCCCCGAGGACGAGGCCGACCGCGTTCCCGCTGACGATGCGCGCCAGCCGTCCGATGTCGCCCGCCGCCCCGGCCCGCACGTGCACGTGGTCGTCGACCCGGCGGGCGACGCGCCAGCGTGCCGTGTCGCGAGGCGCCCCGGTGCCCGGCGGGTGCAGGAGGACCAGTGTCAGGTGCGGGCTCCGCGATGCCGACCACCCGGCGAGCAGGCGCCGCTCCAGCGGACCCGGGTCCGGATCGGCGGTGGCGTCCGCCACCAGGAGCACCCGATCGGCCTGCTGCACCGCCCGCGCCGTCCACGCGGACCATTCCGGATCCGCGACGTAGACCAGGTAGCGTCGCTGCGTCTCCTGCTCGTCGATCCACTGGGCCAGGCGCAGGCCGTCCACGCCCTGGCTGCCCTCGGATGGGATCGAACCGCCCAGCGCGGCCTCGACGGACGCCCGGGTCAGCAGCGCCGTCGGCCCGATGGTTTCGAGCGCGTCGACCAGGGCCCCCGCGAGACCGTGGAGGGCAACGTCCGGCCGGCACGGGACCAGCGCCAGGCTGAGCGATCCCGCGCGCACGCGCTCGGCGCCCGCGCTGGTCTGCTGCAGCCGGACGCCCAGGAGCCGGGTGATCTGGAGCATCGCCGCCGGATATCTGCCGGTGAGCCGCGTGAACGCGGCGTGGCTCAGTCGGGCCAGGTGCGAATCGCGGACCGCGTACACCGTGGCCGAGCGCTCGGCGTGGGTGACCAGCGCGATCTCGCCGACGGTCTCGCCGCGTCCCACGTCGGCCAGGACGCGCTCGCCGGGCGTGCCCTCGTCGTGCACGACCCGCAGCCGGCCGCTGAGCAGGATGTAGAGCGCGTCGCCCGGATCGCCCTGGTGGAAGAGCACGTCCCCCGCCGCGAGCGCGACCCAGGTCGCCTCGCGCTCGACGTCGTCGATGACCGACGGTTCGATGGCCCCGAAGCGCCGCGCCAGGTAGTCGGCGAGCTGCGACCGGCGCAGGCGGCGGGCGCTGAGCTCCGTGAGTCGCAGGGCCAGCTCCGGATCGCCGCGGAACAGGACCTCCAGCGTGGCACGGTGCACCGCGCCGAGTGTCGCCGCGGTCCGTGCTCGCACGCTCGCGGTGCGCCTCCCGCCCGCCCGGACAGCCAGCTCGCCGACGACGTCTCCCGGGCCCAGCAGGGTCAGGACCTGGTCGGGGCGGCCCGGCTCCTCGCGGAACGCCTCCAGGTCTCCCCGCAGGATCACGAAGATCTCGTCGCCCTCGTCATCCTGTCGCACGAGGAGGTCGCCCGCCGTCAGCCGGACGAGCCGCATCCCGGCCGCCAGCGCTTCCAGGGTCGGTGCCGGCAGGTCGTGCAGCAGGGGGACACCTTCCAGGCCCTCCCGGAGCCCGGCGGCATCGTCGGTCACCCGACGTCCCTCCGGCGCGCAGGCGCGGCTGCACCCGGCCGCGGCGCAGCCCTGACCGCGCACGTCGCCCGCGCCGTGCCAGCGCCCGGCTCGCGCGCGTGGAGGCGCCGGACCGGAGGGTGGAAGGAGGGAACTCGCGACACCACGACGGAGTCTAGCGAGACGACCGCGGACGAGCCCGGACCGGGATCAGGCGCCGGGGGCCTCGAAGGGGTAGCGCATGCCGACCTGGCGCCGGATCTCGTCCATGGTCTCCATGATCGAGACCGATTCATCGAGGGGCATGGCCGG